>JAOTSD010000154.1 GCA_030247555.1 Siculibacillus sp. | reverse complement strand
AGGCCGGGGTGTGGTTCCGGCGCGGTCGTCTCGACATCTTCTCTCCTGTTCGCCAAGCAATCTTGGCTGCTCACAGGCGGAAAGACCACTCAACGGACCTGTTCAGATTCCCGAAGCCACCTCTGTCCTCGGCGAACATGGTGAAGAGGCAGCGCATCAGGAACATGGCGACCTCTTCGGTCGGCCAGCCGTGCTTCTCCGAAGCCTTCGACACGGCGGCCAGCCGTTCGGCGATCTCGCGCGTCACCTTGGCCGAGCGCTTCGACGGGTCGAGCGCATGGGGATCGGTCCAGATCGCCTTCAGGCGGTCGCGGATCTCGGGCTTGCGGAGATCGTCGAGATAGATGCGGAAGCCCTGGCGATCGGGGAACTGGGCGTAGTTCTTCCCCTGTCCGGTGAAATCGGCGAAGACCTCGATCACGTGGCCGACGTCGCAGACCAGCACGAAGGGCGGCCAGCCGTGCGCCGGGGGCAGGCAGCGGGCGTAGTTCACCGCCTGATTCTTGGCGTCGAACATCAGGTTGTCCCACGACCGATCGGCGCCGCGCCGGCCGCGCGCGGGCAGGGCGCCGAAGAGATCGGGGGTGGGCTCCATCGCCTTGGGCGAGCCGGGCTTCAGCCGGCTCTGCTTGGCCTCCAGCACGAACGAGCCGCGCTTGTAGAGGTCGATGCGGCGGTGGTTGAAGGTCCCGTCGCCGTTCGGCTCCTTCACCGCGCGCTCGAAGACGTAGTCGTTGAGTTCGGAGGTGGCGCCGGCGGGGTCGGGACGGGCGACGCCGAGGACGTCGCAGAGTTCGGAGAGGAAGAGGGCGTAGTTCGCCCGCTCCTGCCCACCCTCGTTCGCCGTCCAGCGGGCGATGAACCCTTCCACGTCCGCCATGTTGCCCCGCGCCCCCCGACTTGCGATGCGCAGATTAGAGGGGGCACACGAGACGAGCAATCGGTGGGATCTCGCCGCACGCATGAGGTGTGACGCCATCGCCCCGAAAGACGCTCACCACCGCCGGAACCGACCGCAAGATCGGTCAGCCGAAGACGATTGGGGGCATTTTTGGGGGCATTGCGGAAACCAAAATAAAAATCATCCAATGATCACATACGGTTACGTGCTCAATTCGATACCCTTCCGCGCACCAGTTTTCTTCAGTGAAATCAATAAGTTATAACTAATTCCCGCCATCTGGAGCAGCTGCGCCCGGGTTTCGGTCAGCACGCGGTCAGCACCGTGGGGACGCAACCGGCTTCGGCTCTACCGCTCGATCCCGCTACACACCCGAAAATCTCCGTCGAGGTCGGTCGGTCGTGAAATTGCGTGCTGTCTCGGTCGGCGATTTCGGTTTCGGACGCCAGCGGATCCACCTGCACGGAGGTCTTCTGCGCCGACGCGGCAGGAGACAAGCGCGCCACCTTCGATCACGTGATCCGCTGCTGCGACCGCCAAGTCGCGCGGCCGCGCGCCGATCCTTTGCGATAATCGGTGGGGGACCATGGCTGCACTACCATGGCGATATCCGGGGGACGAGAAGTCCACATCGAAGAGGCGCGATCGATATGTGCCCTTCGATGCGATGACCCGCACGTCCTTCTCCGACAGATTGAAGTGGTCGGCATCGGCCGAGGTGAAGCACGACCGATGCCCCGGTCGCCCCGCGAGCCACAGGAAGAAGGTACGACAGCCGGCGAGCGTCTGATTGACCGTCGCCTTGGCGAGCGGTTTACCCGGTCGATCCGAGATCGCGGCGACGAGCGAGGCCTTGAAGCCCGTCGCCTGCGAGATGCGGAACCGCTTGAAGTCGCGCCGCTTCGTGTAGTCCTCGAAACGCGTGATCGCCGCATCGACCGAGGCCTCGCTCGCCCGCTTCGCTTCCTTCAGGTACTGGAAATAGGAGCGCTTGATCCGCTCGTTGACGGCGTTGAGTTTCGCCATGTCATCGATCCTTTCCGAAGTCACGATTGAAGAAGGGGTCGGAACTCTCGTTCAATCGACCATCTCCAGCGCGAACTCCACCGGGCCCGCACCGAGCTCGTCGAACGCAAGATCATCGAGCGCGCCGAGGGTATCCTGATGCGGTCGAAGGCCATCTCCGAGGACGAGGCCTCCGCGCTGATGCGCCGCGCCGCGATGAACGAGAAGATGAAACCGGCGGACGTCGCGCAGAGCGTCGTGACCGCCGCCCAGCTCCTGACCTGAGGGGACATCGAGGACGATGAGTGACAGCGATGGAGCCTTGATCGCCGGAAACGGTGCGAGCGTGCGGTTCCGGGTGGGTTTCGTGCCGCTCCTCGACGCCGCCCCCTCGTCGTCGCCCGCGAGGCCGGCTTCGCCGCCGCCGAGGGCATCGAGCTCGAACCGGCGCGCGAGACCTCATGGGCGAACATCCGCGACCGCAACTTCCTCGACCACTTCGACGCCGCCCACATGCTGGCGCCGATGGCGATCACCGCCCGGCTCGGCATCCACCACGTGCGCACGCCGCTGATCGCGCCCTGGGTGATGACCCGGGGCGGCAATTC
>JAOTSD010000051.1 GCA_030247555.1 Siculibacillus sp. | reverse complement strand
ACCCCGATGAGACACGACCGCATGTCGGTATTGACCGCGATGATCGACCAGGCAGTGATCCCGGTCTTCTATCACCCCGACGTCGAACTCTGCCGCAACGTGATCAAGGCCTGCGCCGACGGCGGCGCCAAGGCGATCGAATTCACCAATCGCGGTGACTTCGCCGCCCACGTCTTCCTCGACGTGGCCCGACATTTCGCCGCCATCGACCCGTCGATCATCATGGGCGTGGGCTCGGTGGTCGACGCCCCGACCGCCGGCCTCTACATCGCCAACGGCGCCAAGTTCGTCGTCGGTCCGCTGCTCAACCCCGATGTCGCCAAGGTCTGCAACCGCCGCAAGATTCCCTATTCGCCCGGTTGCGGCTCGGCGACCGAGATCGGCCACGCCGAGGAACTCGGCGTCGAGATCGTCAAGATCTTCCCCGGTTCCTCGGTCGGTGGGCCGGAGTTCGTCAAGGCGATGCTCGGCCCCTGCCCGTGGACGAAGATCATGCCGACCGGCGGCGTCGACTGCACCGAGGAGTCGCTGACCAAGTGGTTCAAGGCCGGCGTCGCCTGCGTCGGCATGGGATCGAACCTGATCACCAAGGAATTGCTCGACGCCCGCGACTACGCCGGCATCGAGAAGAAGGTGCGCGAGACGCTCGCGCTCGTCCGTTCCATCCGGGGAAAGTGAGCCATGTCCGACATCCTGACCATCCGCTCGCCGCAGGAGACCAAGTGGGACTGCGTCTCGCTCGGTGAAGTGATGCTGCGCCTCGATCCCGGTTTCGGCCGGGTGCGCACCACCCGCACCTTCCAGGTGTGGGAGGGCGGCGGCGAATACAACGTCGCCCGCGCCATGCGCAAATGCTGGGGCAAGCGCTCCTCGGTCGTCACCGCCTTACCCGTCAACGACGTCGGCTGGCTGGTCGAGGACCTCATCTGCCAAGGCGGCGTCGACACGTCGCACATCATCTGGCGTGAGTTCGACGGCATCGGCCGCAACACCCGCGTCGGCCTGAACTTCACCGAGAAGGGCTACGGCCCGCGCGCCGCGCTCGGCTGCAACGATCGCGGCTACTCCGCCGCCTCGCAGATCCGGCCCGGCGAAGTGAACTGGGAGAAGCTCTTCGGCGAAGAGGGCGTGCGCTGGTTCCACACCGGCGGCATCTTCGCGGCGCTCGCCCCCAACACCTCGGAAGTGGTGATCGAGGCGGTGCAGGTCGCCAAGAAGTACGGCACCATCGTCTCCTACGACCTCAACTATCGCGGCCAGTTGTGGAAGAGCCAGGGCGGCAAGGATGCGGCGCAGCGGGTCAATCGCGAGATCGCCCACCACGTCGACGTCATGCTCGGCAACGAAGAGGACTTCACCGCCTGCCTCGGCTTCGAGGTCGAGGGCCTCGACGAGCACATCTCCAAGATCGACCCGGCCAACTTCAAGAAGATGATCGAGACGGCGGTCGCGGCCTATCCGAACTTCAAGGTGGCGGCGACGACGCTGCGCAACGCCAAGACCGCCTCCGTCAACGACTGGGGCGCCATCCTCTGGGCCGGCGGCCAATTCTACGAGGCGCCGATGCGCGAGAACCTCGAGATCTACGACCGCGTCGGCGGAGGTGACGGCTTCGCCTCGGGCCTCGCCTACGGTTTCCTCGAAGGCAAGGGTCCGCAGGCCGCGGTGGAATACGGCGCCGCCCACGGGGCGCTGGCCATGACCACTCCCGGCGACACCTCGATGGTCAACGTCAAGGAGGTCGAGGCGATCATGAAGGGCAAGGGCGCCCGGGTGATCCGGTGACGCCCGCTCCGGATCCGGCCGCTCGCATCCGCGGATGCGAGGTCGCCGAAGCCCCCCGACCTCGCCGCCTCAGCCGGTGGACACGGCCCCGCCCGTCACCCGCCGCACCAGATGCACCATCGTCGCGGTGGCGAAGAGCGGTGTCAGCAGGTTGGCGATCGGGATCGACAAGAGCACCGCCGCGGCCAGCCCGGCGAGGAAGGCGGATCCGGCGTGCCGTTCCCGCAGTCGCCGCGCCTCCTCGAGCCCGACCCGCCGGGCGGCGGCGAACTCGAAATATTCCCGTCCGATCAGCCAGCCGTTGGCCAGCGTGAAGACGACGAGGCCGAAGCCGGCGAAGAGAACCAGCGGCAGGGCGACGAGATTGACCGCGATCGACAGCACCGTGAAGCGCGCCGCCGTGGCGAGGCTCGGCCATACGGGCAGGGCGCGACCCGGTGGATCCAGCGGATAGCGGCTGCGCTCGACCGCCTCGGCGACTTCGTCGAGGAACAGCCCGGCGACGCCGGTGGTGATCGGCGCCACCAAGAACGACAGGCCGACGAGCAGCATCGCCCCGGAGAGGAAGCCGGCGAACCAGCGCACCGCCTCCAGCCAATGGGGCACGTCGAGCGGATGGGTGGCGGCGAGGTCGACCGCCGCGCCGGTGACGAGTCGCGTGCCGATCGCCCAGACGATCGCCACCACCGCGATCGTCACCCCGAGCGAACGCCACAGCACGCCGCGGAACGGCGGTGTCGACACGTCGGCGAGGCCATCGCCGATCGCCGCGACGACGAGGCCGCCGGGAGCGTGGGTGGTCATGGTCCGCTCTCCTCTCCGATCCCTCGCGAAACGGCGACGCCGACCACCGGCCGTCGTCGTGCTCGCCGACCGCAGATGGGTGGCCGGCGACCGATCCGCAACCGCCTTCCGCTTCGTCCGGGCGGATGCGCACCGCGCCGTGCCTTGAACCGCCGGCGGAATTCCTGTACCCGGCCGATGTTCCTCGTGGGGTCCCGATCGACGCCTCGGCGCGTCGCCCTCGGCCGCTCCCGCAACCGAAGAGATCCACCATGACCCGTCCCCGGTTCGACGTCCTCGGCATCGGCAACGCCATCGTCGACATCATCGCCCGCGCCGAGGATGATTTCCTGGTGCGCGAGGGACTGGCCAAGGGCTCGATGCGGCTCATCGACGCGGCCGAGGCCGAACGCCTCTACGACCACATGGGACCGGCCAAGGAGATCTCGGGGGGCTCGGCCGCCAACACCATCGCCGCGCTGGCCGGTCTCGGCGGGCGCGCCGCCTATTTCGGCAAGGTCGCCGAGGATCACCTCGGCGCCATCTTCCGCCACGACATCCGCGCCGTCGGCGTCCACTTCGACACCCCGGCTCTCCACACCGGCGCCGCCGACTGGGCGCCGACCGCCCGTTCGATGATCCTGGTGACGCCGGACGGCGAGCGCACCATGAACACCTTCCTCGGCGCCTGCACTCACCTGACTCCCGACGACATCGACGAGGCCATCGTCGCCGACTCGGCCGCGGTCTATCTCGAGGGGTATCTCTGGGATCCGCCGGCGGCCAAGGAGGCCTTCCGCAAGGCTTCGACCATCGCCCATGCCCACGGGCGCCGCGTCGCGCTGACCCTGTCGGACAGCTTCTGCGTCGACCGCTGGCGCGGCGAATTCCTCGATCTGATGCGCGCCGGCATCGTCGATCTGGTCTTCGCCAACCAGACCGAGGTCAAGGCCCTCTACGAGACCGCCGACCTCGCGGCCGGCATCGAGGCGCTGCGCGGCGACGTTCGTCTGGCCGCCGTCACCCTGTCGGACGAAGGTTCGCTGGTGGTCTCCGCGGAGAAGGTCACCGCCGTGCCCGCCACGAAGGTCGAGGCGGTCGTCGACACCACCGGCGCCGGCGATCTCTACGCCGCCGGCTTCCTCTACGGCCTCACCCACGACTTCGACTACGGTGCCTGCGCCGAGCTCGGCGGCCTCCTCGCCGCCGAGATCATCGGTCACGTCGGCGCCCGCTCGCAGTCCGATCTGGTCGATCTGGCGCGTCAGGCCGGCTTCCCCGTGTGAGGTGCGCACCGCCGGGTCAGAAGCTCGGCGGCGTGCAGGCGGAGACGATGACGAGGTCGGTGTCGCCGATGTTGCGGAAGGCGTGCGGCTTGCGGCTGTCGAAGAAATAGGCGTCGCCCGCCCGCAGCTCGTGCCGCACGCCGGCGACCTCGAGCTCGAGCAGGCCACGGATCACCAGCCCCGCCTCTTCGCCCTGATGCGAGATCGTCGGCCGTCCGGAATCGCTGCCCGGCCGGTAGCGCTCGTGCAGCATCTGCAACGACCGGCCGGCGAGATCGCCGCCGACCTGGCGATAGGAGATCGCCCCGCCGGCGATCTCGGTCAGTTCGCCGGCGCGCCACACCACCTTCTCGTGTTCGTCGTCACGGGCGGCGAAAAAGGCCGACAGGCCGATCGGAAAGCCGGCGAGGATCTGTTTCAGCGCCGCGATCGACGGGCTGACGCGGTTGGCTTCGATCATCGACACGGTGGCGTTGGAGACGCCCGCCCGGCGGGCGAGTTCGCGTTGCGACAGGCCGTGGGCGAGGCGCAGGGCCTTGAGGCGGGCGCCGACATCGACGTCCGCGGCGGTGGCGGGTTCCGATCGCGTGTTCATATGTTCAGAATACGGAACACGGCGAACGGCGTCGAGGGATTGTCGCGGGCCGCCGGCCTCCGTAACGTTCGCCATTCCGAGCGGGCCGGCGTCGCGGCCCCTGCCGAGGGCCTGCCCATGACCATCGCACACCGCCCCAACGATCTCGCTTCCTTCTGGATGCCCTTCACCGCCAACCGGCAGTTCAAGAAGGCGCCGCGCATGTTCGTCTCGGCCGATCGGATGCGCTACCGCACCGACGACGGCCGCTCCGTGCTCGACGGTACCGCCGGCCTGTGGTGCTGCAACGCCGGCCACAACCGGCCGAAGATCGTCGAGGCGATCCGCGCCCAGGCCGGCGAACTCGACTACGCGCCGGCCTTCCAGATGGGCCACCCGAAGGCCTTCGAATTCGCCAACCGTCTGACCTCGATCGCGCCGCAGGGCTTCGACCACGTCTTCTTCACCAATTCCGGTTCGGAATCGGTCGACACGGCGCTGAAGATCGCCCTCGCCTTCCACCGCATGCGCGGCGAGGCGCAGCGCACCCGCCTGATCGGCCGCGAGCGCGGCTATCACGGGGTCAACTTCGGCGGCATGTCGGTCGGCGGCATCGGCGGCAACCGCAAGATGTTCGGCCAGATGCTGCCGGGCGTCGACCACATCCGCCACACCCACGATCCCGTCCGCAACGCCTTCACCCGCGGCATGCCCGAGCACGGCGCCGAGTTCGCCGACGAACTGGAGCGGATCTGCACCCTTCACGACCCCTCCACCATCGCCGCCGTGATCGTCGAGCCGATGGCCGGCTCGACCGGCGTGCTGATCCCGCCCAAGGGCTACCTCGAGCGGCTGCGCGCCATCTGCGACAAGCACGGCATCCTGCTCATCTTCGACGAGGTCATCACCGGTTTCGGCCGCCTCGGCTCGCCCTTCGCCGTCGACCATTTCGGCGTTCGCCCGGACATGTTCACCGTCGCCAAGGGTATGACCAACGGCGTCATTCCGATGGGTGGCGTCTTCGTCCAGGGCCGCATCCACGACACCTTCATGAGCGGCCCCGAACACATGATCGAGTTCGCCCACGGCTACACCTATTCGGGCAATCCGATCGCCTGCGCCGCCGGCATCGCCACCCTCGACACCTATGCCGAGGAGGGGCTGCTCACGCGCGGTGCCGAACTCGGCGCCTACTGGGCCGACGCGCTCCATTCGCTGAAGGGCCTGCCGCACGTCGTCGACATCCGCAACCTCGGTCTGATCGGCGCGGTGGAACTCGACCCGATCGCCGGCGAGCCGACGAAGCGGGCCTTCTCCTGCTTCCTCGACGCCTTCGAGCACGACCTCCTGATCCGCACCACCGGTGACATCATCGCGCTCTCCCCGCCGCTGATCATCGAGAAGTCGGACATCGACGAACTCTTCGGCAAGCTCGCCGACGTGCTGAAGCGCGCCGCCTGACCGCGCACCCCGCCCCGTCGTGCGGGCGGAAGAATCGAAACGCCGCCGCGGGGATCCGCGGCGGCGTTCGCGTGTTCCGGGGGCGTGCCGCCATCAGGCGATGCGGCGCGCCGCCTCGAGCATGTCCTCGCCGTTTTCCTCTGGCGCGGTGGCGACCTCCGCCTCGGCGCGCGGCGCCATCGGTTGGGGGGTGACCAACTCGGACTCCGCGACACCTTCGACGTCGAGGCGGTTTTCCGGATGGACCGCCTGCTCGGCGAGCGTGTCGAGGAGCTGCGGCACCTCTCTGGACGGCACCGCCTTGGAGAACAGGAAGCCCTGACCCAGGGTGCAGCCGAGGTCGCGCAGGATGTCGGCGTTGTTGTTGGTCTCGATGCCCTCGGCCGTGGTCGGCAGACCGAGCGATCCCGAGAGGCCGATGATCGCCTTGACGATCATCCGGCTGTCGGCGTTGTCGCGCATGGTCTTCACGAAGGACTGGTCGATCTTGATCTTGTCGAAGGGCAGCACGCGCAGGTGATGCAGCGACGAATAACCGGTGCCGAAGTCGTCGAGGGCGATGGAGATGCCCTGGTTCTTCAGCGAAGTGATGGTCTTCATCGCCTGCTCGTGGTCGACGACCAACGCGTTCTCGGTGATCTCGAGTTCGAGGCGCTGGGGCGGGAAGCCGACCTCGGTCAGCGTCTGCAGGATCTCTTGGGCGAGCCAGGGGTTCTTGAAGTCGACCGGCGAGATGTTGACGGCGAGCTTGATGTGGTTCGGCCAGTCGCGCGCCGCGCCGCAGGCTCGGCGCAGGATCACTTTGGTCAGTTCGCCGAGCTTGCCCATCTCCTCGGCGATCGGGATGAACACCGACGGCGAGATCAGGCCGCGTTCGGGGTGATCCCAACGCGCCAGCACCTCGAAACCGGTGATCGAATTCGACTGGAGGTCGATGACCGGTTGGAAGTGGGGCTGAATCTGGCCGGTGGCGATGGCCACCTCGAGATCGCGTTCGAGCTGGGCGCGCTCGCGGATCGACATCTCCATGTCGTCCTCGAAGGCCGAGACGCCGCTGCCGCCGTCGGCCTTGGCGTATTGCAGGGCGATGTCGACGCGCCGGATGATGGCGATCGGATCGTTCGAGTCGTCCTCGCCGTCGAAGCGGGCGAAGGCGACGGAAGCGTGGACCTGCAAGGGCGCCGGGCCGTTGTGGATCGGACGCGAGATCTGGCTCTGCAGCCGCTCGGCGAAGATCTTGGCGCGGTCGGGATCGTCGATGGCGGCGAGTACGTGGAATTCGTCGGCGCCGACGCGGGCGACGAAGTCGCCGTCGGCGACGGCCGTGGCGAGGCGATCGGAGATCTCGATCAGCACCTGATCGCCGACGACGTTGCCGCGAACGTCGTTGAGCATCTTGAAGCGGTCGATGTCGAAAGCGAAGATCGTTCCGCCGGTGCCGCCCGGCGTCATCGTGGTGATGCGGCGCGACAGCTCGAGCTTCAGGCCCTGGCGATTGGGCAGACCGGTGAGCCCGTCGAGCACACCCATGGTCTCGGCCGCCTCTTCGGCGACGGCACGCGCCATTCTGGCATCGGCGAGTTCGGAGCGCCGACGCGCCGCATAGGCGAAGCCGCCGACCCAGACGGCGAAACCGGCCGACAGAGCCACCGACCCGAAGGTCGACTGCATGCCCTGGATCAGCTCGAAGAAGCGTCGCAGGATGCCCCATTGCAGATCGATCGTGAAGAGCGCAGCGAAGATCGTCGCGAGAATGACCTTCTCGACCTTCGGCGCCAGCCGGGGAGTCGATCTCGGTGTTCCACGCTTGAAGATGTTCATCATCGAAAGCTCTCCGCGCGAAGACCGGGTTTCATGTCGTCTTCTGCGAACTCGACCGCCGACGATAATCGCTGTCTTTTAAAGAGCCATTTCCGTGGCGCCCGACCGCCGTCCGGGCGAAGGTCCTTCGCCCGACATGGTTGACGGTCGGTTTATTCTGCACTTTCGCGCACGAATGCCATGAGAAGGTGATTGGCGATGGCGATCGGCGGCGGCACGAAGAGCCCCTCCGGGTGGTCGCCCGCGAGCATCCGCGCGACCTCGGCGCGGGAGAACCAGCGACAGTCCTCGAGTTCGGTCTCGTCGCGGCGGATCCCCCGGCTCACGGCGCGCCCGATCGCCCCGATCATCAGCGAGGCGGGGAAGGGCCAGGGTTCGGAGGCGAAATAGTCGACCCGCCCGACGGCGATGCCCGCTTCCTCCGCCGTCTCGCGCCGGACCGCCGCCTCGATCGTCTCTCCGGGCTCCATGAATCCGGCGAGGCACGACCACATGCCGGGGGGGAACCGCGACTGACGGCCGAGCAGGCAGCGGTCGCCGTCGGTGACGAGCATGATCACCACCGGATCGGTGCGCGGGAAATGTTCCGCCCCGCAAGCCGGGCAGACACGCTTCCAGCCCCCCGAAGCCATCTCGCTCACCGCCCCGCAACGGGAACAGAAGCGATGCGTCGAATGCCAGAAGAGGCAGGCGCGGCCCTGGGCGAGGGCGCCGTATTCCTCGGCCGGCAGAACTCCGGCGATGGCCGATGCCCTGAGGTCGCCGACCTCGAAGTCCGACCATCGGGCGAGAGCCGCCTCGTCGAGCCGGGTGCGCGTCGCGAACCACGGGCTCCCGTCACCGGCCGCCGCCGACCCGAGAAAGACGGCACGATCGAACATCGCCCCGAGCGTCTCGGCCGCGGCGCGGTCGTGGAAGGCGGTCGGTGCGGCACCGCGCGACACCAGTGGACGATCGCCGGCGACGACCATGAACCTCGCCGCCGGATCGGCGAGCAACCGCGACAGCGCCGCCGCATCGTCGCGCAGGTCGGCGCGCCGGTCGAGCCGGTTCACGGCGAAGCGGAAGCGGGCGGAGTGTTCGGCTGCCTCGGTCTCGCGCAAGGGGAGCTCCTTCCTCGATCGTCAGGCGGCGGCGAGGCGCATCTTCAGCGCCGCGACGAGGGCGGCGGCCTTCGCCTCGTCCAGCCCGATCGGCGGCACCTTGCCCCACACCGGCGCCGGCCAGGCGGCGTCGTCGCGGAAGCGGGCGATGACGTGGACGTGGAGTTGGGAGACGACGTTGCCCAACGCCGCGACGTTGAGCTTGTCGGCCCCGGTCTCGGCGGCGAGCGCCGCCGCCACCCGCTCGACCTCGTCCCACAGACGCGCCCGATCGGCCGTGTCGAGATCGAGGATCTCCACTGCACCGGACCGCCGCGGCACCAGAATCAGCCAAGGATAATTGCCGTCCCGCATCATCAGGAGACGCGACAGGTGGAGATCGAGGACCGTCAGCGTGTCGGCGGCGAGGCGCGGGTCGAGTAGGAAGTCGCTCATCGTCGGCTCTCATCGAATGGGGCGAGCACCCATCCATAGACCATTTTCGCCGCCCTTGATCGCCGCTTCGCGTGACGCGGGCGCGACGTCGGTGGAGAGCGCGGCGAAACTACGCCGATCCCGGCGGAGACGGGTTGCGCCGCGCCGCGATCGGGCGAGGATGTAACCCATCGGCAACGATCCGGGAGGACGTCATGACCTTCAGAGTGTGGAGCAACGATCTCGTCGACGGCGGCACGCTGCCGCAGGCGCAGGTCTTCGACGGCATGGGCTACATCGGCGGCAACCTGTCGCCGCACCTCGCTTGGGAGGGGGAGCCGGAGGGAACCGCCGGCTTCGTCGTCACTTGCTACGATCCGGATGCACCGACCGGCTCGGGCTGGTGGCACTGGATCGTCTCCGGCATCCCGGCCTTCGTCCACGAACTGCCGACCGGCGCCGGCTCCGGCAGGGGCGGCCTGCCCTCGGGCGCGGTGCAGTCGCGCACCGACTTCGGCTTCTCCCACTTCGGCGGTGCCGCCCCGCCTCCGGGCGAGCTCCATCGCTACATCTTCACGGTCCACGCCGTGTCGGTGGCCGAACTCGGGGTGAACTCCGATGCTTCCGGAGCGTTGGTCGGCTTCATGACCAACGCTCATCGGCTGGGGCGGGCCTCGCTCACCGCCACTTTCGGCGTCTGAGGACCGCCGTTCGCGACCGCGTCCGTTCGGCGGGTGTCGGAAAAAAAACGTACATCCGCCGAAAAGCCGTGATGACTCCGGCGCTTGGCCCGCTCTATCATCCCCTCCGCGAAGAATCACGAAGAACGAACGTGCCCGGACGGTCGACCGTCTCGGGATGACCGGAAACCGGATGCCCGCCGCCGCCCGCGGCGGAGTGGAGTTCGTTTTCGAACGGGGAACGCCGGTGTGAGAGACCGCCGACCTCGGAGCCTCCGGCCGGAATAGGCCCGAGGCTCCGGTCGATCGCCCTTCGCGGCGAGAGGCCGGCAGATCGCGCATGGGCGACAGGGGAATCGGCGCCGAGACGGCGTGCGCCGGCGGGGCCGATACGGCCGATGAGGGGGTGTTCATGCCGGTGGTCGTCGCTCTGGGAAGCGTCGCCGTCCTGATCCTGGTGGCGATCGCCGCGCCGTTGGCGTCGCGCCGCCCGGCGATCGCGACACCGGTTGTCTACGGTACTTCCGGCCTCGCCGCGCTTGTCCTCTTCGTCACCGCGCTCGCCGCGCTGCTCGGCCACCTCGATGTCGCCGGCGAAGTGGTGCTGCCGCTCGGCCTGCCCTGGGTCGGAGCCCATTTTCGGATCGATCCGCTCTCCGCCTTCTTCCTCGTCGTCGTCGACCTCGGCGCCGCGACGGCGAGCCTCTACGCGCTCGGGTACGGCGCCCACGAGGACCACCCGGAGCGGGTGCTGCCCTTCTATCCGGCCTTTCTCGCCGGCATGAATCTGGTGATCCTCTCCGCCGACGCCTTCTCCTTCCTCGTCGGCTGGGAGTTCATGTCGCTCGCCTCCTGGGCGCTGGTCATGGCGCATCATCACGAAGAGGAGAACCGTCGCGCCGGCTACGTCTATCTGGTGATGGCGAGTTTCGGCACGCTGATGCTGCTCCTCGCTTTCGGCCTGATGGCCGGCCCGGACGGGGTCTACGCCTTCGCCGAGATGGGCAACCGCGTCCGCGAACCCTGGCTGCCGGGGCTCGTGCTGGTGCTCGCCCTGTTGGGCGCCGGATCCAAGGCCGGACTCGTGCCGCTGCACGTCTGGCTGCCGCTCGCCCACCCCGCCGCTCCTTCCCACGTCTCGGCGTTGATGAGCGGGGTGATGACCAAGGTGGCGGTCTACGGCTTCGTCCGCATCGTCTTCGATCTCGTCGGCGAGCCCGTCTGGTGGTGGAGCGCGGTGGTGATGGGGCTCGGCGCGCTCACCGCGGTGCTCGGCGTTCTCCACGCCATCCTCGAACGCGACTTCAAGCGACTGCTCGCCTACTCGACGGTGGAGAACATCGGCATCGTCTTCATCGGCCTCGGGTTGGCGCTCGCCTTCCGTACCAACGAGATGGCCGGACCGGCGGCGCTCGCCGTCACCGCCGCCCTCTTCCACGCCCTCAACCATTCGCTGTTCAAGGGGTTGATGTTCTTCGGCGCCGGCGCGGTGCTCACCGCCACCGGCGAACGCGACATCGAGAAGCTCGGCGGCCTGATCCATCGCCTGCCGGTGACCGCCTTCTTCGTCCTCGGCGGCGCCGTGGCGATCTCCGCCCTGCCGCCGCTCAACGGCTTCGTCTCGGAGTGGATGATCTTCCAGGCGATCCTGCTCTCTCCCGACCTGCCGCAGTGGGCGTTGAAGTTCATGGTGCCGGCGGTCGGCGCGGCGCTGGCCTTCTCGGCGGCGTTGGCGGGTGCCTGTTTCGTGCGCGCCTACGGCGTCGCCTTCCTCGGCCGGCCGCGTTCGGCCGCCGCCGCCGAGGCTCGCGAGGTCGACATCCTCTCGCGCACCGCGATGGCGCTGCTGCTCGGCCTCTGCCTCCTCGCCGGTATCGTCCCCGGGTTGGTCATCGACGCGGCGTCGAGCGTGGCGATCCAGCTCGTCGGCCACGACATGCCGCCGCAGCCGCTGTTCCCGTCGCTGTCGATCGTGCCGGTTTCGGAGGGTCGCTCCTCCTATTCCGGCATGTTGGTCTTCATCTTCATCCTGATCTCCTCGGGGTTGGTGATCTGGGCCATCCACCGCTTCGCCTCGAAGACGATTCGCCGCGGCCCGGCGTGGGACTGCGGCTTCCCCGACGCGAGCCCGGCGACGCAGTACACCGCCGACAGCTTCGCCATGCCGATCCGTCGCGTCTTCGGCCCGGTCGCCTTCGGCTCCTACATCGAACGCTGGATGCCTCCGCCCGGCGATCCGAGTCCGGCGCGCCTGAAGGTGGTCAGGCACGATCTGCCCTGGGAGATCCTCTACGCGCCGATCTCCGGCCGTGTCTCGCGTCTCGCCGAACGGCTCAACACGCTGCAGTTCCTGTCGATCCGCAGCTACCTGAGTCTGGTCTTCGCGGCCCTCGTCGGGCTTCTCGTGGTGGTGGCGATATGGGCATGATCCGTGATCTCGCCATTCAGGGCGCCCAGATGGTCTTCGTGCTCGTGCTGGCGCCGTTGCTGCTCGGGCTCACCCGCAAGTTCAAGGCGCGCATGCTCGACCGCGTCGGCCCGCCGCTCCTACAGCCCTATCGCGACCTCGCCAAGCTGGTGCGCAAGGACGTGGTGCTCGCCGAGAACGCCTCCTGGCTGTTCCGCACGGCGCCCTACATGATCTTCGCCGCCACCTGGGTCGCCGCGGCGCTGGTGCCGACCTTCGCCACCGGCCTGCAGTTCTCCTGGACCGCCGATCTCATCGCCATCACCGCGCTGCTCGCCTCGGCCCGCTTCTTCCTGGCGCTCGCCGGCATGGACATCGGCACCGCCTTCGGCGGCATCGGCGCCTCGCGCGAAATGCTCTTCGCCTCGCTCGCCGAGCCGGCGATGATCATGATGGTCTTCGTCGTGGCGCTGGTCGCGGGCTCGACGCAGCTCTCCTTCGTCGCCAACTTCATGCTCACCCACGTCTCGCTCAGGGTCTCGCTCGGCATGGCGCTGGTGGCGCTGGTGATCGTCGCACTCGCCGAGAACGCCCGCATCCCCGTGGACAATCCGGCGACCCACCTCGAGCTCACCATGGTGCACGAGGCGATGGTGCTGGAATATTCCGGTCGCCACCTCGCGGTGATCGAACTCGCCGCGGCGTTGAAGCTCCTGCTCTACGTCTCGTTGATCGCCTGCGTCTTCGTCCCCTGGGGGCTCGCTCCGCCGCACTCCGGCTTCTGGCCCCTGGTGGTCGGCGCCGTGACCCATCTCGCCAAGATCACGATCGGCGCCTTCCTGTTGGTCTTCTTCGAGACTTCGATCGCCAAGATGCGGGTCTTCCGCGTGCCCGAACTGCTCGGCTCGGCCCTGATGCTGGGCTTCCTCGGCACCCTTCTTCTCTTCGTCTCGAGGAGCTTCTGATGGGTGGCTTCGCTCTCGATCTCGCCCATCTCCTCGCCGGCGGCATGGTGCTGGTCAGCTTCATGCTGCTCTACCAGAACCGCATGTTCGGCCTGCTCAACGTCTTCGCCCTCCACGCCGTGGTGCTCACCGCCTCGGTCGCTTGGCAGGCCTTCATCCAACAGGCGCCGCACCTCTACGTCACGGCGGCGATCGCGCTGGTGCTCAAGGCGATCGTCATTCCTCTGGCGCTTCGGCGCATGGTGGTGCGGCTGGAGATCCACCGCAGCATCGAAACGGTCGGCGGCATCGGCCTGACCATGCTGATGGGTATCGCCCTCGTCGCCCTGTCGATGATGGTGATGCTGCAGGCGGCGGCGGACGCCGATCCGCTCGCTCGCGAGGACGTGGCCCTCGCCCTCTCGGTGATCCTGCTCGGCCTTCTGATGATGGTGACGCGTTACAACGCCGTCTCCCAGATCATCGGCTTCATGAGCCTCGAGAACGGTCTGATCCTCGCCGCCGCCGGTGCCAAGGGCATGCCGCTGGTGGTCGAGATCTCGATCGCCTTCTCGGTGCTGGTCGCCTTCATCGTCATCGGCGTCTTCCTCTTCCGCATCCGCGAACGCTTCGACAGCGTCGACACCCACGCGCTCGACGACTATCGCGAGGGCCGCCAATGACCTCGATCCTCGCTCTCCTGCCCTTCCGTCCGGTCGATGCGGTGATCGCCGTGCCGGCGCTCGCGGCGATCCTGCTCGCCGCACTGCCCGGCCGGCGCTGGAGCGCCCGTCTCAACGTCGGAGCCTCGCTTCTCACCTTCCTGATGGCGCTCACCCTTCTGATCGAGCGCCCCCCCGGCGGAGGTCTTCTCTTCGTCGACGACCTCAACGTCGTCTTCGTCGTGCTCGGCACCTTCGTCGGCTTCACCACCTCGGTGTTCTCGGCGAGCTACATCGCCCACGAGATCGAGATCGGCCGGCTGACGCTCGGCCATCTGCGCTTCTACCACGGCATGTATCAGGCCCTCGCCTTCGCCATGAACCTCGGGCTCCTCGCCGACAACATCGGCCTGATGTGGGTGGCGGTGGAACTGGCGACGCTGACCACGGTGCTGATGGTCGGCATCTACCGCACCCACGACGCGCTCGAGGCCGCCTGGAAGTATTTCATTCTCGGGTCGGTCGGCATCGCGCTGGCGCTCTTCGGCACCATCCTCGTCTACATGGCGGCCCAGCCGGCGATCGGCGAAGGCGAGAAGGCCATGGTGTGGACGGTGCTCGTCGCCGAGGCGGCGAAGTTCAATCCGGAGTTGCTCAACGTCGCCTTCGTCTTCCTGATGCTCGGCTACGGCACCAAGGTCGGGCTGGCGCCGCTGCACGCCTGGCTGCCCGACGCCCACGCCGAGGGCCCGACGCCGATCTCGGCGGTGCTCTCGGGGCTCCTGCTCAACGTCGCGCTCTATGCGCTGCTGCGCTTCAAGATGTTGCTCGCCGCCAATCCGGGAACGGTGGCGCCGGGACCCCTGATGGCCACCCTCGGCCTGCTGTCGCTGATCTTCGCCGGCTTCATGCTCTACCGCCGGCGCGACATCAAACGGCTCTTCGCCTACTCCTCGATCGAGCACATGGGGCTCGTCACCTTCGCCTTCGGCATGGGCGGGCCGCTCGCCAACTTCGCCGGTCTCCTGCACATGACCATGCATTCGCTGACCAAGTCGGCGATCTTCTTCGCCGTCGGCCAGATCGCCCAGGCGAAGGGCACTCAGCGTCTCGCCGAGATCCGCGGCCTGACCCAGTCGCATCCGATGCTCGGCTGGAGCCTCGTCGTCGGCGTGGCGGCGATCGCCGGACTGCCGCCGCTCGGCATCTTCATGAGCGAGTTCCTGATCGTGTCGTCCACCTTCGCCCGCCACCCTCTGCTGGCGGTTCCACTGGTCTTCGGCCTGATCGTCGCCTTCGGCGCGCTCGTGCTGCGCCTGAGCGACGTCGCCTTCGGCGAACCGGAGGGCCGGTCCGAGCCGGTGGAAGCCTCCTATCTGCCGATGGTGGCCCATCTCGCCCTGGTGCTCACCGCCGGCCTGTGGCTGCCGCCGCCGCTGGTGGCTTGGTTCCAGCACGTCGCCCGGATGCTGGGATGAGGAGGCGCCCATGTCGCTGAGAGCCGCCCTCTTCGATGCCGCACTCGAGGTCTTCGACCAGAAGCCTTGGCCGCGCATCCGCGTCGACGAGGAGACCTGGATCCGCGCCATCTTCGGTCTCCACGCCGGCGACGTGATCCTCACCGCCCTGTGGGGCGAACCCGGCCATGTCCACATGGGATTGATCGAAGAGGAGACCGGCGAGGTCCTCGTTCTCTCGCTCGCCTGTCCCGACGGCCGCTTTCCTTCGGTCGGAGTCACCCACGCTCCGGCGCTCCGGCTCGAGCGCACCCTGCGCGAGATGGTCGGCCTCGTGCCCGACGGGTGTCCCGACGACCGCCCTTGGCTCGACCATTCCCGCTGGGGTCTGCGCCATCCCCTCGGTGCCGCCGAACCGGCGCCGGCCGAGGGCGCGCCCTACGCCTTCCTCTCGGCCGAAGGCCCGCCGATGCACCAGATCCCGGTCGGGCCGGTGCACGCCGGCATCATAGAGCCGGGCCATTTCCGCTTCACCGCCAACGGCGAGACGGTGATCCGCCTGGAGGAGCGCCTCGGCTGGGTCCACAAGGGGATCGAAGGGCTGATGATCGGCGCCGATCTCGACCGGGCCGCCGCACTCGCCGCCCGCGTCTCCGGCGATTCGACCGTCGCCTGGTCGCTCGCCTTCGCTCGTGCCGTGGAGGCCGCCGTCGGCATCGCCGTGCCGAAGCGCGCCCACTGGCTGCGCGCCCTGATGGCCGAGATGGAGCGGGTGGCGAACCATCTCGGCGACGTCGGCGCGGTCTGCAACGACGCCGCCTTCTCGCAGATGCTCAACCGCTGCGGTCAGTTGCGCGAACGCGTGTTGCGCGCCGCCGACGTCGCCTTCGGTCATCGCCTGATGATGGATCGGGTAGTGCCCGGCGGCACCGGCGTCGACCTCGTCGATCCGCGACCCATCGCCGAGACGGCCACCGCGGTGCGCGAAGGTTTCCGCCCGCTGATCCATCTCTACGACAACACCGTGTCGCTGCTCGATCGCACCGTCACCACCGGCCGGCTCGACCCGGCGCTGGCCCGCCGCTGGGGCGCCGGCGGCCACGTCGGGCGCGCCTGCGGGCGTCGCTTCGATTCGCGGCGGTTGCCGGGCTACCCGCCCTACGACGTCCTGCGTTTCGACGTGCCCGTCCGTGAGACCGGCGACGTCGACGCCCGCGTCTGGGTCCGCATCCTGGAGATCGGCGAGAGCCTGAAGCTGATCGAGCAGATCCTCGCCGGCCTGCCGGCGGGGCCGCATCGCGTCGAGGTCGATGCGGCCGGCGCCGCCGGTCGCGAAGGTGTGGCGATGACCGAGGCCTTCCGGGGCGATTCCTTCATCTGGCTGCGTCTCGACGCCGAGGGCCGTATCGCGCGGGCACATTTCCGCGACGCCTCGGTGTTCCAGTGGCCGCTGCTCGAGGCCGCGATCGCCCACAACATCGTGGCGGACTTCCCGCTCCTCAACAAGTCGTTCAACTGTTCCTATTCGGGCCACGATCTGTGAGGCGGACGACATGCCGAAATTCCTGATCGAGAGCCTGCTGCGCCGCCCGGTGACCGAGAAGGCGCCCGTCCCCGACGAGGCGGCACTCGCCGAACTCGGCCGGCGGCTCGATGCGCTCGCCCACCGCCGGCTCGGCCGCTCGCTCGCCATCCGCGAGGTCGACGCCGGCTCCTGCAACGGCTGCGAACTCGAGATCCATGCGTTGAACAACGCCTACTACGATCTCGAGCGCTTCGGCCTTCGCTTCGTCGCCTCGCCGCGTCATGCCGACGTGCTGATGATCACCGGACCGGTGACCGCCAACATGCGCGAGGCGCTGGAGCGCACCCACGCCGCCACGCCCGATCCCAAATGGGTGGTGGCGGTCGGCGATTGCGCCTTCGACGGCGGCCTCTTCGCCGGATCCTATGCGGTGGTCGGCGGGGTCGACGCGGTGATCCCGGTCGATCTCCACATCAAGGGCTGCCCGCCCTCGCCGCGCGCCCTGCTCGAAGGCCTCGTCGCCCTGGTCGAGAAGAGCGCCTGAGCCGCTCCGGGGCCCGTTCGATCGCCGCCGCGCCTCGCGCCGAAACGACACCGCCGCCCCGGCGAGGGGCGGCGGTAGAGGCGGGAGGCATATGGGCGAGGGGATCGCGGCGCGTCCGGTCAGTCCTCGGGCAGGTCGGCCGCTTCGGCCTTGGCCTCGATCGCTCGCAGCCGCTTCATCCGGCGGGCCAGGAACCAGGGCAGCACGGCGATGCCGATCGCCATCACCCAGAGCACCTGCGAGATCGTCGATGACCACAGGATGGCGAGATCGCCGCCGGAGATCGCCAGAGCGTTGCGCAGGTTGACCTCCATCACCTTGCCGAGGACGAAGCCGAGGATGATCGGCGCCATCTCGAAGTCGAGCTTGCGCAGCATCCAGCCGGCGACGCCGATGCCGAGCATCAACAGGATCGACAGCACGCTCGAATGGGTCGAATAGACGCCGACCACCGACAGGACGAGGATCGAGGGCACCAGGATCCAGTTCGGCAGGGTCAGCACCCGAGCGAAGATCTTGACCAGCGGCAGGTTGAGGGCGAGCAGGATCAGGTTGCCGATGAACATCGAGGCGACCAGACCACCGACGATCTCGGGCCGTTCGGTGAGGAGCTGCGGACCGGGCTGGATGTTGTAGAGCATCAGCGCGCCGAGCATCACGGCGGTGGTCCCGGATCCGGGGACGCCGAGGGTGAGCATCGGCACGAAGGCGCCGGCGGCGGTGGCGTTGTTGGCGGCCTCGGGGGCCGCCAGACCGCGGACGTCGCCCTTGCCGAAGGTGCCGTCGCGATCGTTGATGCGCTTCTCGGTCATGTAGGCGATGGCCGAGGCGACCGAGGCGCCGGTGCCGGGGAGGACGCCGACGACGAAGCCGATGACCGACGAGCGCACCACCGTCCACACGCACTTGCTGATGTCCTCGAGGCGCGCGAGCGAGCGGCCGAGCACCTTGATGATCTCGCCGCCCTTGCTCTGATGCTCGAGGATGTTGATCGCCTCGGAGATCGAGAACAGGCCGATGACCAGTACGACGAACTCGATGCCGTCGCCGAGCTCCGGCTCGTCGAAGGTGAAACGATAGGCGCCCGAGGTCGGATCGAGGCCGACGGTCGCCAACATCAGGCCGAGGGTGCAGCCGATCAGCGTCTTGACCGGATCGGAACCGACCATCGAACCGAGGGTGGCGAAGGCGAAGACCATCAGCACGAAGTATTCGGCCGGGCCGAAGCCGATGGCGAGGGCGGCGAGCGCCGGGGCGAAGAGTGCCAGGCCGATGGTGCCGACGGTACCGCCGAAGAAGGAGGCGAGGCCGGAGATCGCCAGCGCCTCGCCGGCGCGGCCCTGTTTGGCGAGTGGGTTGCCGTCGAGGGCGGTCATCACCGCGCCGGCGTCGCCCGGCACGTTGAGCAGGATCGACGAGATGCGGCCGCCGTATTCGGCGCCGCAGTAGATGCCGGCGAGCAGGATCATCGTGCTCTCGGGCGGCAGGCCCATGGTGTAGGCGATCGGCAGCAACAGGGCGATGCCGTTGATCGGGCCGATCGCCGGCAGGGCGCCGATCAGCGTGCCGAGGAAGGCGCCGACGAAACCGATGAGGAGGTTGGTCGGCGTCAGCGCGACGGCGAAACCGGTCCACAGGTAGTCGAGATTCATGGTTCGAACTCCGTCGGGCTCGGGCGCGTCACCGCTTGAGAAGGGACTTGAAGAGATCGCCGGCGGGCAGTTGCACCTCGAGAAGAACACCGAAGAGCACGTACCAGCCGATGGCGTGGGCGATCCCGGCGCCGATCGAGCGGGGCCAGGAGGCGCCGAAGGCGCGGCTCGCCCCCGTGGTCAGCACGAAGATCGCGACGAGGAACCCGGCCGGCTCGAACAGCAATCCGGTGGCGCAGACCAGGGCCGGCAGGGCGACGGCGCCGACGAGGGTGGCGCCCCGCGGCCAGCCTTCGTTGCGCCCCGGGCGAAGGAAGTTCAGCGCCGCCAGAACGGCCAGAACGATGGCGAGCGCCACCGGGAAGGTGCGGGGCCCGAGCGGGTCAGAGGAGAAGGCATATTCGATGCGGCTGCCCATCCACCCGAAGGCGAGGGCGAAGACGAAGAGGACGGCCGCACCGATACGGCCATGGCGCAGCATGGCACCGTGGTCACCGTGCATGGTTCACCCGTGTGATTTCGAGAGGGACGAGAGGCCGTGGGCGCGTCGGCGCGCCCACGGCCTCTCGATCACAGACCGGCCTCGGCGGCCAGCGCCTTGAAGCGGGCGACGTCGGCCTTCACCCGATCGTCGAAGGCCTTGCCGATCGTGGTGAAGGGGAAGAGGCCGCGCGCTTCGCGTTCGGCGATGAACTCCGGAGTCGTCGACAGCTTCTCGAAGGTCTTGCTCCACCAGGCGTAATCGGCGTCGGAGACGTTGGGTCCGACGTAGAAGCCGCGCCACACCGTCCAGTCGACGTCGATGCCCTGCTCCTTGGCGGTCGGCACGTCCTTGAGGACGCCCGGCAGGCGTTCCTTGGACATGACGGCGAGAATGCGGATCTTGCCGGCGGTGTGATGGGCGACCATCTCGGCCGCGTCACCGGAGGCGATCTTGATGTGGCCGCCCTCCAGGGCGGTGACCACCGCTCCGCCGCCCTCGAGCGCCACGTAGCGCATCGACTTCGGCGCCTGACCGGCGGCCTTGGCCATCAGGGCCGCCTTCATCCAGTCCTGGCTGCCGACCGCGCCGCCGCCGCCGATGGGGAAGTCGTTGGGCGTCTTGGAGTAGGCGGCGACCAGATCCTTCAGCGACTTGATCGGCGAGTTGGCGGCGACCACGAGCACGCCGTAGTCGGCGCCGAGGCCGGCGAGCCAGCGCACCGCGGAGGCGTCGTACTTGCCGAACTTGCCCTGGGCGATGAGCAGCGCCGAGCCGGAGGACGCGGCGGTGATCAGCGAGGCGTCGTCGGCCCGCTTGGAGATCACGTGATTGTAGGCGACGGCGCCGACGCCGCCTTCCATGTAGGTGACCTGCATCGGCACCGGGATCGCCTTGGTGGCGAGCAGCGAATTGGCGGCGAGGCGGCAGGTCAGGTCGAAGCCGCCACCGGGCTTGGCACCGGCGAGGCACTCGGTCTTCTCGGGCGCCGCGAATGCGGTGGTGGCGCCGAAGAGAACCATGGCGCAGGTCAGCATCTTGGTCTTCCGGGTGAAGATCGGCATCGTCTTCGTTCCTCTCTGAACGTTTCCTCGAAAGGGGACATCTCCGCCGCGCGACGACATCGTCGCGGCGGTCGGCCGTCGTCATGGCGACGGCTTCTCGGGACCGGGGCTGTCGTCCGGGTGCTCCGGCGGTTCCTCCACGTCTGTTCTTCCCGCGTTCTTGGTGGACGGGTTCGACGACGATTGTTAGCTTGGCGACCTGTCACCAACCTGTCACGGCATGAATGCCGTCGAGGGCAGCCATGCGCATCTTCCTCGCCGAGGACACGAGGGACGTGGCGGAGGCGATCGTCGATCGCTTCGAGCGTGCCGGTCATGCGGTCGACTGGGAGACGGACGGGAGCGCGGCGAGCGAAATTCTCGACTACACCGCCTACGATCTCGTCATTCTCGACGTCAATCTGCCCGGGATGAGCGGCTTCCGGATCCTCGAACGGCTGCGGGCCGCGGGCAACGCCGTGCCGGTGCTGGTGCTCACCGCCCGTTCAGAGGTCGACGACCGGGTCGGTGCACTCGACCTCGGTGCCGACGACTATCTGGTCAAGCCCTTCGACTTCCGCGAACTGGAGGCGCGGGCCCGAGCGCTGATGCGGCGGCAGGCGGGCGGTGCCTCGAACGAGATCCGGGTCGGCGACCTCGTCGTCGACCGGCGGTCGCGGGCCGTGCGCATCGGCCAGCGCGAGGTCAGTTTGAAGCGACGCGAATTGACGCTGCTCGAGATCCTCGCCTCGCGGCCGGGCAAGGTCTTCACCAAGGAGGAACTGCTCGACCAGCTCTTCGGCTTCGAAGAGGCGCCGGGCGCCAACGCCATCGAGCTCTACATCGGTCGATTGAGGCGCAAGCTCGAGGGGGCGCGGGCCGAAGTGGTGACGTTGCGCGGGCTCGGTTACCGGTTGGTCGCCCATGATCGGGAGTGAAGCCTCGCTCTTCCGCCGCCTGGTGCTTCTGACCGGCCTCGTCATGACGGCGATCGCCGTCGCCCTGGTGGCGGCCGCCTGGAGCTGGGGTCGGACGGCGGCCGACGAGACCTACGATCGCCTGCTGATCGGCGCGGCGTTGCAGATCGCCGAAGCCGTCGCGGTCGAGGACGATCGGCTGGTTCTCGACCTTCCGATCTCGGCCTTCGAGATGCTGGCGCTCGCCGAGCGTGACCGGGTCTTCTACCGGGTGATCGGCGTGGACGGGACGACCATCACCGGGGCGGAGGACCTCGAGGTCGGTCGCGATCTCGACCGGGCGGCGCGCGGACCGGTGGTGACGCCGCGCCACTACGCCGGCGAGCCGGTCCGGGTGGCGGTGGTGTCGCGGGCGGTGGCCGATCCACGTCTCGCCGGTCGGGTCAAGGTGTTGGTGGCACAGACCGAACTCGCCCGCGAGGCTCTGGCCGCCTCGTTGGCGCGGCGAGTGGTGTGGCTGGTGCTCGGCCTCTCGCTGGTCGGACTCCTCGGCGCCATCGTCGCCATCCGATTGGGTCTCGTGCCGCTGCAACGCTTGGCGCAGGTCCTGCGCGAGCGCGATCCCAACGACCTGACCGCACTGACGGTGGCGACGCCGAAGGAGCTCGAGCCCTTCGCCGAAGCCATCAACCGCTTCATGGAGCGGCTGGCCGAGCGCATCGCCCTGCTCGAGCGCTTCATCGCCGACGCCGCCCATCAGATCCGCACGCCGCTGACCGCCCTCTCGGCCCAGGTCGACCTCTTGTCGCGCGGTGACTTCGAGGATCGCGAGCGTGATCGCATCCGGCGCATCAAGGAGCGCGCCGACCAACTCGGCCGCCTCACCAACCAGATTCTCAGCCACGCGATGATCATCCACCGCACCGACACCATCGCCTTCGCACCGGTCGATCTCGTGGCGGTGGCGCGGCGGGCGCTCAGGGACGGCGTGCCGATCTCGCTTTCGCGCGACGTCGTGGTGGCGCTGGAGGCGCCCGAGCACGAGGTGACGATCGAGGGCGAGCCGGTCAGCCTGCGCGAGGCGATCTCCAACGTCGTCGACAACGCCATCCGCCACGGCGCCCCCGGACGGCTCACCGTCCGGGTGCTCGAGCCCGACGCGGATACGGTGGTCGTCGAGGTCGAGGACGACGGACCGGGCATCCCGTCGGAGGCGTGGTCGCGGGTCACCACCCGTTTCGGCGGCCCCTCCTCCGGCATCGACGGCACGGGGCTCGGCTTCGCCATCGCGGCGGAGGTGTGCGAGGCGCACGGCGGCCGGCTCGACTTCCGCGCGCCGTGTCCCGACCACGGCTTCACGGTGATCCTGCGATTTCCCAAGGGTGGCGACCGGTCATGAGAGGACGTTTCGCTCTGGCTTTCACGCTCGCACTCGCGGCGACCTTCGGGGCGGCCGCCGCGGCCGAGCGCGAGCTGTTCCCGGCGCCGGGTGGCGAGCGGGCGCGGGTGCTGATCCGCGCCGCCGCAGACCTCGCGGCGATGCGGCCGTTGATCGAGGACTTCCAGCGGCTGCGTCCCGACGTCACCGTCGACTACCACGACTACGTCACGCCGCAGCTGTTCGAGGAGGCGTCGAATGCCTGCCGCGAGGACGCCGTCTACGCCGATCTGCTGCTCTCCTCGGCGGTCGACCATCTGGTCAAACTCGCCAACGACGGCTGCGCCCGGCGCTTCGCCGACGCCGCTCGGGTGACGGTGCCGTCTTGGGCGCGCTGGCGCGACGAGGTCTTCGGCTTCACCGTCGAGCCGGCGGTGATCGTCTACAACAAGACGCTGCTCGACCCGGAGATGGCGCCTTCGAGCCACCACCAACTGGCCGAGCTCCTGCGCACCCGGGCCGACCTGTTCCGCTCGCGGGTCGGGACCTACGACATCCGCCTTTCCGGCATCGGCTATCTCTACGCCTTCTCCGACCTGCTGCAGACCGGCACGACCTACGGTCGCCTGCTGGAGAGCATGGGACGGGCGGGGACGGTGTTGCGCTGCTGCTCCGATCAGGTGCTCGACGGCGTCGCGTCCGGCGAACTCCTGCTCGGCTACAATCTTCTCGGTTCCTACGCCTACGGTCGGATGAAGAAGGGCGCGCCGATCGGCATCGTGCTGCCGCGCGACTACACGCTGGTGCTGGCGCGCGGCGCCATGCTGCCGAAGCGGGGGGCGGGCGGCGAAGGCGCCGCCTTCCTCGACTATCTCCTGTCGCCGCGGGGCCAGAAGGTCGGCCGCGAGGAGGCCTTCTTCTTCTCCACCGACGGTGGCCTGCCGCCGGGCGTCGACGGTCCGGCGTCGATTCTTGGCTCCGGCGCCGGTCGACCGATCGCCATCGGGCCGGCGTTGCTGCTTACCCAGGACCGCATGCGGCGGACCCGCTTCATCGCCGACTGGAGCCGTTCGATGATCGACATGAACATCGAGACCGGCGATTGAGGCCGCGGACCGAGGGGGCCGGCGCGCCGACCCCCCGAAGTCGGGCTCACATCGCCTCGGTGCCCTCGATGGCGATGCCGAAACCCTCGAGGCCGACGTAGCGGCGGGTGCGCGACGAGATCAGCCGGATCGAGGCGACGCCGAGATCCTTGAGAATCTGCGCCCCGACGCCGATCTCGCGCCAGTTTTCCGCCCGGCTCGAGGCGGAGGCGTGGGCCTCGATCTCGGCGGCGGCGAGCGGGTCGGCGCCGGCTTCGGGTTCGCGCGTCGGCTTGGCGACGCCGACCGATCCCTCGCGCAGATAGACGATGACGCCGCGCCCTTCGCGACCCATCCGCTCCATCAGCCGGTCGAGCTTGCGGTCGCGGCCGAAGACGTCGTCGGCGAGCGACTCGAGATGCAGCCGGACCGGCACGGAACGGCCGTCGCGGATGTCGCCGAAGACGACCGCGAGGTGATGCATCGGATCGAAGGGGGTCGAGTAGGTGATCGCCCGGGCACGGCCGCGCGGCGTCTCCACGTCGAACTCCTCGACCCGCTCGACCAGCCGTTCGTTGCGTTGGCGATAGGCGATGAGGTCGGCGACCGAGACGATGGCGAGGCCGTGCTCCTCGGCGAACTTCGCCACGTCCGGCCCGCGCTTGACCGTGCCGTCGTCGTTGACCAGCTCGCAGATGACGCCGACCGGCGGCAGGCCGGCGAGCCGGCAGAGATCGACCGCCGCTTCGGTGTGCCCGGAGCGCATCAGCACGCCGCCGTCCTTGGCGATGAGCGGGAAGACGTGGCCGGGACGGACGAAGTCCATCGGCCCGACGTTGGGGTTGGCCAGCGCCCGCGCCGTGTTGCAGCGCTCCTCGGCCGAGATGCCGGTGGTCAGCCCGTGGCGATAGTCGATCGTCACGGTGAAGGCGGTGCCGAGCGGCGCGTCGTTGGCCGCGATCATCGGCTCGAGATGGAGCTTGCGGGCGAGATCGCGCGGGACCGGCGTGCAGACGATGCCCGAGGTGTGGCGGACGATGAAGGCCATCTTCTCCGGCGTGGCGTGAACGGCGGCGACGATCAGGTCGCCTTCGTTCTCGCGGTCGTCGTCGTCGGTCACGACCACGATCTCGCCGCGTTCGAAGGCGCGCAGCGCCGCTGCGACACGGGACTGGTTCATCATCGTCTCCTCGAGGGCCTTGGAGCGGGGAGCCAGGCCCAGAAAATCGTCGGGGGTGACCGCTCCTCGGGTGGCGCGGGCGATCTTCTCGGCCGTCTCGCGCGACACCCAGACGGTGGGGTCGTTGCACAACGCCGTCACCGCCGCCGGCGACAGGCCGACGCGGCGCGCGAAGGCGCTGCGGGATTCCTTCGTCCGGGTGAGCCAATGGTCGAGGCGCATGCGGGGGAGAATAGGCGAGGGGTATTTCAGTGGCAATGAAAAATGCGCCGAGCTGATGTGGCGCTGAAGGGTGGCATCCGGCTTCATCGAGTGAGTCCGGCGGCCGGCTTCCCCTCCCCCTCGCGGGGAGGTGGCCCGGCGGGAGCCGGGTCGGAAGGGGTCGCCTCCACGGGCGAGGCCGTGTTACGGGGCGCCGACACTCTTCCCGACCCTCTCTCGCGAGAGGGGAGGGAGTGCACCCCGTGGTACGGTGCTCCTACTGCCTGACCACGCCCTCGACCGCCTCCAGCCGGAAGGCGGCGGCCATCAGGGCGCGGGTGTAGTCGCTCTTCGGCCGCTCGAAGACCTCCACCGCGGGCCCCTGCTCGACCACCTTGCCGTCCTTCATCACCACCACCTGGTTGGCCAGCGCCTTCACCACCTTGAGGTCGTGGCTGATGAACAAATAGGCGAGGCCGTGCTTTCTCTGCAGGTCGCGCAGCAGGTCGACCACCTGGGCCTGCACCGACATGTCGAGCGCCGAGGTCGGCTCGTCGAGCATGACGAACTTCGGCTCGAGGATCATGGCGCGGGCGATCGAGATGCGCTGCCTCTGGCCGCCCGAGAACTCGTGCGGGTAGCGGTGGCGGGTTTCCGGATCGAGCCCGACCTCGTCGAGCACCCGCACCACTTCGATGTCGCGCTCCTCGGCCGAGAGCTTCGGGCGGTGCACCTCGAGCCCCTCGGCGACGATGTCGGCGACCGACATGCGCGGGCTGAGCGAGCCGAACGGGTCCTGGAAAACCACCTGCATGTCGCGCCGCAACGGCCGGATCTCGTCGCGCCCGAGCCCCTGGATGTCGCGACCGAGCACCACGATGCGGCCCTCCGACGGCAGGAGGCGCAACAGCGCCAACCCGAGCGTGGTCTTGCCCGATCCGCTCTCGCCGACGATGCCGACCGTCTCGCCGGCGCGCAACTCGACCGACACCCCGTCGACCGCCTTGACGTGATCGACGGTGCGGCGAAGGAAGCCGCGCTTGATCGGGAACCACACCTTGAGGTTCTCGACCGCGGCCACCACCGGGCGGGTCGCATCGCTCGTCGGCGGCTCGCCGCGCGGCTCGGCGGCGAGCAGCTTCTTCGTGTAGTCGTGTTTCGGCGCGGCGAAGATCTCCGCCGTCGCCCCCGCCTCGACGATGCGGCCGCCGGTCATCACGCAAGTGTGGTCGGCGAACTTGCGCACGATGCCGAGGTCGTGGGTGATGAACAGGATCGCCATGCCCATGCGGTCGCGGATCTCGGCGAGGAGCTTCAGGATCTGCGCCTGCACCGTGACGTCGAGGGCGGTCGTCGGTTCGTCGGCGATCAGCAGGCTCGGCTCGTTGGCGAGAGCCATGGCGATCATCACGCGCTGACGCTGGCCGCCGGAGAGCTGGTGCGGATAGGCGCCGAGCCGGTCGGCCGCCCGCTGGATGCCGACGGCCTCGAGCAGTTCCAGCACCTTGACTCGCGCCGGGGCGCCGCTGAGGCCGCCGTGGATCTCGAGGATCTCGGCGACCTGCCGCTCCACCGTGTGCAACGGGTTGAGGGAGGTCATCGGCTCCTGGAAGATCATGGTGATGTCGGCGCCGCGCACCCGGCGCAGCTCGGCCTCCGACGCCTTCAGCAGGTCGGTCCCGGCGAAGAGGATCTCGCCCGAGGGATGGGAGGCGGCGGGGTAGGGCAGGAGCCGGGGGATCGACAGCGCCGTCACCGACTTGCCCGACCCGGACTCGCCCACCAACGCCAGCGTCTCGCCCGCCCGGATGTCGAAGGACACCCGGTCGACCGCGAGGTTGCTCCCGCCGCCCTGACGGAAGGCGACGGAGAGATCGCGGACGGAGAGGAGAGGGGCGGATCGATCCATGCTCATCACCCCGCTCACCCGAAGGTCTTTCTCGGATCGAAGGCGTCGCGGACGGCTTCGCCGACGAAGATCAGGAGGCTCAGCATCAGCGAGATCATCACGAAGCCGGTCAGCCCCAGCCAGGGCGCCTGAAGATTGTTCTTGCCCTGCGCCAGCAACTCGCCGAGCGACGGCGAGCCCGGCGGCAGACCGAAGCCGAGGAAGTCGAGCGAGGTCAGCGTGGTGATCGAGCCGTTGAGGATGAAGGGCATGAAGGTCAGCGTCGCCACCATGGCGTTGGGCAGGAGGTGGCGCCACATGATCCGGGCGTTGCCCACCCCCAGCGCCCGGGCGGCGCGGACGTATTCGAAGTTGCGTGCTCGGAGGAACTCGGCGCGCACCACGCCGACGAGGCTGGTCCAGGAGAAGAGCAGCAGGATGCCGAGCAGGATCCAGAAGGTCGGCACGAACATCGAGGAGATGATCAGCAGCAGATAGAGGCTGGGCAGCGAGCCCCAGATCTCCATGAAGCGCTGGAAGGCGAGATCGACGCGGCCGCCGAAATAGCCCTGCACAGCGCCCGCCGCCACTCCGATCGCCGACGAGGCGATCGCCAGCACGAGGCCGAACAGCACCGAGATGCGGAAGCCGTAGAGGATGCGCGCGGCGACGTCGCGGGCCTGATCGTCGGTGCCGAGCCAGTTCCAGTTGCCCATCGTGCAGCCGGGATCGTCGACGCCCTTCGGATAGCGCTCGCAGCGCTTCTCCTCGGCGTACATCCACGACGGCTTGGCCGGTGCCGGCTCGGGGATCTCGTTGTTGGGCGTGTTGTAGGCGTAGCGGATCGGCGGCCAGATCATGAAGCCGTTGGCCTCGATCTCATCGCGGATCACCGGATCGCGATACTGCGTCTGCGGCAGAAAACCGCCGAACTTCTCCTCCGGGTAGTCCTTCAGCAACGGCGACAGGATCTCGCCCTTGTAGACGATGAGGATCGGCCTGTCGTTGGCGATGAGCTCGGAGAAGAGCGATATGCCGAACAGGACGAGGAAGATGACGAGCGACCACGCCCCGCGACGGTTCGCTCGGAAGTTGGCGAGGCGGCGGGCGTTGAGCGGGGAGAGGCGATCGGCGAGACCCATGTCACGTCTCCCGCGCTTCGAAGTCGATGCGCGGATCGACCCAGGTGTAGGTGAGATCGGAGACGAGGTTGAGCAGCAGACCCATCAGCGAGAAGACCCAGAGCGTACCGAACACCACCGGATAGTCGCGGTTGACCACCGACTCGAAGCCGAGCAGCCCGAGCCCGTCGAGCGAGAAGATTGTCTCGATCAGGAGCGAGCCGCCGAAGAAGGCGTGGACGAAGGCGCCGGGGAAGCCGGCGATGACCAGCAGCATGGCGTTGCGGAAGACGTGGCCGTAGAGCACGCGGTGCTCGGAGAGGCCCTTCATCCGCGCCGTCACCACGTACTGCTTGCGGATCTCGTCGAGGAACGAGTTCTTGGTGAGCAGCGTCGTCGTGGCGAAGGCGGCGAGCGCCATGGCGGTGATCGGCAGCACCATGTGCCAAGCGTAGTCGAGGATCCGCTCCGGCCAGGCCATCTTCGACCAGCCCTCCGAGGTCAGGCCGCGCAGCGGGAAGATGTCCCAGAACGAACCGCCGGCGAAGAGCACGATCAGGAGGATGCCGAAGAGGAAGCCCGGGATGGCGTAACCGATGATCACCGCCGCGCTCGTCCACATGTCGAAGCGCTCGCCGTCCCTCACCGCCTTGGCGATGCCGAGTGGGATCGAGATGCCATAGGACAGAAGCAGCATCCACAGCCCGAGCGACATCGACACCGGCAGCTTCTCGGCGACCAGCTTGCCCACCGAAATCGAGCGGAAGTAGCTCTCGCCGAGGTCGAAGACGAGGTAGTTCTTCATCATCGTGAAGAAGCGCTCGAGCGGCGGCTTGTCGAAGCCGAACTGCTTCTCGAGCTTCTTGATGAACTCCGGATCGAGTCCCTGTGCGCCGCGGTACTTGGACGACACGTCGGAGCCGCCGGCCCCACCCGGCCGCGCCCCGGCGAAGTCGCCGCCACCACCCGAGACGCGCGCCGTCGCACCGACGTCGGTGCCGGTCAGTTGTGCGATCACCCGCTCGACCGGTCCGCCGGGAGCGAATTGCACGATGGCGAAGCTGATCGCCATGATGCCGATCAGCGTCGGGATCATCAGCAGTAGGCGGCGGAGGATGTAGGCGCCCATCGTTCGCTCGTCTCTCCTCTGGCTCAGAGGCCCTTGCCGAGGGCGCCGGCCCGGTCGCGGTCGATCCACCACGACGATTCGATGGCGCGATCATAGCGCGGCTTTCGCTCCGGTCGCCCGAACACGTCCCAGGCCGCGATCCAGTGGCTCGGCTTGTACCAGTGCGGCGTCCACAGAGGTGGTCTCGCTGATTTGAACAGTCAGGCCCGGTCCGGTTGAGTGGATTTCCGCCTCTTTCATGCCGCCGCGAGGAGCGGCGTGTTGTTGAAGT
>JAOTSD010000050.1 GCA_030247555.1 Siculibacillus sp. | reverse complement strand
GCCCCGCCGGTGGGCTCCGAGCTTTCGTCCCCGTCGTCGCCACCGTCAAGTCTCGGGAGCCCGAAGCAGGCGATCGATCGAGGCGGCGGCGGCGGGCGAGCGCGTCGATCGCGACGGACCCATCTCACGCGAGGGGAAAAGGAAAGTGGGGCTTCCCGGCTTCCGTCCGGATCGGAACCATTTCGAGCGGTGGCTCCGCGGCCGAAGGAAGCGGTCACCGGTGCGCCCGCCTCCGATCGACACGCCGGTCGCACGTCCGCGTCGCCGGCCCGCCGCGGTCGATCCGGGCGCTGCTTCTCGGGGCGGTCGCGATGCGAACAAGTGAAACGATCGGTTCCACGCCGGGTTGATGCCGCCGCGACCGCCGCTCATCCTCCCGCACCATCTCGTGCCCGGCCGAAACCGAGCCGAAGCCGTGCCCCGCATGGCGCGTCGGTATCCGCCGGACCCGACCTCCAACCGGAACCGCCCGATGTCATCGTCCCTGCCGCCGCTCGCCTCGCCCCTCGTTCGCTGGACCCTCGTCGACGACGTCGCTCTCGTCACCATCGACAACCCGCCGGTCAACGCCGCCGGTCGCGACGTCCGCGCCGGCCTCGCCGAGGCCATCGCCCGGGCCGGCGAGAATCCGCGCATCGCGGCGGTGGTGATCGCCGCGGCCGGCCGTACCTTCGTCGCCGGTGCCGACATCCGCGAATTCGGCGAACCGCCGGTCGAACCCTTCCTGCCCGACGTCTGCGCCGCGATCGAAACCTCACGGAAGCCGGTCGTCGTCGCCGTCCACGGCACCGCGCTCGGTGGCGGTTGCGAGTTGGCGCTCGCCGCCCACGCCCGCGTCGCCGCGCCGGGAACGAGGTTCGCCCAGCCGGAGATCGATCTCGGCATCGTCCCCGGCGCCGGCGGCACCCAGCGCCTGCCGCGACTGGTGGGGATGATCGCGGCGATCGAGATGATCGGCGGTGGTCGCCGGCTCGCCACCGAAGAGGCGGCGCGCCTCGGCCTCGTCGACGAGATCGCCACGGACGACCTCGTCGCCGCGGCCGTCGCCCACGCCCGGCGTCTCGTCGGCCATTCGCCGCGCCGCACCCGCGACCTCACCGTTCCGCCCTTCGACCGCGTCGCGGCCGAGGCGGCGGTGGTCGCGGTCGAGAACAAAGCGCGCCGGCAGATCTCGCCGGGCGAAGCGGCGCGGGTGACGCTCGCCGCCGCCGACCTCCCCTTCGACGAGGGTGTGGCTCGCGAACGTGCCACTTTCCTGCGCCTCGTCGCCTCCGATCAGGCCGCCGCCCTGCGCCACGTCTTCTTCGCCGAACGCGAGGCCGCGCGGATCGAGCGCATCGCCGGCGTCGCCCCGCGGCCGGTCGCCCGCTTCGGCGTCGTCGGCGCCGGCACCATGGGCGCCGGCATCGCGGTCGCCGCGGTCGACGCCGGCTTCGAGGTCACGGTGGTGGAGATGAACGACGAGGCGGTGGCCAAGGGTCGCGACCGTATCGCCGCGATCCGCGATCGGGCGGTGGCGTCCGGCCGTCTCTCCGCCGCCGCCGCTTCCCAGAAGCTCGCCGCCACACGCCTCGCCACCGATCTCTCGGCGCTCGCCGGCGCCGATCTGGTGGTCGAGGCCGTCTTCGATGATCTGGCGGTCAAGCGCGATCTCTTCGCCCGCCTCGCCGCCGTCGTCCGACCCGATTGCGTCCTCGCCACCAACACCTCCTACCTCGATCCGAATGCCATCGGCGAGGGACTCGCCCATCCCGAACGCCTCGTCGGGCTGCACTTCTTCTCGCCCGCCGAGGTGATGCGGCTCGCCGAGGTGGTCGACACGGCGACCACCTCGGCCGAGACGCTGGCGACCGTCGTCGCCGTGGCGCGAAAACTCGGCAAGCTGCCGATCGTCACCGGCGTCTGCGAGGGCTTCGCCGGCAACCGCATCTGGGCGGTGTTCCGCCGCGAATGCGAGTTCATGCTGGAGGAGGGGGCGTTGCCGCAGGAGATCGACGCGGCGCTCGAGGCCTTCGGCCTGCCGATGGGGCCCTTCGCCGTCTTCGACCTCTCCGGCCTCGACATCGCCTGGAGCCTGCGCAAGCGCAAGGCGGCGACCCGCTCGCCCGACGAGCGCTACGTCGCCGTCGCCGATCGTCTGTGCGAGATGGGCCGCTTCGGCCGCAAGACCGGTGCCGGCTGGTACGCCTATCCCGAGGGCCGGCGGACGGCCGATCCGCTGGTGGCGCGGCTCTGCGAGGAGGAGTCGGCGTCGAAAGGCATCGCCCGTCGCGCCTTCACCGCGCAGGAGATCGTCGACCGGCTGATCGCCGTCATGGCCGTCGAAGGCGAGCGGATCCTCGCCGAGGGCATCGTGGCGCGCGCCTCCGACATCGATCTCGTCTTCGTCACCGGCTACGGCTGGCCGCGCTGGCTCGGCGGCCCGATGTATCGCGCGGGTCGACTCGATCGGCCCTGAGCCGGCGCCGGGCCGGCCGGAAACGAAACGGCCGAGCGACGAGCCCGGCCGTGACGTCGTGGTCGGAGGATCGGGGGCTCAGTGCGAGAACAGCACCGGCAGGGTCATGTGGCGCATGATGTAGCGGGTGCCGGAGCCGCGGCCGAGGAAGGCGAAGCCGGTGTGGTCGAAGGCGCCGATCGCCATCAGGTCGGCGGAATGGTCGGCCGCCTGATTGAGCAGCGTGTCCATCAGCTTGACCTCCTCGACCATCACCGTGTGGTAGTGGGCCGCGACGCCGTGCGTCGCCAGATGCTCGACCACCATCGGCGCGAACTCGTCGGCCGGATCGCCGTGGTGGGCGGCCTGGACGACCAGCGCATCGGCGCCGGGCTGCACCAGCGGAAGCGCTTCGGCGAGCGCCCGGGCGGCGCCGCGCGAGCGGTGCCAGGCGAAGATCGGACGGTGGCCGACGTCGGTGTAGGTCCCGGCGAAGGGGATCATCAGCACCGGCCGGCCACTCTCCACGACGATCTGCTCGGGCAGGTCGGCCGGCACTCGGCCGCCCTCTTCGGTCTGGCCGAGGATCACCAGATCGAAATGGCGGGTGATCGCCGTCGTCCGCAGCAGGATCTCCTGCTCTCCGCCGCGGTTGACGTCGATGAAGCGCGCCGCCTCGCCGAGTGACGCGGTGGCCTCGGCGAAGGCCTTCTCGGCCGCGCCAGCCCGTGCGACGTGGTCCTCGCTCGGCCAGGTGGCGACGACGCCGACGCGATGGGCGTGGGACGTCTCGGCGAAGAGACCGGTGAGACGGGCGCCGTGCCTCGCCGCCAGCGTCACCGCCAGCGCCGTCCGCATCGCGCAACGCGGACTCGAATCGAGATGAACCAGGATGTTGGCGAGCGTCATGGCGTCCCTCTTGTTCTCTTTCCCGTGTTCTCGTCCCCGGGCGGCCGTCGTCCGCGCGGCCGCCGTTCTCGTGGCGCCCCACTGTCACCGATCCGACGCGGACGAAAAGCCGGTGTCGGGTTCGCCATCCGAACAAATCGTGCCGTCGGGTGGTATCGGTCGGCGTCGAATGTGGCACCGATCACCTTCCCCGGCCAATGCGGAGGAGCACGACCCCCATTCGATTCGGGTAGAACATGCGGACGGGCCGAAACGAAACGGTGTGCCCTCCCGGTGGAACGCCTTGCGGCGCCGTTCGATCGCCTCGCCGGCTCACGGAAGGATCGAACGGAGGTACCCGACCAGCAGCTGAAGTCCCGGGAGCGTACGGATGGTTTCTCCGCCGATGGAGATCGCCTTCTTCAAGGCATCGTAGAAGGTCCGCGTCTCGGTCGTTCCGCCGAGGCCTCCGGCCTCACCGAGCCGCTTCGCCGCCTCGCCGAGTTCGGCGGCGGGAACCCCGGCGCACTCGATCGCGGCGACCATCGCAGCGATGCGCTGGACGTCCGCGGCCGAGTCGGCGCCCCGGGACCAACCGCGGTTGTCGATGTGATCCGCCACCACGACGTTGGTGAAACGGTTGTTGCTCCCGGCGTTGAACGTCGCCATGGCCGCGCCCCTCAATTGCGGATGACGTCGCCCATCTGGCTTCCGACGATCGTCGAGTTGTTGAAGTTGAACGTCGTCCGCGACGTCTGATCGGCGCGGTCGATCTTGGCGGTGATGAATTCCATCGCCTCGATCAGCAGGGCCCTGTTGGTCCCGGTGAACATCGTGCGCGAACCGTCGTTGGAGGCGATCGTCAGGGCGAACAGATCCTTCAGCGAGAGAGCCCAGTAGATCAGTCCACCCGCCACCAAGAGCAGCATCAGGCCGGGCCCCGCGCCGCCGCCGGCCAATTGCCCGAGGCCGGCGAGGGCGAGAAGGCCGCCGAGGATGAGGAGCAGGCCGCGTTTGGCGCCGGCCCGTCCGGGCTGTTCGATCTGCAGATGGGAGATGTTCGCGATGGCCATGGTACGCTGGCCCGCCCGCAGGACGCGCGAATCGACCGCCAATTGCTCGTATTTCTCATCGCTGCGCGCGAAGTTCGCCATCTGTGCCGCGTCGAGCATGTGCCACTCTCGATGTTGATGATCATCATGTACAACCACATGATAGATTTCTCGTCATGAGAGAGCAACGGCATCGTACGTCATTCGGCGTGTGTCTTCGCTTCCGCGACGATCCAGTCCTCGAAGGCTCTGAGCAGCGGCGAGCGGCCCTTCGAGGCCGGATGGACGACCCAGTAGGCGCTGCGGGTGGCGAGCGGCTCGGGGAAGAGAAGGGCGAGGTGGCGGGAGGCGAATTCGTCCTCCACCAGGAAGCGGGGCACGAGTGCCGCGCCCATGCCGCAGGCGGCGGCCTCCGCCACCATCGAGAACTGGTCGAAGCGCGGTCCGCGCCAGGCCGCCTCGGTCGTCACCCCGACCGAGGCGAACCAGTCGGCCCAGGCGCTCGGCCGGGTCGACTGGTGGAGGAGCGGCAGCGCGGCGAGGTCGGCGGGGGTCGAGAGCCCCCGGCTCGTCAGCCAGTCGGGCCGACCGACCGGCACCACCTCCTCGTCCATCAGATGTTCGAGCACCCCGCCCGCCCAGACCGGTTGGCCGACGTGGATCGCCGCGTCGAAGGGATCGTCGGCGAAGTCGAAGGGGGCGATGCGGGCGGCGATGTTGATGGTGACGTCCGGGTGGAGCGCCAGGAAGCGCGGCAGCCGCGGCACCAGCCAGCGCGTCCCGAAGGTCGGCAGCACCGCCAGTTCCAGCACCCCGCGGGTACCGGCGAAGCCCATCACCCGGTGGGTCGCCTCGCCGAGATCGCCGAGCGAGCGGCGCACATCGGCTAGATAGGCGCGCCCCGCTTCCGACAGCACCACGCGTTGGCGCACCCGCTCGAACAACGCCACCCCGACGATCCCCTCGAGCGTGCGGATCTGGCGGCTGACGGCGCTCTGGGTGAGGTTCAGCTCCTCGGCGGCGCGGCTGAAGCTCTCGTGCCGGGCGGCGCACTCGAAGGCCACCAGCGATCCGACGGGAGGGAGGAAGCCACGACGGAACATCGTCATTCATTCCGAAAATTCATGATGTCGTGAGAATTTCTCGCTTCATTCCGGTCTTGTCGAGCGGAATATTCATGACCTTCCGCGGGGCGATCGATCGATCGCCCCGACGGCCTTCTTCGTTCGATCATCGAGGTGGCGCCCATGTCCGTTCATCCCTCGCTCGCGGCCGAAACCCACGAGCTGCTCGCCGCCCTCGGCGTCGATCGCGCCCACTACACCGACGGCACGCTGGTCGTGACCTCGCCGATCACCGGCGAGGAGATCGGCCGCGTCGTCGAACACGAGACCGAGGAGGCCGAGGCCGCCATCGGTCGGGCCGAGGCCGCCTTCCGCGTCTGGCGGCTGGTCCCGGCGCCCAAGCGCGGCGAACTCGTCCGCCTGCTCGGCGAGGAGCTTCGCGCCCACAAGGCCGAACTCGGCCGCCTCGTCACCATCGAGGCCGGTAAGATCGTCTCCGAGGGCCTCGGCGAGGTCCAGGAGATGATCGACATCTGCGATTTCTCGGTGGGCCTGTCGCGCCAGCTCTACGGCCTGACCATCGCCACCGAGCGACCGGGTCACCGCATGATGGAGACTTGGCATCCGATCGGACCGGTCGGCGTCATCTCCGCCTTCAACTTCCCCGTCGCGGTGTGGTCGTGGAACGCGGCACTGGCGCTGGTGTGCGGCGATTCGGTGGTCTGGAAGCCGTCGGAGAAGACCCCGCTGACCGCGCTGGCGGTCGTCGCCCTGTTCGAGCGGGCGGTCGCCCGCTACCGCGCCGAGGGCAACGCCGCGCCCGACCATCTCGTCGAACTGATCAACGGCTCGCGCCACATCGGCGAAGTACTGGTCGAGGATCCGCGCGTGCCGGTGCTCTCGGCCACCGGTTCGACCGCCATGGGCCGCGTCGTCGGGCCGAAGCTCGCCCGCCGCTTCGCCCGCGCCATCCTCGAGCTCGGCGGCAACAACGCCGCCATCGTCTGCCCCTCGGCGGACCTCGATCTGGCGCTGCGCGCCATCGCCTTTTCGGCGATCGGCACCGCCGGTCAACGCTGCACCACGCTGCGCCGGCTCCTCGTCCACGATTCGATCTACGACACCTTGGTCACGCGCCTGCGCCGCGCCTACGGCTCGGTCAAGGTCGGCGACCCCTCGCATTCGGAGACGCTGGTGGGTCCGTTGATCGACGCCGACGCCTATGCCCGGATGCAGAAGGCGCTCGAAGCGGCGCGCGAAGCCGGCGGCACCATCACCGGTGGCAACCGGATCAACCTCCAAGGCTGCGACGGCGGCTACTACGTCGCCCCGGCGCTGGTCGAGATGCCGTCGCAGTCGGGTCCGGTAATCGAGGAGACCTTCGCTCCGATCCTCTACGTCATGCGCTACACCAAGTTCGAGACCGCGGTGAAGCTCAACAACGCCGTGCCGCAGGGCCTGTCGTCGTCGATCTTCACCTCCGACCTGCGCGAGGCCGAGGCCTTCGTCTCCGACACCGGCTCCGACTGCGGCATCGCCAACGTCAACATCGGCCCCTCGGGCGCCGAGATCGGTGGCGCCTTCGGCGGCGAAAAGGAGACCGGCGGCGGCCGCGAGGCGGGCTCCGACGCCTGGAAGGCCTACATGCGCCGCGCCACCAACACCGTGAACTATTCCCGCTCGCTGCCGCTCGCCCAGGGCGTCCGGTTCGACGTCGAAAGCTGAGGACGCCCCCCATGGCCCCGAATACTCGTGCCGCCTTCAAGTGGGAGGATCCCTTCCTCCTCGCCGATCAGCTGACCGAGGACGAGCGCCTCATCGCCGAGACCGCCCGCGCCTACGCCCAGGAGCGGCTCGCCCCGCGCGTCGCCGACGCCTATCTCGAGGAGAAGACCGACCGCGCCATCTTCGAGGAGATGGGCGCGCTCGGCCTGCTCGGAGTGACCGTCTCGGACGACTACGGCGGCGCCGGCGCCGGCTACGTCTCCTACGGCCTCGTCGCCCGCGAGGTCGAGCGCGTCGATTCGGGCTACCGCTCGATGATGAGCGTCCAGTCGTCGCTGGTCATGTACCCGATCGAGGCCTACGGCTCCGAGGCGCAGAAGCGGAAGTACTTGCCCAAGCTCGCCAGCGGCGAGTGGGTCGGCTGCTTCGGTCTGACCGAGCCCGACGCCGGCTCCGATCCGGCGGGCATGAAGACCCGCGCCGAGAAGATCGACGGCGGCTGGCGGCTGATCGGCTCCAAGATGTGGATCTCCAACTCGCCGATCGCCGACGTCTTCGTCGTCTGGGCCAAGTCGGCCGCCCACGGCGGCGAGATCCGCGGCTTCGTCCTCGAAAAGGGCATGAAGGGCCTCTCCGCCCCGAAGATCGGCGGCAAGCTCAGCCTGCGCGCCTCGATCACCGGCGAGATCGTCATGGACGGCGTCGAGGTCGGCGAGGACGCGATCCTGCCGAACGTCTCGGGGCTGAAGGGCCCCTTCGGTTGCCTCAACCGCGCCCGCTACGGCATCGCCTGGGGCGTCATGGGCGCGGCGGAAGACTGCTGGTTCCAGGCGCGGCAATACGGGCTCGATCGCAAGCAGTTCGGCAAGCCGCTCGCCGGCATGCAGCTCTACCAGAAGAAGCTCGCCGACATGCAGACCGAGATTACGCTGGGGCTTCAGGCTGCCCTCCGAGTTGGTCGGCTCTTCGACGAGGGTCACATGGCGCCGGAGATGATCTCGCTGATCAAGCGCAACAACTGCGGCAAGGCGCTCGACATCGCCCGTCAGGCCCGCGACATGCACGGCGGCAACGGCATCCAGATCGAGTATCGGGTGATGCGCCACGCCGCCAATCTCGAGACGGTCAACACCTACGAGGGTACCCACGACGTCCACGCCCTGATCCTCGGTCGGGCGCAGACGGGGATCCAGGCGTTCTTCTGAGGGAGCGAGCCATGTCGGCGGTGGTGAAGGCGGCGGCCGGTTGGTTCGCCGTGACCTTTGCCGTCGCCTTCGGCCTCGGGGCGGTGCGTCAGACGCTCGTCGCGCCGCGTTTCGGCGCGTTGGCGGCGGTGGCGATCGAAGTGCCGATCCTTCTGGTGGTGTCGTGGGTCGTCGCCCGCTGGGCGGTGCGCCGCTTCGCCGTTTCCGACCGGCCCACTTCCCGCCTCGCCATGGGCGGTCTCGCTTTCACGATGCTCCAAGCGTCCGAATTGGCGTTGGCCTCCGCCTTCGGCACGCCACCGAGCACCTACCTCGCCGCCGTCCTCACCGCGCCCGGCGCCCTCGGCTTCGCCGCCCAGGTCGCCTTCGCGTTCATGCCGTTCGTCGTCGGGCCGGCCGAGTTACGGTGAGTCGCCCCACGGCTCCGGCCGTCCCCCCTCAATGTGCCTCGTCCCAATTGGCCGCGGCGCGGGCGTCGACGACCAGCGGCACGCGCAGCCGCACCGCCGGCTCGGCGGCGCCCTCCATCACCCGCTTGACCACGGAAATCGTCGCCTCGACCTCTCGCTCCGGCACTTCGAAGATCAGTTCGTCGTGCACCTGGAGCAGCATCCGGGCGGCGAGGCCGGCGTCGGCCAGCGCCGCGTCCATGCGGATCATCGCCCGGCGGATGACGTCCGCCGCCGAGCCCTGGATCGGCGCGTTGATCGCGGCGCGCTCGTTGAAGGCCCTGACCGCGGCGTTCCTGTCGGCGATGCCGGGATAGTGGGCGCGGCGGCCGAAGATGGTCGTGACGAACCCCTTCGACTTCGCTTCTCCCTTCGCCCGCTCCATGTAGTCGCGGATGCCGGGGAAGCGCTCGAAGTACTTCTTGATGTAGGCACCCGCCTCCTCGCGGCCGATGCCGAGCTGGTTGGCGAGCCCGAAGGCCGAGATGCCGTAGATGATGCCGAAGTTGATCGCCTTGGCGCGGCGGCGCACCGCCGGATCCATGCCGGCGACCGGGACGCCGAACATCTCCGAGGCGGTCATCGCATGGATGTCGACGCCATCGGCGAAGGCCTGTCTCAGCGCCGGCACCTCGGCGATGTGGGCGAGGACGCGCAACTCGATCTGGCTGTAGTCGGCCGAGATGAGCTTCGAGCCCGGCGTCGCCACGAAGGCGCGGCGGATCTTGCGGCCCTCCTCGGTGCGGACGGGAATGTTCTGGACGTTGGGTTCGGACGAGGAGAGCCGGCCGGTCGTGGTGGCGGCGAGCGCGAAGGAGGTGTGGACCCGGCGGGTCTCGGGGTTCTCGAAGGAGGGCAGCGCGTCGGTGTAGGTCGACTTGAGCTTGGAGATCTGCCGCCAGTCGAGGACCCTGCGCGGCAGCTCGTGGCCCTGCCCCGCCAGATCTTCCAGCACGTCGGCGCCGGTCGCCCAGGCGCCGGTGGCGGTCTTCTTCGGCGCCGGCAGGCCGAGCTTGCCGAAGAGGATGTCGCCGAGTTGCTTCGGCGAGCCGACGTTGAAGCTCTCGCCGGCGAGGTCGGTGATCTCCGCTTCGAGCCGCGCCATGCCTTGCGCGAATTCACCGGAGAGTCGCGCCAGCATCTGCCGGTCGATGGCGATGCCGCGGCGCTCCATCGCGGCGATGACGTCGACCAGCGGCCGCTCCAGCGTCTCGTAGACGGTGGCGAGCCCCTCCGCCGCCAACCGCGGCTTCAGCACCCGCCACAACCGCAGCGTCACGTCGGCGTCCTCCGCCGCGTAGGCGGTGGCCCTGTCGATCGCCACCCGATCGAAGGTCACCGCCGACTTGCCCGAGCCGGCGACCTCCTTGTAGGCGATCGGGGTGTGGCCGAGCCACTTCGTCGAGAGCTCGTCCATACCGTGGCCGCCGCGCCCGGCGTCGAGCGCATAGGACATCAGCATGGTGTCGTCGAAGCCGACGATCGTCAGGCCATACTGCGACAGCACCAGCGCGTCGTATTTGAGGTTCTGGCCGATTTTCAACACCGACCTGTCGGCGAGCAGCGGCTTCAGCGCCGCCAGGGCCTGCGCCGAGGGGATCTGGCCCGCGGTGAGCCCGTCGTCGAACAGGCCGCCGGCGCCCGAGCGATGGGCGAGCGGCACGTAGCAGGCGTTCCCCGGGGCGAGTGCGAGGCTGAAGCCGACGAGTTCGGCTTGAAGCGCATCGAGCGAGGTGGTCTCGGTGTCGAAGGCGACGACGCCGGCCTCACGGGCCTGCGCGATCCATTCGGCGAGGCGGGCGGGGGTCGAGACGGTTTCGTAGACGCTCGTGTTGATCGGCGCCTGAGCGGCGGCGGCACGGGCGGCGGCGAGGGATGAGGGCGTGCCGACGAGGGAGGTGTCGGCGGCGGCGGGCGCGCTCCCTCCCCTCTCGCGGGGGAGGTGGCCCGTCGCAGCCGGGTCGGAGGGGGTCGTCGCCTCGCGTTCGGCGGAGAGCGGGGCACCGGCCCCCTCCCCGTCCCTCCCCCGCGAGGGGGGAGGGGGAACGGCGGCCTCGCCTTCCCCCGGCGGCCAATGCGTCACCGGGACCACAGCCGGGGTGATCTCCTCGGCCACGGCGCCGGTCGCCTCCGCCACCCGGCGGGTGAGCGAGTTGAAGTCCATCGCCTTGAGGAAGGCGACGAGGCGGACGCCGTCGATCGACGCCACCGCCAGATCCTCGATCGGCGTCTCGACCGGCACGGCGCGGTCGAGGGTGACGAGCTTCATCGAGATGCGCGCCTTCTCGGCGTGCTCGACCAGCGATTCGCGCCGCTTCGGTTGTTTGATCTCGCTCGCCCGGGCGAGCAGCGTCTCGAGGTCGCCGTACTCGTTGATCAGGCCGGCCGCCGTCTTGACGCCGATCCCCGGAACGCCGGGGACGTTGTCGACCGCGTCGCCGGCGAGGGCCTGGACGTCGACCACCTTGTCGGGGGTCACCCCGAACTTCTCGAACACCTCGGCCTCGCCGATGCGCTTGTCCTTCATCGTGTCGAGCATGACGACGCCCGGCTCGATCAGTTGCATCAGGTCCTTGTCGGAGGCGACGATGGTGACGTCGGCGCCGGCGGCGCGGGCCCGGGTCGCGTAGGTGGCGATCAGGTCGTCGGCCTCGAAGCCCTTCTGCTCGACGCAGGCGACGTTGAAGGCGCGGGTCGCCTCGCGGATCAGGCCGAACTGCGGGCGCAGGTCCTCCGGCGGATCGGGGCGATGCGCCTTGTAGGCCGGATAGATCTCGTCGCGGAAGGTGCCGCCCGAGGCGTCGAAGATCACCGCGAGATGGGTCGGCTCGACCCCCGCGCCGGTCTTCTTCGCCTCCTTCAACAGGCGATAGAGCATGTTGCAGAAGCCCGAGACGGCGCCGACCGGCAGCCCGTCGGCCTTGCGCGTCAGCGGCGGCAGCGCGTGGTAGGCGCGGAAGATGTAGGACGAGCCGTCCACCAAGAAGAGGTGGTCGCCGGCTCGGATCGGTCGCGCCTGAGCGCCGTTGGGAAGGCTGGTGATCATGGGGAGCGATCCTAGCGGGGCGGGGCCGGGGAACAAGGGCGGATCGACACGGCCCCGGGGTGGCGGCCGAAACGGCTCGCCCACATGGCGCGTCGGCGCCCGGCGACCCTCCCCTTGCGGGAGGAAGGAGCGGGCGTAGGCGCGCCTCACCCCCGCCCGACGACGCCGGCCGCCGCCAGCCGCTCCACCTCGGTCGCGTCGTAGCCCAGCGCCGTCAGCACCGCGTCGGTGTCGGCACCGAGTTCCGGCGAGGCGGAGGGGTGGGTCAGCGGCGTGTCGGAGAGCACGATCGGGTTGCGGATCGCCGGCACCGTGCCGCCCGCCGCCCGCCGCGACGGCAGGTCGATCCGCATGCCGCGGGCGATGACCTGCGGATCGGCGAAGACCTCGGCGACCGAGTTGATCGGTCCGGCGGGCACGTGCGCGGCTTCCAGCGCCGCGAGCAGATCGTCGCCGCGGAAGGTGCGGGTGCGCGCCTCCATCAGCGGGATCAGCTCCGCCCGATCGGCCACCCGCGCCGCGTTGTGGACGAAACGCGGGTCGAAGGCGGCGTCCTCGAGGCCGAGGATGGCGCAGGTGTCGCGGAACTGGCGGTCGTTGCCTGTGGCGATGATGATGTGGCCGTCGGCGACCGGGAAGACCTGATAGGGCACGATGTTGGGGTGGGCGTTGCCCATCCGCTTCGGCGACCTGCCGGAGACGAGGTAGTTCATGCCCTGGTTGGCGAGCATGGCGACCATCGAATCGAGCAGGCTCATGTCGACGAGTTGCCCGCGCCCGGTTGTCTGGCGCGCCATCAGCGCCGCCTGGATGCCGATCACCGCGTGCAGCCCGGTGAAGAGGTCGGCGACCGCCACGCCCACCTTGGTCGGCTCGCCGTCGGGCTGGCCGGTCAGGTCCATGTAGCCGCCCATACCCTGGATCATGAAGTCGTAGCCGGCGCGCGGCGCATAGGGACCGGTCTGGCCGAAGCCGGTGATAGCGCACCAGACGAGGCGCGGGTTCGCGGCCATCTGGGTTTCGTGGTCGAGGCCGTATTTCTTCAGGCCGCCGACCTTGAAGTTCTCGATGACGACGTCGGCCTCGGCCACCAGCCGGCGGACGATCTCGGTGCCTTCCGGCTTCTCGAAGTCGACGGCGACCGAGCGCTTGCCGCGGTTGCAGCCGTGATAGTAGGCCGCGCCCAGGTCCTCGCCCTCGGCGCTCCGCACGAAGGGAGGGCCCCAGTGGCGGGTGTCGTCGCCGGCGCCCGGCCGCTCGACCTTGATCACCTCCGCCCCGAGATCGGCGAGGCTCTGTCCGACCCACGGGCCGGCGAGGATGCGGGCGAGTTCGAGAACCTTGATGCCGGCGAGCGGGGCTCGGGTCATGGGAGCCATCCTCGGATGGGGGCCGAAAGACGGTGGCCCGGCACGAGGCCGGGCCACGATCACGGTTCGGATCAGGCGCGCAGGGTCGCACCGGTCGCCTTGGCGACGGCGGCGACGATGCGTCCCGCCAGCGCCTCGAGGTCCTTGTCGGTCAGCGTCGCCTTCACCGGCTGGAGCAGAACCTCCACCGCCACCGACTTCTTGCCCTCGCCGATCGAGGCTCCCCGGAAGACGTCGAAGACGCCCACGTCGGTGATGAGCTGCCGGTCGGCGCCCTTGACCGCCTTGAGGATCTTCTCGGCCTCGACCGTCTCGTCGACGACGAAGGCGAAGTCGCGGGTGAGCGGCATCAGTTCGGAAGCGGCGAGCGCCCCCTTCGAGCGGGTCGGCTTCGCCTTGGGCTCCGGAATGGCGTCGAGGAACACCTCGAAGGCGACCATCGGCCCCTGGACGTCGAGCGCCTCGAGCGTCGCCGGGTGCAATTCGCCGAAGCGCGCCAGCACGTTCTGCGGACCCTGTTGGATCACGCCGGAGCGGCCGGGATGGTACCAGCCGGGAGCTCCACGCACGATCTGCACCCGATCGAGCGACACGCCGAGCGCTTCGAGCACCGCCACCGCGTCGCCCTTGGCCACGGTCCAAGAGACCGGCCCGGCGGCGCCGAGCCAGTGGCGGCCGGCGCCGGTCGAACCGGCGGTCCCGCGCCGAACGCCCGCGGCGGTGAGCTTCTGGCCTTCCGGCGCGTCGTCGGCGAACACCTGCCCGACCTCGAACAGCGCCACGTCGGCGATGCCTCGCTTGAGGTTCCGCTCGGCCGCGGTGATCAGGCCGGGCAGCAGGCTCGGCCGCATGTCGGAGAGATCTGAGGCGATCGGGTTGGCGAGCGCCAGATCCGCACCGCCGCCGCCGAAGAGTTCGGCCTGACGCTTCGACACGAAGGACCAGGTGACCGCTTCCAGCATGGCGCGGGTGGCGAGCACCCGGCGTGCCCGGGAGCGACGGATCTGCAGCGGGGTCAGCACCTTGGCGCCGACCGTGCCGTGGCTCTCGAGCGGCGTCGAGACGACGTTCGCGAGCCCGTGGATGCGCATCACCTCCTCGACCAGATCGGCCTTGGCCTCGACGTCGGCGCGCCAGGACGGTACCGCGACGCGGAACGTGTCGTCCTTGCCGAGGACGAAGAAGCCGAGTTTCTCGAGGATGTCGCGGATCTCGGCGCGATGCAGGGTGAGACCGGTCAGCCGCTTCACTTCCGAGATCGGGAAGTCGATGATCCGGTCCATCTCCGGCGCCGCACCGGCGACGACCGGCGTCGAAGCTTCGCCGCCGCACAGGTCGACGACCATCTGGGTCGCGAGATCGAGGCCGCCCTCGAGGAAGGCCGGATCGACACCGCGTTCGAAACGATAGCGCGCGTCGGAGACGATGCCGGTGCGCCGGCCTGTCTCGGCGGTGCGGGTCGGGTCGAACCAGGCGCATTCGATGAAGACGTCGGTGGTCTCTTCGGTACAGCCGGAGGGCTCGCCGCCCATGATGCCGCCGAGGCCGAGGACGCCGGCGTCGTCGGCGATGACGCACATGCGGCCGTCGACCGTGTAGGTCTTGCCGTCGAGGGCGAGGAAGCTCTCGCCGTCGCGGCCGTAGCGGGCGTGGATGCCGCCGGTGACCTTCCTCGCGTCGAAGACGTGCAGCGGCCGGCCGCGGTCGATCGACACGTAGTTGGTCATGTCGACCAGCGCCGAGATGGGCCGGAGGCCGATCGCCTTGAGGCGGCGCTGCATCCATTCCGGCGACGGGCCGTTCTTCACACCCCTGACGTAGCGGCCGTGGAAGGCCGGGCAGGCGACGAGGTCGCCTTCGGCGAAACGCAGGTCGACCGGGATCGGCGAGGCGAAACCGCCGGCGATCTTGCGGGTGGTGTCCGGTTTCAGCCGGCCGAGATCGGCGGCGGCGAGGTCGCGGGCGATACCGCGCACGCCGGTGCAATCGGCCCGGTTGGGGGTGAGCGACACGTCGATCACCGGATCGTCGAGGTCGGCGTAGTCGACGAAGCGGGCGCCGGTCGGCGCGTCCGCCGGCAGGTCGATGATGCCGGTGTGATCCTCGGAGAGCTCGAGTTCGGCCGCCGAGCACATCATGCCGTGGCTCTCGACGCCGCGGATCTGGCCGACGCCGAGCGTCATGTCCTTGCCCGGGATGTACGTCCCCGCCGCGGCGAACACGGTCTTCATCCCCGCCCGCGCGTTGGGCGCGCCGCAGACGACCTGGATCGGCGCGCCCGACCCGGTGTCGACCATGCACACCCTCAGCCGATCGGCGTTCGGGTGCTGCACGGCGGAGATCACGTGGGCGACGACGAAGGGCTTCAGCGCCTTGGCCTTGTCCTCGACGCCTTCCACCTCGAGCCCGATCCGCGTCAGCGTCTCGACGATCTCGTCGACGGAGGCGGTGGTGTCGAGGTGATCCTTGAGCCAGGAGAGGGTGAACTTCATGAGTGTCGCTCTGGGTCTCGGGTGCGCAGCCGAAGCGCGCGACCGCGGTTGCGGCGAAGGCGAAGAATCAGACGCTGAGGCCCCCGAACAGGGTCGGCAGGTCGAGCGGGCGGAAGCCGTAGTGTTTCAGCCAGCGCACGTCGGCGTCGAAGAAGGCGCGCAGATCCGGCATGCCGTACTTCAGCATGGCGATGCGGTCGATGCCCATGCCGAAGGCGAAGCCCTGGTACTCGTCCGGGTCGAGGCCGCAGTTCCTCAGCACGTTGGGATGCACCATGCCGCAGCCGAGGATCTCCAGCCAGTCGTCGCCCTCGCCGAACTTGATCTCCGGCCCGGAGCGATCGCAGCGGATGTCCACCTCCATCGACGGCTCGGTGAAGGGGAAGAACGACGGGCGGAAGCGCATCTCGACGTTCGGCACTTCGAAGAAGGCCTTGCAGAACTCCTCCAGCACCCACTTCAGCGTGCCGATGGTCGAGCTCTTGTCGATCACCAGCCCCTCGACCTGATGGAACATCGGCGTGTGGGTCTGGTCGCTGTCGCAGCGATAGGTCCGCCCCGGCGCGATGATGCGGATCGGCGGCTTCTCGCCGAGCATGGTGCGCACCTGCACCGGCGAGGTGTGGGTCCTGAGCAGCTGCCGTTTGCCGTCCGCCTTCGGTTCGAAGAAGAACGTGTCGTGCATCTCGCGGGCCGGATGGCCCTCGGGGAAGTTCAGCGCCGTGAAGTTGTAGAAATCGCTCTCGACGTCCGGCCCTTCGGCGACCGAGAAGCCCATGTCGGCGAAGATCGCCGTCAACTCGTCGGTGACCTGGCTGATCGGGTGGATGCGCCCGGCGTTGGCGGGCGACGGCCACAGGGGCAGGCTGATGTCGGCGGTCTCGGCGGCGAGCCGGGCGGCGAGCGCGGCGTCCTTCAGCACCCTGCGGCGGCCGAGGAGCGCCTCGCCCATTCGGTCGCGCAGGCCGTTGATCGCCGGGCCCATGACCTTGCGCTCGTCCGGCGACATGCCGCCGAGCGACTTCAGGAGCTCCGAGATCGAGCCCTTCTTGCCCAGCGCGCCGACGCGCACCGCCTCGAGGGCCGCCTCGTCGCCGGCCGCATCGATGGCGGCGAGAATGGTCTGTTCCAGGCTGTCGATGTCGCTCATGAGGATCGCTCGATGAAGGGCGGGGTCGCCCGGCGGAAACGGGCGCTTTTCGTCGGCTGCTCTACTAACCGAGAATGCGGCGCGGCGAAAGACGGCGTACGCCGATCGCCCATGCGTCGATCGCCCGCGCGTCGCGCCCGATCCCGCCGGGCGCCCCTCGCCGCGGGTTCACCTCTCAGGCGTCGGCGAAGCGGGCGCCGAGGCCCTCCATCAGGCCGCGGAACGACGGGAAGGACGTGGCGATCATGCCCACGTCGTCGACCGTGACCGTCTCGTCCGCCGCCAGCCCGAGCACCAGGAAGGCCATGGCGATGCGGTGATCGAGGTGGGTGGCGACGGTGCCGCCGCCGATCTTCACCCCGGCCCGCCGGCCCTCGACGACGAGGCTCGCCTCGCCCTCGCGCGCCGCGATGCGGTTCGCCTCGAGCCCGCGGGCGACGGCGGCGAGCCGGTCGCTCTCCTTCACCCGCAGCTCCTCCAGCCCCTCCATCACCGTCGGCCCCTCGGCGAAGGCGGCGGCGATCGCCAGGATCGGATATTCGTCGATCATCGCCGGCGCCCGCTCCGGCGGCACCACGACGCCCTTCAGGCGCGAGGCGCGGACGTGGACGTCGCCGATGCACTCGCCGCTGGAAAGGCGCTCGTTCTCGATCGAGAGGTCGGCGCCCATCTCGACCAGCGTGGTGAAGAGCCCGGTTCGGAGCGGGTTGAGCAGGACGTTCTCCACCGTCACGTCCGAGCCCGGCACGATCAGCCCGGCGACGACGGCGAAGGCGGCCGAGGACGGATCGCCCGGCACGACGACGTGTTGCGGCTTCAATTCGGGCCGCCCTTCGAGGTGGATGATGCGCTCGCCGGCCGACCCGATCTCCACCGAGATCGCCGCGCCGAACCCCTCGAGCATGCGCTCGGTGTGATCGCGGGTGGCGATCGGCTCGATCACCGTGGTGACGCCCGGAGCGTTGAGGCCGGCGAGCAGCACCGCCGATTTCACCTGCGCCGAGGCCATCGGCACCCGATAGGCGATCGGGGTGAGCGTCTTCGGCCCCCGGATCGAGAGCGGCAGGCGGTCGCCCGCCCGGGCGATGACATCCACGCCCATCTCGCGCAGCGGGTTCAGCACCCGGCCCATCGGACGGCGCGACAGCGAGGCGTCGCCGACGAAGGTGGCGGCGATCGCATGGCCGCCGACGAGGCCCATGGTCAGGCGCGATCCGGTGCCGGCGTTGCCGAAATCGAGAACGCTCTCCGGCTCGAGCAGGCCGCCGACACCGAGGCCGGCGACCCGCCAGGCGCCCTCGCCGGTCCGGGTGACGCCGGCGCCGAGCGCCCGCATCGCCGCGCCGGTGCCCAGCACGTCCTCGGCCTCGAGCAGGCCCTCGATGGTGGTCTCGCCGACCGCCATCGCGCCGAACATCAGCGAGCGATGCGAGATCGACTTGTCGCCGGGCACCCGGATGCGGCCGGTGAGCGCGCCGGTGGCGGACGAGGAGAGAGGGGAGGACGTGGCGACGTGAGCCATCGGCGTCTGACCGTGGTGAGGAGAGGGTGAGGAGCGAAGCCCTCCTTACACGGAAGGATCGACCCCGTCACCCCGCGCTTTCCGGGCCCGGAGCGGTGTTCCGTTCGCCCTCGGCTGTGGTTTCGGGTCGATTCGGTATTGACACGCGAGCGGCTTCGGACCAAGGGGGGTGACTTCCTACTCCACTTCGCGAGACGATCCGTGGCGAAACCCGAACTCGGCACCAAGCGCCTCTGCCCCTCCTGCGGCTCCAAGTACTACGATCTCGATCGCAGCCCCATCGTCTGCCCCAAGTGCGGCACGGTCTTCACCGCGGCGGCGCTGCAGCTGCGCGCCAAGGCCGCGCCGATCGAGGAGGAGGAGACCGAGATCGAGGAGAACCTCCCCGTCGACTTCGTCTCCCTCGAGGAGGCCGACGCCGAGCAGAGCGGCGGCGAGGAGGTCCCCGACATCGAAGACGAGGAGATCAGCGACATCGGTGGCGACATCGGCGACGACGACACCTTCCTCGAGGAGGAGGAGGACGACGGCGACATCGAGGGGATCGACATCGACGTCGCCCCCGAGGACGAGGAGCGCTGATCCGCGCGACCTTCGGCCGTACGGGAATCACCAGTGTTTCCCGCGCTTTGCGTCACTTTTCGCGATCCTCGGCGAAAAATCGGGCCGGGTCGACGAATTAGGACTTGATCACCGGCGGCGATGCCGTTAGAGATCGCCGCCGTCGCCGGGGGGACCCAAACCCCGGCCAAGAAGATGGGGCCATAGCTCAGTTGGGAGAGCGCTTGAATGGCATTCAAGAGGTCAGGGGTTCGACTCCCCTTGGCTCCACCAATTCTCCTTCGAAAAGCCCCGGTTTTCCGCGGTTTTTTATTGTCCGGAATTCAGCGACCCATCATCCTACCCATCATCCCGACGTGCATCGATGCGAATGTCGGTGGATGGCGGCGGACAATTCGCGCGCAGGTCCACCCTTCCCTTGATCGATTGCCGGATGCGTCGGAGAGTGTCCCCCTCGAATGGGCGCGAAGACAGCCCGAGGGGCCGGCGTATCCCCTGAACTAACGTCGGCCCCAACCTCTCCCTCTTTCGCTTCTCGCGCGCGCGTATTTGTCTCTAAATTCGCAACCCGAGCATTTCCGCACGCACGCAACCCCTAAGAACTATTCGAACCGCTCCTTTTAGGGGAGGACGAAATTCATCTTGTACAAAATGTTCGTCTTGGCCTTGCCGATCACCGGGAATGTGCCGCTTCGACGGATTGACCGATCTGCCAGACGACGGCGAGGGCTCGTTCCGAGTGACAGTTAGCACGGTAGTTACCTAGTTTTTTGAACAATATCGCCGGCGATTGACTGTCATCCGATCAATCTGCTTAGTCGCGCGCTCGGGAGAACCGGCCCGATTTGGGGGTGAGCCAAAGGGGCTCACTTGAGGAGGACACTTGATGAAGCTTCACGCACTCGCGGCGCTCACACTCGCTTCGGCATTCATTTCGCCTTCGTCGCTCTCGGCTCAGCAGGCGCGGCAGGATTTCGTCCTCGCCAACGCCACCGGCTATGACGTCTCGCACGTGTTTGTCTCGCCGACGAAGTCGAACGAGTGGGAGGAAGATGTCCTCGGCAAGGACCTGCTCGAGGACGGCGACGCCATCGCCGACCGCGACATGCCCCGATCGGACGGCGCACGTCGACGGAGCCGGGAATTTCGGCCGGCTCTCCACATCAGGGCCAGCAATCGAGATCTCATGATCAAACCTCCTCCGAGTGGCGACGAGCGAACCGCATCTCAGACCGCGTCGAAAGGCGCGGCGGTGGTGGCGAGCGTCGATCCGATGACGGCATAGCCGGCGAGATCGGCCCATCCGTCGGGGCGGTCCTCGTTCTCGGCGAGGCGCGCCGCCTTCATCAGCGCCAGCAGGAGGGCGACGCGGCGCGGGGTGATCTCCACCCCGAGAACGACGGACCACAGGCGGGCGATGCGATCGAAGGCGACGGCCGGGGCGCCGTAGTCGACCGACCGCGTGCCGAGCACCACCGCCAGGTCTTCGAGGGTCGCGGCGATGGTCATCGGCCGGCACTCCGCATGAGGCCGGCGACGGCGATCAGAGCGGCTTCGGCCCGACCGTCGTCCTTCACGCGAGCGAACTTCGAAGCGAGCGCCGGCCACCGCCGGATGGCTTCCGAGCGGGCGGCATCCTTCGCGCCGTCCCTTCCGGGCGGTATGCCCACGGCACGCTTCCACGTGGGAGGCGTCAGGAACGCCACGGGGACTCCGAGAGCGGCGGCAACGCCTTCGATGACACCTCGGCAGCGGCCGAAGGCGAAAGCGCCCACAGCGCCTTCCCCGGGCCGCGCACCGACGAACTCGACGAAGGCGGTGGTGGCGCCGGTCTCGCGGATGATCGCGGCGAGCAGGGGCGCGTTGACCGTCGACCGCCCCTTCGAGCCGTCGGCGAGGATCGGCATGTCGAAGACGTCGAGGAGATCGCCGGCCGGGCTCATGACCGCGACGGCGCCCGACACGCCGGGATCGATGCCCAGGACGGCGCGCGAGGCGTCACGGTGGGCATTACCGGACGGACAACCGGACACCACCCCTTTAGGGGTGTCCGGATTGTCCGCCTGTCCGCCGCCCGGACAACCGGACATTTGTCCGCCGTGTCCGCCTGTCCGCGTGGGGTTCATGGTTGCCATATGAAGGGCCTCCGATCGACTTCGGCAGAGATCAGTTCACGGCGTTCGACGGCACTTGCGATGGCTCGCCGGAAGGCACGGGTTCGGCTGTCCGTGTCGTCAGCGGAGTGCCGTTCGATGAAGGCGTCGCGGATGTGGTCGCGAGCGACGGCACGGACGATCGGCCCATCTCGGAACGGGCGCACGTCTTCCCCGTGATCGGAGAGAGCCGCCGTGAAAGCCGCCATCAGCAGCTTGAGGCTCGGCGGGTAGGTGAGCCGCTTGGGTTTGGCCGTACCGCCGAAGCTCGGCTCGGTGACGTTCTCGACGACGCATGTCGTGATCGGCTCACCGTCGTCGTCGGTTCCGATCTCCACCACCGCCAGGGCGAAGGACCACGCGAGATTGTCGGCCCCGTCCTTCGACTTCGCCAACCGAACCGAGCGGACACCGTCTTCGATCGAGACGGACCATTCGACGTCCGCCGCGCCGTGGAGCGCCGTGGAGCCGCGCATACCCGCTTCCGGGTTCTTGCCGGTGTGATGCACCAGCAAGACGAGGCATCGAAGCTCGCGGGCGATCAGGTCGGCATTGTCGACGAAGCGGCCCATGTCCTTCAACGAGTTCTCTTCGACGCCGGGAATGACGCGGGCGGTGGTGTCGATCACGACGAGACCGGGCGACCAGCCTTGCGAGAGCGTTTGCGACCGGATCGAGGCGACGAGTTCGGGACCGTCGCCGGGGGAAGCCCCGAGGTTCGGTGCCGCCGCTATCATGGCGAATTGCGCCTCCCAGGCGCCGAGGCGATCCCTCGCCGCGACGACGCGCCGCCAGAAGCCTTCGGCCCCTTCCGCCGCGATGTAGACGACGCCGGCCGGTTCGGTGCGCTGGAATGCCCAGGCCCGGCCCATCGCGACGTGAAGGGCGACGTCGAGAGCGAGGAACGACTTGCCGCACCCGGACGGCCCGAAGATCACGCCGAGCCCAGAGCGCGGGAGGAGCCCGCGCACGAGATCGGGTGATCCCCGGAAGAAGTCGATTTCGGCAATCGGGACGAGTTGGAATTTCGGCCGTGCGATCGGAGCGCCGGGGCGAGTATCAGCGTTCATCCGCCAAGCCCTCCCTAACGATGTGAGCGGCGGTGCGGGCGTCGTTGTGATCCGTCGCGCGCTGGATCGCCTCATAGGTGCGGATCATCGCCTCGTGACCGGCGGACACCACCAGTTCCGCCGAGGCGGGCGAGAGGCCCAAGGCGCAAAGGGTGTTCGTGACGCCGATCCCGAGTTCGTCGATCGTCTCGGAAAGCGGATCGATCAGGGTCGGCCCGACGATCGGCCGATAGGACTGTTTTCGCCATCCGGTCATGAGCGCCCCCCGAAGACGAGACACGCCAGAGCCGCCGCCGTGTCTGGGAGAAGGGCGAGCGCACGGGCAAGGCTCGCGGCTTGGAAGCGCCGCAGGGCGGTGGTATCGTCCGGGGAGTTCGAGCCGCACGCCTGAACGGTTTCCAGAGCCCCGCCGCGCTGCCAGACGTGCGCGGGGTTCGTCTTTGTTGGGTAGGGCATCAGACGCGCCCTCCCGTGCCGCTGCCGTCCAGGCGAACCCCACAGGCCCGCCAAGCCGCGATGGCGTCGCCGATCGTCCCTTGGTCGCCCGTCTGCCAGGCGACGGCTTCGCCGCCGCGATGGACGAGGGAGAGGATTTCGACGGGGTCGCCGGACTTGGTGCGGAAGCACTCGGCGCGAATGACGTTCGCACCACTGCCGACCGGGAAACGAAGGAGGTCGCCCATCAGTTCGCCTCCGCAATGAGGCGTTCGATCTCGCCGCGCGGGATCAGCGTCCGGCCGGCGATGGTGATGGGCTTGAGCTTGCCCTCGTTGATCAGCTTGTAAAGGGATGACCGTCCGAGGCTGAGAGTTCGGCAGGCGTCGTTGATGCGGTAGACGAGGATCTCGGGAGGTGTGTGCATGTGGCTATCTCCGTATCCGGGATAGCTCGCTATTGTTCACATGGGTTCCCCGTAGTCACGTAAATTACGGTCTAGGAAAATCGTGCAATTTCTTATACTCAGCCTATTCCTCCTCATCGGTGTCACCGTGGAGCACAGGATCGTACGGCACCGACGCGGCTTCTTGGCTCCCGACTTCAACGAGCTTTTTGGCACTGAATGCAGTTTGCCGAGAAATTCCGAATAGATCCATTGCGTATTTGATAGCTGATTCAACTGGAACACCCGGTTCAAAGGCGCCAGTTTTAGTAATGCTCCCTTCAATTTTTCTAAATATGTAGTAGCCAATCTCCCAATCCTTCGAAGGATCTTTTTTTGGGCGACCTCGAGTCCGCCTCTGAATTTTGATTGCGCATTCACTGTCACCATTTTCTTCGAGCGAGGCAATGAGCCACAAGCGTAGGCGCTTAGTAATTCTCCCACCTCGCGCAAGATAATCTTTCAAAGGGGCCAATGTTGGCGGGGACGGCTTTTCGTCGCTCGCCGTGCCAATCCACTCTCGTCCTTCGATTCGTTCGAAGAATCCGAAGGGAAGCCGGTTGGGAGGTTTGCTCTCGGCCTCTTCCATTCCCGCAATCGAAGAAATGCGAAATACCATCACCGCACCTTGCGACCGCAACATGCCCGAGCAGGAAAGCCGACGTGCTTCCTGTTCATCCACTGATTGCCCATTTCCATATGCCGAACACGACGGCGGCGAGCACGGGTGTCGCGGCCCAAATGCGAAAAACGTCGCGCAATTCGACCAGATCGTCGGACGGCGATACGATATAGAACAGGCCGAAGACAACGATCGTCCAGGCGGCGAGCGCTCCAACTGCCATCCTGATTGGTTTGGCATGGGTCACGATGCGCGGAGCGACCCAGTCAGCCGCGATCGGAGCGGATGTGTACCCGAGCGCGCCGATCAGAAATGGAACGAGGAGCCAACCTAGAGGAAATGGTACCCTAAACCCGGAGCGGTGAATTTCAGCGGCGAGGATGAACTCGATAGCCGCGACACCGCACACTGCAGCAATCGCCGCAGTCCATTTGAGAAAGAGTCGATCGCGGCCCATCGTCATCCTCACGCTTTCATAGCGAGATGCTCATCGGCAGTCGCCGGGAGAAGTGAAACGAGTACGGTGAGTGTACGCCGATATTCGCACTTGGTCGTACAGGCTCGCGGTAGACATCACGATGTCAATTGCGATCGACCCGGCCGTCGCCAATGCCGAGGGCTTCCCGCGCGCTCTGGATCAGATCCGCTCCGAGCCTCGACATGATCATTCCGCCGCTTCGTGCTGGATCGGCTCCACCCGGACGGCGAGTCCGAGTGCTCTGGTGATCGCCATGAAATTCGCCAGCGTCGGGTTGCCGTCTTCGGAGAGCGCGACATAGAGGCTCTGACGGCCGATGCCGGTTTCGCGGGCGAGCTTGGTCATGCCGCGCGTGCGGGCGATCACGCCGAGCGCATGGGCGACGAGCGCCGGATCGCCGTCCTCGAACGCGGCTTCCAGATAGGCGGCGACATCCTCGTCCGTCCGAAGGTGCTCGGCGGAATCGAAGGGCTTGGTTTCCAGCGGTGCCATGTCTCGTCCCTCACAATTCCGCCACCATGGCGAGCGCGGTTTCGATGTCCCGTGCCTGCGTGCGCTTGTCGCCGCCGGCGAGCAGGATGATCAGCGCCTCGCCGCGACGGACGAAATAGACCCGGTATCCCGGCCCGTAGTCGATCCGCAGTTCCGAGACGCCACGCCCGACCGGCTTCGCATCTCCCGCGTTCCCGAGTGCGAGACGATCGACCCGAATCAAAATGCGAGCCCGCGCCCGGAAATCCGCAAGGCTGGAGATCCAAGCACCGAAGCGTTCCGTTTGCCGGACTTCGATCATGAAGCAATGTCTCATTTAATGGACAGAAAGACAAGCGCAACCGACTGTGAACGGAAAGGCGGTGGTCGCGAAACCACCGTCGATCGGGTCACGCCGCCGAAAAGGCCCGAAGTGCGGTTCCGAGGTTCCCGAGCAAGGTTTCGTCGAGTTCTTCCCGACTGCATCCCTTCGTCCGCAGGCGCACCACGTCGAGAATGGCGGATGCGCCTTCGATGCTCGTCGGGACGACCACCGCCAACGCTTCCTCGACGCGATCCAGTTCTCGTTGCCAGCGGATATGCCCCATCGGGTCTTGATCGGACAAGATGCAGGAATGCCAGACGCGCGCGAATTCCGCAGCAATAGGAACGGCAGGATCGACGACCACCACAGCGACGGCTATCTCGTTGAAGACGAAGTCAGCCGCATAGCTGTGTGCCGGCGCATCCGGTCCGTAGGCGATCGACGTGAAGCTCGATGTCCAGAATTCCGAACGGAAGGGCCCTTCCCGTGTCGCCCAATAGATCCGCCCTTTCAGATCGTTCCAACCGGGGCCAACATAGGGCGAAGGTCTGCCGTCGAGCGTCGAGGTCGCGGGCAACTTCGGCTCGGCGGGATTCGTGGTATCGATCATCTCAGCCATGGTGACGAACTCCTGTTTCGTCGTTGTGGTGAGGCCGGGCGCGGTGGTTCCAGCACTGAACCCGGCCGCTACCCCGATCAGGCGACCGGGGATTTCTTGCGCGGCTTGAGCGTCACGACGTTCGCCGCCTTGGGTTCGACGAAGCCGGCCCATGCGTCCATGAGCTTCCGGCGCTTCTCCAACGCATCGCCGCGCCGATAGGCTCGCTCCACCTCGTCGCCGACCATGTGTGCGAGAGCGGCTTCGGCAACCTCGCGCGGGAACGGCGTGCATTCGCCGCACCAGTCGCGGAACGACGAGCGGAAGCCGTGGGGAACGAAGCCCGTCTCTTCCATGCGGACGAGCAATTGCTTGAACGCCATGTTCGAGAGGGGGCGACCGGCCCGACCGCCTGGAAAGACGAAGGCGGTGGTGTCGCCGTCCTTTGTGCGGAGCGCCGCGATTTCGGCGAGGATCGCCAAGGCGCGCGCCGTGAGGGGAACGCGATGTTCCTTGCCCGCCTTCATGCGGTTCGCCGGGATCGTCCAAACCTTGGCGGTGGTGTCGATCTCGCCCCATGTCGCGCCGAACACCTCGCCCGCACGTGTCGCCGTGAGAATGAGGAATTCGAGTGCGCGCGCCGCGACCGCGTCGCGTGCCCGTAGCCGGATGACGAGTGCCGGAACGCCATCGTAGGGCAGCGCCGGTTGATGCCCGCGTGCGAGCTTCTGGCGCTTGGGGAGAAGGTTCGCGAGATGCCCGCGCCATGTCGCCGGGTTCTCGCCCGACCGGAAGCCGCTCGCCTTGGCGGCGTCCAGTACCTTTTCGATCCGACCGCGAAGGCGCGATGCGGTTTCCTGCTTGGTCTGCCAGATGGGCTTGAGCACTTCGAGCACGTCGGCGGTGGTGATGTCGGAGACGAGCTTTCCCCGGATTGCCGCGCAATAGGCGTCGCCGAGTGTCTGCTTCCACTGATATCGGTGCTTGTCGTTGCGGAAGCCCTTTTCCAGGGTTTCGACGAGATCGTCGGCGAATTTGCCGAAGGTGGGGATCGTCGGGCGTTCGGCTCGCCGGGCGTCGACGGGATCGAGGCCGGCGCGAATGGTGCGCTTGGCCCCCTCGACGGCATCGCGGGCGTCCTTGAGCCCGACTTCGGAAGTCGAGCCCAAGCCCATGTCGCGGCGCTTGCCTGCCGTCTGATAGCGGAAGATCCAGCCGCGCGCCGAGCCCTTGATTTGGAGATAGAGCCCTTCGCCGCAGGCGTGGAGCCCATCGGCCTTGATGGCCTTCACTTGCCGGTCATTGAGCTTTGCGACCACCTTCGGCATCGACTTTACCCATCATCCAACCCATCATCAATTTCCGGATAATAGCAGATTGTTGCGAACGATGGTAGACGACAAACCTCGGAAAATGGCTGAAAACAAGGGCTTTGTTGGATGCCGAAAGTCAGGTTCGGACACAAGTTTGGTGGTCCTTGGCTCCACCAATTCTCTCTTCGAAAACCGCGGATTTCCGCGGTTTTTGCTTTTCTGGGGTCGCGGTCCCGCGGTTGATCTTCCGCCGCTCTCGTGTGGAGGCCGTGCCGTCGTGCCCGTAACCGGGGCGTTTCGACGGGGTGATCGCGAAGGTCGTCGGTTGCCTCGGCATCCGCTTCGACGAACGCGCGGCTGCGTGCCGCGCCACGTGCCGGCTCCGAACCCTCGTCCCTTTGCGGAGGTGGGCGATGGTGATGACCCGAACCGCGCTCGGGCGCGTCGCACACGGCCTCCCGTCGATCGCCCCGACCCGACTGCCGAACCGAAAAGGACGCGAATTCGCATTGATCCTTCCGTCGCGTTAACCAAGAAAGATTTTGTTAACCAAATTGCCATAATTCTTAAGACCGAAGATATGGGGACCCAGATGAAGAAAGTTGCGGCCATCGCCGTGGCCTCCGTTTTGATTGTGATGAACGGAAAAGCTATCGCGGCGACGGCGACCGGCACTCTCGGCGTGACATTGACGATCGCCGCGACCTGCACGGTCACGGGTGGAACGATGGCGTTCGGAACTCAGGGCGTATTGACTTCGGCGATCAACCAGACCGCCACCATCTCGGTCGTCTGCACCAATTCGACCAACTACACCGTCGGCCTGGACCAGGGCACCTTCGGATCGTCGGTGACGGCTCGTAAGATGCACAGCACGACCACCGGCGCGGACGTCGACTATTCGCTCTACTCGGACGGCGGTCGGACGACCAACTGGGGCAACACATCCGGCTCCTGGGTCTCCGGCACGGGCACCGGCACCTCCCAGTCACTCACCATCTATGGTCAGATCCCGGCGCAGACGACACCGGCGCCGGCCGCCGACTACACGGACTCGGTGACGATCACCGTCACCTATTGATCGGTGAACTCGTGAAGCGCCTCTCGACCCTTCTCCTCATCGCCGCACTCACCGGCGCGACCGAGCTCGCGACGGCCGCGAGGCCGGCGCATGCGGGCTCCCTGCAGGTGGCGCCGGTCCTGATCGATCAGACCACCGACGCGCCCTCCGGGGGCGTCACGCTGCGCGATGTCGGAGACAGGCCCATCAACGTGCAGTTGCGGGTCTTTCGCTGGACCCAGGAGAACGGGGCGGATCGCCTGACCCCGACCGACGACGTGGTGGTGTCGCCGCCGATGATCACCCTGACCCCGCGCACCGACTACGTCGTGCGGGTGGTGCGGCAGACCCGGCGCCCGGCGCTCGGCGAGGAATCCTATCGATTGTTGGTCGACGAGCTCCCCGATCCGGCGATGCGGGCGCCGGGGACCGTCGCATTGCTGATTCGGCAGTCGATCCCGGTGTTCTTCGCCGCCCCGGGACGAAGCCCGCCGAACGTCGGCTGGCGACTGGTGCAGAGTGGGCGCGAGAAGTCGCTGGAGGCGACCAACCGGGGCGACCGCCGTCTGCGGGTCGCCGATCTGGCGATCGTCGACGGCCACGGCAATCGCGTTTCCTTCGGCCCGGGCCTCAAGGGTTATGTCCTCGGTCGATCCAGTGTGCGTTGGCAGCTCCCCCAGAGTGGCGGTATCGGGCGTCTCAGGGGAGGTCTCTTCGTGACCGCCCAGACGGACGGCGGAGTAGTCCGTGTCCCATTGGACGCCACCCGACCCTGACGGGCCGACGACGTCCCCTGCGACGATCGCGGTTCTGATCCTCCTTCTCCTCGGGCCCACCGTGGTACGAGCGGACGTCCGCGGGTCCGATCGGGCGGAAACCCCGACGGATCTCGCGGCGATGCCGTTGCATCTCGACGTGACGATGAACGGACGTCGGATCGGCAAGATCGCCGAATTCTTCCAGATGCCCGACGGCGGTCTCGCATGCAGGCCGGCCGAACTGGCCGAGATCGGGATCGCGGCTCCCGCGGGCGTCGATCCGATCCCGCTGTCGAAGCTCGCCGGCGTGACGGCCCGATACGATGCGCCGAGTCAGACCGTCGCCATCGCGGTGGCGGCCGAGAGCACCACCGTGCGCAGGCTCGGGGAGCGTGAAGCGACGCCGCGGCCGGACATACCGGCCCGGGCGGATTGGGGGGTGGCGGCCAACTACGTCTTCTTCGCCGGGGCTTCGCAGGCGATCGGCGGAAACTGGTCGCGTCGTTTCGACGGCGCATCATTGACGCTCGACGGTCGCTTCTTCTCTCCCCACGGCACCTTGTCGCAATCGGCGATCCTCGGGACGACGACGGGGACGAGCGCCGGCGCCGTGCGCCTGGCCACCACGTTCACCCGTGTCGACGAGGAACGGTCCCTGATGTGGCGGGCCGGCGACGTGGTCTCGGGGGGGCTGGCCTGGACGCGGCCCGTCCGCCTCGGTGGCGTGCAGGTTCAGAGGAACTTCTCACTGAGATCGGATCTGGTGATGCTGCCGTTGCCGGCGCTGTCGGGCACCGCTGCGGTGCCCTCGACCGTCGACGTGTGGATCAACGATCAGAAGGTGCGCAGCATCGGCGAGGTCGAAGGCCGCTTCGAAGTCGCCGACATCCCGTTGGTGACCGGTAGCGGCGAGGCGCGACTGGTGGTGCGCGACGCGACCGGACGCGCCGTGGAGAACCGTTCGTCGTTCTACGTCTCGCCGAGGATGCTGCGCGGTGGGTTGTGGGACTTTTCGTTGGAAGCGGGCGCGCCCCGGACCGGATACGGCGTCGACGGCGGCCGCTACCACGTCGACGAGACCTTCCTGTCATGGACGTTGCGCGATGGTCTAACCGACTGGC
>JAOTSD010000049.1 GCA_030247555.1 Siculibacillus sp. | reverse complement strand
GTTCCAGACCTTCGACTGGACGCGGACGTGGATCGCCGCCGGGGCGTTGCCGGCCGGTACGCGGCCGTTGATCCTGCGTGGGCGGCGCGGCGAGGTGACGGAGTTCCTGTTGCCGCTCGTCGTCGAGCCGGCGGGTCCCTTGCGTCTCGCCCGTCGCCTCGGCGGCAGCCACGCGAGCTACTTCGTCGGCGTGAGGCGCGCTCTCGCCGCGGCGCCGACGCCCGATGAGCTCCGCGCCGCGCTCGTCGCCGTCGGCCGCGCCGAGGGGATCGACGCCTTCGTCTTCGAAGCCGTCCCGGCGCGATGGGACGGCGCCGCCGATCCGTTCGTCGAGGGCCTCGACGCCCGTCCCTCCCTCGACGACGGCCACGCCTTCCGGCTCGGCTCCTCCTTCGAGGCGCTGCTCGCCGGCCGCAACGCCGGTCACAAGCGCAAGAAGACGAAGGCCAAGGAGAAGCTGCTCGAGGCCGCCGGCGGCTATCGGATCTCGGTGGCGGTGGCGCCCGACGAGGTCGAGGCGACGCTCGCCGCCTTCTTCGCCCAGAAGGGCGCCTCGCTCGCCGCCCGCGGCATCGCCGATCCCTTCGCACCGCCGCCGGTGCGCGAGGCCTTCCGCCGTCTGGCGCTGGCGTCGCTCGGGACCGAGGAGCCGCTGCTCGAGTTGACCCGCCTCGAGGCCGGCGGCGCGGTGCGCGCCGTCATCGGCGCCTCGATCCGCGGCGGCCGGCTCTTCGCGCTCTTCGCCTCCCATACAGATGACGAACTGGCACGCGCCAGCCCGGGCGAGACGCTGTTCTTCCGCCACATCGAGGCCGCCTCGCGGCGCGGTCTGGCGGTCTACGACATGGGCGTCGGCGCCGAGCGCTACAAGGCGAGCTGGTGCGACGAGCGGGTCGAACTGCGCGATCTCCAACTACCGGTCACCGTCGCCGGTCGCCTCCTTCTCGCCCTCGCCGGCCTCGTCGGACGGGCCAAGGCGGCCATTCGGCGGAACGAACGGGCCTGGACCGTGGTCGTCCGCCTCCGCGCCGCCTTGTCTGGGCGGACCGTGGCGGCGAACGAGGACGAGGCACGCTGAGAGGCGATGCGGGGGAGGGGCCTCAGGCGGCCACTTCGACGATCGACTTGACGTCGCCGTCGTCGACGGCGAGCACCCGGATCGAGGGGAGCCCCGCGGCGATCAGCGCCTGGTGGGCCTTGGCGGTGTGTGGATCGGAGCCGGGTCCGTCGGCGGCGAGGATGACCGCATCGGCCGAGGCGACGAGATCGGCGGTGCCCGGTTCGGCGGCGACGATGCCGAGATCGAGGATCAGGTGGTCGTAGGTGAGGTCGAGGGCCTCGAGCGCCCCGGCGAGTTCGTCGCCGGCCAGATCGTCGGCTTCCAGTCCTTCCCGTCCGGCGAGCACCACGTGACCGCGCGAGCCGCGGTCGCGGAAGATGATGTCGGCGAAGCGTGCTTCGCCGGAGAGGAGGTCGGAGAGCCCGGGCATGTCGTCGTCGCCGACGAGTTCGGCGAGGTCCTCGTCGTCGCCGGCGAGCCCGACGAGGCAGACCTTCGCCCCGCGCTTGGCGGCGACGCGCAGCAGCGCCAACGCCGCGAGATGGGAAGCGTGATCGGAAGTCGCCGAGGTGACGACGATTCGCTGGCCGTCCTCGGCCTCATCGGAGATTTCGTTCCAGATCCGCTCGAGCGAAGCCGCCGCTCCGCGGTCGAAGGCCGAAGCCGGGGTGTGCGGCAACAGGCCGGAGATCTCGGGCGCCTCCAGCCGGTGGGCGGCGACCCGCCCGTCGACCGGCGCGGTGCCGGCGGTGGGCACGGGGCCGACTGCGGCGGCCGCACCGGCGGCCGCGACGGTACTCGCGGCGGGGGCGTGGCGCAGCACGTTGCCGGACGTGAACTCCCGCATGACGATCCACAGGCAGATGATGAGGAAGGTCGACAGCGTGATCGCCGCGGTGAGCGGCAGCACCTTCGGGAAGGCGGGCTTCACCGGCGCGGTGGCGGCGGAGATGACGCGCGCATCGGCAGGCTGGGCGCCGCTGACCTGTCTGGCGACGGCATCGCGGTAGCGCGCCAGGAACTCTTCGAGCTGGTCGCGCTGCACCTTGGCCTCTCGCTCGAGGGCGCGCAGCTGGATGTCCTCTTCACCGGCTTTGGCGGCCTGGGACTTGAATTCGTTGAACTGGGCGGAGAGCTGCTTGACCCGGCCTTCGGCGACCTTGAGATCGCTCTCGTAGCTCGCCAGCACCTTGGAGGCCTCGGCGCGGATCTGGGTCTCGGCTTCGGCGATCTGGGCGGTGACCGCCTGGACCTGCGGATGGTTGGGCAGATAGGTGGTGGCGAGTTCGGCGGCACGCGCCTTGAGGGCGGATTGGCGGTCGCGCAGACGCAGAACGCTCGGCGACGAACTCACCTCCGAAGCGGTTTCGAGGCCGGTTCCGCTTTCCAGCAGGCGCTTCAGTTGACGCACCCGCGCCTCGGTCTCCGACCGCTGCGCCTTGGCGGCGGTGAGCTGCGAGTTCAACTCGCCGATCTGCTGCTCGGAGATCTTGACGTTGTTCTGGCCGACGAAGAGGTCGGCGCCGGTGCGATACTGTTCGACCTTGGATTCCGCCTCGGCGACGCGGCGGCGCAACTGTTCGATCTCGCTGGAGAGGAATTTCGAGGCGTCCGCCGAGGTGCGGCCCTTCGCTTCCGCCGCCGCCTTGAGATACTCGTCGACCACGGCGCCGGCGACCTTGGCCGCCTTCTCCGGATCGCGCGAGGAGAACTCGACCTGGATGACGCGGGTCTTCTCCACCTGGAAGACGTTCAACTGGTCGATGAACTTCTCGAGCACGCGCTCTTCGGACGAGGTGGATTCGCCGCCGCCGAGCCCGACGAGCGCGAGAAGGGATCGCGAGCCCGAGGCGAATTCCGGATCACGGACGAGGCCGAGCGTGGCGACGACGCGGCGTGCGATGTCGCGCGAGGTGAGGAGTTGCACCTGGCTGCCGACGCCCTGCTCGTCGAGGATGGCGCGTTCCGATTCGGCCTGGCGGTTCGCCGATCCGACCGGCACCTCGTGCGTTTCGATGACGAGGCGCGTGTCGGCCTTGAAGCTCGGGGTCATCGAGGAGAGCACCAGCCAGGAGCCGACCGCCGCGGCGAGCGTGAGCAGCACGATGCGGACGCGAGCGCGCCACAAAGCCCGGAGGATCACTCCGAGGTCGATGGTCACGTCGTCGACGCTGGCCACTTGGACCGTATTCATGCACGGCACTCCCGACTCCACTCGGGCGAGTATGAATTCGTTAAGGTAAGCAGGAGGTTAATTCTCGCCTCGGATCCGGCCGGGGCGGCGCCTCGTTCAATCTTCGTTAACCATATCGAACCAATGTGCGGTCATGACGTCCGCGAGAGGTTCGACCATGTTTCTGCGATTGGGCACGGCGATCGTGTTGGCCGCCGCTCTGGCGGGATGCTCGAACTATGTGCGCCCGAACCCCGCCTTTCATGAAGTCCTCACTCAGCCCTATCGGTTCGACGCCGGCGACAAGCTGCGCATCACCGTCTTCGACCAGGCCAACCTCACCAACACCTACATGGTCGACGCCTCGGGCAACATCTCGATGCCGCTCATCGGCGGCGTCGCGGCGAGGGGGCGCACGGCTTCCGAACTCGAAGGCGAGATCGCCGCCAAGTTGCGCAACGGCTATCTCAAGCGCCCGGACGTCTCCGTCGACATCGACCAGTATCGCCCGTTCTTCATCATGGGCGAGGTCAAGAACGCCGGTCAGTACCCCTATGTCGCCGGCATGACCGTCCAGACCGCGGTCGCCATCGCCGGGGGCTTCTCCGCCCGCGCCGACCAGACGAATCTCGACGTCACTCGGCAGATCAACGGCGAGGTCCTGGTCGGCCGCGTGCCGGTCACCGATCCGATCCGTCCGGGCGACACGATCTACGTCCGCGAGCGCTTCTTCTGATCGCGATTCGGTGGGATCGATGTGCCGAGGCCGCGGCTCCCCGGAGCGCGGCCGGCGGACGATCCATCGGTTCTTCGCCTTTCCCGGCGTGACTTTCTTAAGCCTAACGAATTTATTCCCCGATCGCGAAGATCGTGGACGTTCTCCATCAACTCCGATTTCACCTTCCTCGGCGCAGTCTCGCGGCGGGAAAAGGACGTGTCCGAGCGATCGGGCGGGGATGAGAATGGTGGAAAACGGGTCCATGCGCATCGTCCACTGCGTGCGCGCACCGATCGGAGGCATCTTCCGGCACGTGGTCGATCTGGCCACGGCGCAGACGGAAGCCGGCCATTCCGTCGGTATCGTGTGCGACAGCCTCACGGGCGGCGACTTCGAGGCCGAGATGATCGCGCGCGTCGCGCCGACCCTCGCCTTCGGCATCGCCCGTTTCCCCATGCGCCGGGCGCTGTCGCCCGCCGATCTCGCCTCCACCCGCCGGCTGTGGCGCCACATCGCCGCGCTCGAGCCCGACGTTCTCCACGGTCACGGCTCCAAGGGCGGCTCCTTCGCCCGCCTGATCGGCACGGCGCTCGGCTGGTTCGGCCACCACCGCCCGGCACGCATCTATTGCCCGCACGGCGGGAGCCTGCATTTCGATGCCGCCAGTCTCGAGGGGAAGTTCTACTTCGCCCTCGAACGCGTCCTCGAGCGGATGACCGACGGGCTCGTCTTCGTCTCGGACTACGAACGGCGCTCCTACGAGGCCAAGATCGGGCGCCCGAAGGTCGCCTCGGTGCTCGCCCACAACGGCTTGACCGCCGGCGAGTTCGAGCCGATCACGCCGGACCCCGACGCGGTCGACTTCCTCTACATCGGCATGTTGCGCGCGCTGAAGGGTACCGACGTCTTCATCCGCGCCATCTCCGACCTCGGCCGGCGCGGCGTGGCGATTCGGGCGCTGATCGTCGGCATCGGCGACGAGCGCATCGCCTACGAGGAACTGGTGCGCGATCTCGGCCTCTCCGACCGCGTCACCTTCCATGACCCTATGCCGATCCGCGAGGCACTACCGCTCGCCCGCGCCGTGGTGCTGCCGTCGCGGGCAGAATCCTTGCCCTACGTGGTTCTCGAGACGCTCGCCGCCGGCGTGCCGCTCATCGCAACCCGGGTCGGCGGCATTCCCGAGATCTACGACGGCCACGTCGAACATCTCGTACCGCCCGGCGACGCCGGCGCCCTCGCCGACGCCATGCGGGCCCTGATCGACGCCCCGGAGCAGGGCGTCGCTCTCGCCGCCGAAATGCGCCGCTCGCTCGCGGAGCGCTTCACCGTGGAGACGATGATGGGCACCATCGGCGCCTTCTACGCACGTCTCACCGGCCCCTCCGACGCCCGCGGCACGTCCGCCGCCGCTCTCGTCGGCCGCGACGTCGACACCCTCGTCCTACGGGAGCCGTCGCAATGAGATCGCTCACCCCCGATCGATCCGCCCAGGAAGTGACCTTCTCCGGAGAGAAGCGATGAAACAGATCGACCCCCGCACTCTCTATCGACAGGCCGTCGACATCCGGGAGATGACGGCCGAAACCGACCGTTTCGACGCCCTGCCGGCGGTGCCGCGGGCGACCGCGGCGCTGTCGGAACAGGCGCGCGACGTCGCCGCTCTCTTCTCGGATCGGCCGATCTCCCGCCGCCTGCTCGCCGGCACCATCCGGGCGATCGAATTCGTCGCAATTCTGGTCACCGGCTGGGCCGCTCTGTTCCTCACCGGTCGGGCCGCGGGCGTCGTCGATCCGCTCCATCTCGCCGCCGTGCCTTTCGGTGCGACGCTGACCCTGCTCTTCGTGCAGGCCTTCGACGGCTACCAGATCGCCGCCTTCCGCGACTACGCCTTCCAGCTCGGCCGCCTTCTCGCGTCCTGGTCGATGGTCTTCGCGGCGCTCACCGCGCTCGCCTTCTTCGCCGGCCTCGGTGAGAGCGACGACGCCCAGCGGCTGGTGCGCTGGTACTTCCTCGGGCTCGCCTTCTTCGTCGTCTTCCGCTTCGTCCTCACCCGCTCGGTGCGCGGCTGGACCCGCGACGGACGGCTCGAACGACGCGCCGTCATCGTCGGCGGCGGCAAGCTCGCCGAGGACCTGATTCGCAGCCTCGAATCGCAACCCGGCAACGACATCCGCATCTGCGGCATCTTCGACGACCGCGACGACGAGCGTTCGCCCGCCATGGTCGAGGGCTATCCCAAGCTCGGTACCATCCCCGAACTCGTCGAGTTCGGCCGCATCACCAAGCTCGACATGTTGATCGTCGCGCTGCCGATCACCGCCGCCGCCCGCGTTCATCAACTGCTGAAGAAGCTGTGGGTGCTGCCGGTCGACATCCGCCTCTCGGCCCATGCCGATCGGCTGAAGTTCCGCCCGCGCAACTACTCCTACGAGGGTGCGGTGCCCTTCCTCGACGTGGTCGACAAGCCGCTCGCCGATTGGGACGCGGTCGCCAAGCGCACCTTCGATCTGATCATCGGCACCGCCGCCCTGATCGCGCTCTCGCCGTTGATGATCGCCACCGCGATCGCCATCAAGCTGACGAGCCCGGGCCCGGTGTTCTTCCGCCAGAAGCGCTTCGGCTTCAACAACGAGGTGATCGACGTCTGGAAGTTCCGGTCGATGTACACCGACCAGACCGATTTCGCCGCCGCCAAGCTGGTCACCAAGGGCGACCCACGGGTGACCAAGGTCGGCCGCTTCATTCGCAAGACCTCGATCGACGAGTTGCCGCAGCTCTTCAACGTGCTGATGGGCGAGCTGTCGCTGGTCGGCCCGCGCCCCCACGCGGTCAACGCCCAGACCGAGAACCGCATGTGGGATCAGGTGGTCGACGGCTATTTCGCCCGCCACAAGGTCAAGCCCGGCGTCACCGGTTGGGCCCAGATCAACGGCTGGCGCGGCGAGATCGACACGCCCGAGAAGATCCGCAAGCGCGTCGAACACGACATCCACTACATCGAGAACTGGTCGGTGCTCTTCGATCTGAAGATCCTGCTGATGACTCCGGGCAGTCTGCTGAAACACCGCGACAACGCCTACTGAGGCCCGCCGCCGCTCCTCGGCCGCCTCGACCGACGACCGTTCCGCCACCCGGGGCGGTCGTCCCGCTTCCTGCACAGGGCCGCGAGCGGCCCACCGTGGCGGGTTTCTTAACGTCCCGAGTGTATCGGAGGAGGTCGACGCTCGGTGGTCCGGCGTCTCCGCCGCATCCCCTTGTTCCGCGTTCGAGCCGAGGAGAGGACCGCGTGACCTTCGCCGCCGCCCCCACTTCCGCTCTCGATCGCACCGTGTCGGTCGAACGGCTCGGCGATGCCGTCCTGTTCCTGACGGTCCTCACCTCCGGCATCGTCATGTTCGAGCCGGCCCCCTACGACGTCGTCCTGTCGATCCACGCCGTGGTCGCTCTGGCGCTGGGGCTCGCCCTGCCGCGCGCGGTTTTCCCGGCCGTGGTCCTGCTGCTGCTCTTCAACGTCGGCGGCATCCTCGCGTTGACTCGGGTGCGCTGGTGGGAGGGGGCGGATCACGGCCATCCAGCCATCTTCGTGGCGATCTCGCTGATGCTCGCGCTCAACGCGGTCTTCTTCGCCGCCACCTGCGCCGAGAAGCCCCATCGCATGGCCTTGATCATGAAGGCGACGGTCGCCGCCGCGGTGATCGTCGCGGTGATCGGCCTGCTCGGCTACGGATTGAAGATCGAGGCGTTGATGCGCGCCGGCCGCGCCAAGGCCACCTTCAAGGATCCCAACGTCTTCGGACCCTTCCTGGTGGTGCCGCTGGTCTATCTGGCTCGCCGCATCCTCACCGAACGGCTCTCACGCGTCTGGACCGGCCACCTCTGGGCGATCGTCATCCTCGCCGGCATCTTCCTGTCGATGTCGCGCGCCGCCTGGGGCCTCGCGGCCGGTTGCCTCGCGCTGCTCGGACTGGTCCTCTACATCGACGAACGCACGGTCAAGGGCCGCCTGCGCCTCATCGCCGTCGCCGCCGCCGCGCTCGTCGGTATGGCGGCACTGCTCGCCGTGGCACTGTCCTTCCCGGAGGTACGTGATCTCTTCGGCGAGCGCGCCAAACTGGTTCAGAGCTACGACGGCGCCCGTCTCGGCCGATTCGCCCGTCACGGCATCGGCTTCCTCATGGCCACGGAGTTGCCGCTCGGCCTCGGGCCCTACCAGTTCGGCCACATCTTCCCCGAAGATCCGCACAACGTCTTCCTGAAGTCGTTGATGGTCTACGGCTGGCTCGGCTTCATCTCCTACGCCGCCCTGTCGTTCTGGACACTCGCCAAGCTCTTCGGACCTATGTTCCTGCCGCGCCCCTGGAAGTCGATGGCGCAGGTGGTGTGGGTGCTGCTCGCCGGACATCTCGCCGTCAGTTGGATCATCGACAGCGATCACTGGCGCCACTTCTTCCTGTTGTGGGGACTCGCCTGGGCGATCATCGCGCTCGAGGCGCGCCATCGTCGATCGCGGAAACGACGGGCTTCGACCGCCATGGCGGTCGATCGAGGTGTGATCGCCGGCGATCACGAGGGCGAGAAACGACCCTGACGAGTTCTTTCGGAGGATGCACGCAAAGATCGAGACAGCGGCGTGACGGGAATGCGACACTTTGGAATTGCAAGACGACTCGGCCGCGAAGTCTTCATTGATTCATTGCGCTTTTCTGTCGGTGGGACTAATGATGATATAGGGAATTACGTAGACCGGATGATCCGGTATCGGGGGGTTCGAATGACGTTCCACAGCAAGACGGTCGGCGCACTCCTGACTTGCGCCGCGATCACCGCCTTCGCCGGCGCCGCCGATGCCGCCGACATGCTCCGCCGGGTTCCGCCCGCCACGCCGCTGACCCAGGCCGAAGTCGCCTATGTGCAGCCGAGCCGCGCCTTCAACTGGACCGGCTTCTACGGCGGTGGCTACGTCGAATACGGCTTCGGCAAGGACCGCGTCGGCATCGCACCGCCGGTCGCCATCGGCATGGCCAACGTCAACGGCTTCGGCGGTGGCCTCACCGCCGGCTACAACTACCAGACCGGCAACTTCGTCGTCGGTCTCGAGGCCGACATCGGCCTGTCGAACATGCACGACCGCGTCACCAACGCGCTCCTGTTCGGCGGCTCCGTCGCCAACGTCAAGTACGACTGGTTCGCCACGGTGCGTCCGCGCGTCGGCTACGCCATCGACAACCTGCTGCTCTACGCCACCGGCGGTCTGGCGGTCGGCGGCATCGACAACCGGATCGCCGTCACCGCTCCGGCGGGCGCCATGTCGTCGAAGACCACGCGCGTCGGCTTCGCCGTCGGTGCGGGCGTCGAGTACGCCTTCACCCAGCAGCTTTCGGTCAAGGCCGAATATCTCTACACCAACCTCGAGACCCGCACGCACACCTTCGGGCCCTATTCGACCCGCAGCATCGGCGTCGCCAACCATGTGCGCATCGGTCTGAACTACCACTTCTGATCTTCGCTCTCTCCGATCGGAGAAGCTGAACGGGCGCCGAGAGGGATCTCGGCGCCCGAGTTCGTTTCTTCGTCACGCCGCGCCCTCGGAAGGCGGGGGAGAGGGAGCCTCGTGAAGGCCCCCCCTCTCGGGCCGCCGTCAGGCGCCGAGTGCCTGCTCGATGTCGGCGATGATGTCGGCGACGTCCTCGATGCCGATCGACAGACGCACCACGTCGGGGCCGGCTCCGGCCGCGGTCTTCTGCGCGTCGGAAAGCTGGCGGTGGGTGGTCGAGGCGGAGTGGATGATCAGCGAGCGGGTGTCGCCGATGTTGGCGAGATGGCTGATCAGCTTGACGTTGGAGACGAGCTTGACGCCGGCCTCGTAACCGCCCTTCAGCGAGAAGGTGAAGACCGCGCCGGCGCCCTTCGGCACGTACTTCTTCGCCAGCGCGTGATAGGCGTCGTCCTCGAGCCCGGCGTAGCGTACCCAGGCGACCTCGGGGCGCGCCTTCAGCCATTTCGCCACCGCCAGCGCATTGGCGCAGTGCTTCTCCATGCGCAGCGGCAGCGTCTCGATGCCGGTGAGGATCTGGAACGAGTTGAACGGCGAGATCGCCGGCCCGATGTCGCGCAGGCCCAGGACCCGCACCGCGATGGCGAAGGCGAAGTTGCCGAAGACGTCGGCGATCACCATGTCTTGATATTCGGGCCGCGGCGCCGACAGCATCGGGTACTTCGCCGACGCCTTCCAGTCGAAGGTGCCGCCGTCGACGATGACGCCGCCCATCGAATTGCCGTGGCCTCCGAGGAACTTGGTGGCCGAGTGGACGACGATGTCGGCGCCGTGCTCGAAGGGGCGGCAGAGGTAGGGCGTCGCCAGCGTGTTGTCGACGATCAGGGGGATGCCGTGCTTCTTGGCGATCACGGCGATGCCTTCGATGTCGATGACCACGCCGCCGGGATTGGCGAGGCTCTCGATGAAGATCGCCTTGGTCTTCGGACCGATCGCCGCCTCGAAACTGGCGAGATCGTCCGGGTCGGCCCACTCGACGGTCCAGCCGTAGTTCTTGAAGGCGTGGTTGAACTGGTTGATCGAGCCGCCGTAGAGCCGCTTGGAAGCGACGAATTCGTCGCCCGGTCCCATGATGGTGTGGAAGATCAGGTGCTGCGCCGCGTGGCCCGAAGCCACGGCGACCGCCGCCGTGCCGCCCTCGAGCGCCGCGACGCGCTCCTCGAGCACCGCCGTCGTCGGGTTGGTGATGCGAGTGTAGATGTTGCCGAAGGCCTGCAACCCGAACAGCGACGCCGCGTGGTCGACGTTCTCGAAGACGAAGGCGGTGGTCTGGTAGATCGGCGTGACCCGGGCGCCCGTCGTCGGATCGGGCTGGGCGCCGGCATGGACGGCGAGCGTGGAGAATCCGGGCTTCGAGCTCATGGCGACATCCTCGTGGCGAGCCCTCGGTCGGGCTTCTGATTGGAACCGCGTTTCTTGTCGCCGATCGTCGGTCATCTTGCAAACCAACCGCTACTGTCCGTGAGGCGGTTGTTGGAATGGAATTGCGCGGATCTCCGATTTTACGTATCGCAGTGCGGAAACCCGCGGCGGTCGCGCGCCCGGACGGGTCGGCGCGGGGCGGCGGCCCGGATCGGAGCGCCCGCTCCGATGCTTCCTGCCGGAGGGCCCCATGCCGTCGCGCCGCCTCTTCCTCGCCCTGCTCGCCACCACGCTCGCCACGCCGAGCGCCGTCGCCGCGGCCCCCGCCGGTTCGCCCGAGGCCTTCGTCGCGGCGATCTATGCCCGCATCACCGCCGGCGACGGCACCGCCGGCGGGTCCGAGTTCACCGATCCGACGGCCCGTGATCGTTGGTTCACCGCTCCGGTGGTCGAGATGTGGCGCGAGGGTGACGAGAGGGCCGAGAAGGATGGCGACATCGGTCCGGTGGACTTCGACCTGCTGACCGCCTCGCAGGACCCGATGGTGCGCCGCGTCGCCGTCGAGCCGCGCGGGGCGGGGGCCGACGTCGCCACGGTCCGTGTCGGTCTCTTCTCCTCGAAGAAGGCGAAGCCCGGCGAGAAGCCCTACGCCACCCTCGACTTCGTGCTGAAGCGGGCGGCGGGCGGCTGGCGCATCGACGACGTCCTGAGCCGGGCGAAGGAAACGTGGACGCTGCGAGAACTTCTCGCCGCGCCCTGATCGGGTGTGCGGGCGCGGTCCGCCGAGCCGGGCTCAGCCCAACAGTCGCGGCCACTCGATCTTCGGGCAGCGGTTCATCACCACCTTCAGCCCGGCGGCTTCGGCGCGCGCCGCCGCTTCGTCGTTGCGCACCCCGAGTTGAAGCCACACCACCTTGGCGCCGATCGCGATCGCCTCGTCGACCGCCGCGCCGGCGGCTTCCGAATTGCGGAAGACGTCGACCATGTCGATCGGCCGGCCGACGTCGGCGAGGCTCGCGAGCACCGGGCATCCGGCGATCTCGCCGCCGGCGTGTCCGGGATTGATCGCCACCACGTCGTAGCCCTTCGCGGCGAGGAAGCGGGTGACGCCGAAGGAGGGACGCATCTCGTTGGGGCTGGCGCCGACCACCGCGATGGTCTTCACCGAGCGCAGGATGTCGGCGAGGTAGGCATCAGGATAGCCGTCGTGGTTCATGAGCGCCTCCGTCCGCGTTCTTCGAGTTCGTCTTCCAATCGCCGCTCGAGTTCCCGGACCTCGCGGCGGCCGAGATCGAAGAGGTGGCCGGCGAGGCTGGCGAGGCCGACGAGTCCGATGGCGACGCCGGCGACGAAGATCCAGGCCGAGGTGGCGGTGGTGTCGAGGACCCCGAGCCCGGTGGCGGCGGCCATCACCACGATGCCGGCCGGCAGCAGTCGGCGCCATGCCCGGGCGAAACCCGTGGACGGTGGGGGAACCGACGAACCCGACGTCGGTGCTCTTCCGATTTCGTTCATCGGTGCCCCCTCGGCGTCGTCACTGTTTCGACGACGGTTCGTCGGCGACCACCTCGATCTCGCGATCGAAGCCGGCCTGGACCGTGAAGTTGCGGGTGAAGATCCGGTCCTGATTCTTGGCCACCAACGAGTAGTCGCCCTCGCCGAGCACGATCGTCGGAAAGGCGCCGACACTCTCGGTGACCGTGTCGCCGGAGGGCGTCAGCACCATCCAGGACGTGTTGGTCAACGCCTCGCCGCCGGCCTCGTTGACCAACTTCAGCGTGATCTGCGCCGCCCGATGATAGACCGTCGCCTCGGTGAGCTTGCCCGGATTGACGTGGATCTCCGCCCGGACCACGGCATTGAGATCGCCGTAGCGCCCGACCACTCGATAGGTGTCGGCGTTGAGCCGGATGATCCCGCCCGGCTTGGCGCCGAGGACGAGTGCGTGGCGTTCGCCGCGCTGGTCGACGTCGCGCGAGAAGACGTCGAAGAAGACCTTGTCGGCCGGCAGCGGTTGGTCGCCGACCCCGAGCGCCGTCAGGCGCAGGCCGCCGGCGTTGAGGATCACCGTCTCCTTGCGCAGCTTGTCCGCCTCCACCGTGACGCGGGTGGTGGCGCCGGCACGGCCGTAGGCGGCGTGGACGAGGTAGGAGCCGGGCTCGAGATGGAACTCGGCGTCGCCGCCCGAGGCGGTGGCGATCGCCTGCAGACGGTCGTCGGCGTCCGTCTTGGGCTTCTCCCGATAGATCCGCCAGACGAGACCGGTGCGGATCGGCTGGCCGGCGTCGGTGACCAGCGCCGCGAGCCTGAGGTTGGCCTTGATGGCGCGCGCCGCTTCTCCGGCCGCGGCCGTCGATCCCGGTCCGCCGGAGGGCGGTGGCATCGCCGCCGGCGGGGCGGGCGGCGGATTGGGCGCGAAGGGCATCGGCTCGACGCTCGGCGGGCGGATTTCGAGCGGCGGGGCTCCCGTCTGAGCGATCGCCGTCGGCGGCAGCGCGACGGCGAGGCAGACCACCGTCACCGCAAGACGGAACACACCCATGGCTCCGCACCGGCGCGCCTCGGCGAGGCCCGGGGAGCGCGAAGGGGCGGTTCGGGAGGGGAGCGGCGATCGAATCATGAACCCTCGCACGCGCACGACGGGTCCCGCCGCCGCGTCTCGACTCGTAGCGCATCGACTGGAACCCGAGAAGGGTGGCGATTTCAAGTCGTCCCTCCGCCGCGCCGTCGGGATCCGCCCCGCGCGCCGCGCGTTGACACGGCCGGCCGGACCGGCTTCCCTCTCGCCACGACCCGTGCCGTCACTTCCGAGGACCCCATGCCCGACGCGCTCGAACTGCTCGAGACCCGCCGCACCATCGCCCACGTCCAACTCGCCGAGCCCGGCCCGAGCGACGAGGAGATCCGCCGCATCATCGCCGTGGCCTGCCGCGTCCCCGATCACGGCAAGCTCACCCCCTGGCGCTTCGTGCTCTACCGCGGTGCCGCCCGCGCCGCCCTCGACGCCCGGCTCGAGCCCCTGCACCGGGCGAAGTTCCCCGATCTTCCGGCCGAGAAGGCGGAGATCGAGCGCACCCGCTTCTCCCGCGTGCCGCTGACCATCGGCGTGATCTCGCGCACCCAAGACCATTTCAAGGTGCCGATCTGGGAGCAGGAACTCTCCGCCGGCGCCGCTTGCATGAACCTGCTCCTCGCCGTTCATGCCCTCGGCTTCGCCGGCCAGTGGCTTTCCGGCTGGTGCTGCTACGACGCGGAGGCCGCCGCCATCCTAGGGGCGGCGGAGGGCGAGCGCTTCGCCGGCCTCATCGCCATCGGCACGCCGACGGTTCCGCCGGTCGATCGGCCGCGCCCCGCCTTCGGCGACGTCGTCACCGAATGGAGCGCCTGAGGGCAGGGGAGGGGCGGACCGTGTTCTACGCCGTCGCCGAGGGGCTTCCCGGCCTCGCCCTCGACCCGTTCAAGGCCATCGTCGCGCCGCGCCCGATCGCCTGGATCTCGACGGTCGACGCCGAGGGGCGGGTCAATCTCGCGCCCTACAGCTACTTCAACGCCGTCTGCGCCGCACCGCCGATGGTGATGTTCTCTTCCGACGGTTGGAAGGACACGGTGGCGGCCTGCGCCGAGACCGGCGAGTTCGTCGTCAACCTCGCCGGCTGGGACCTGCGCGAAGAGATGAACGAGAGTTCGGCGCCGCTGCCGCGCGGCGTGAGCGAATTCGACCATGTCGGCGTGACGCGGCAAGCGTCGCGGCTGGTGCGCCCGCCGCGGGTCGGCGAGGCGGCGGCATCCCTCGAATGCCGGGTGAGCGAGATCGTCAACCCACGGACGGTGGACGACCGGGCGACCGCCAATCACGTCGTCTTCGGCGAAGTGGTCGGCGTCCACATCCGCGACGATTGTCTCGTCGACGGTCGCTTCGACATGGTGCGCGCCGGGACGCTCGGCCGCTGCGGCTACTCCGATTTCCTACGGGTGAGCGAACTCTTCCGCATGCCGCGCCCGAGGGGCGGCGGCAACGGCGCCTGACCGCCGCCGATCCCGTCCGCGCGTCAGAAGGTGTCGGAGACGAAGCGCGTCCAGCTCTCGCCGGTCAGCCCGCCGATCGAGACGTCGCCGGCGCGCAGCGCCGCCATCACGTCCGGGTCGGCGGTTCGCGCCGCCGTGGCGCCCTTGTGATGGAACAGGATGCCGGGAACCGTGTAGAGCGCCTCGATCAACTCGGGCTCGGCGCTGCCGCGAACCGCGAGGCAGCCCAATTCGTCCGCGTCCCGGATCAGGGCGGCGACGACGGCGGTCTCTCGTCGGGGGACGGCGAAGACCTGCAACACCGAGGCGACCGATCCGGCTTCGGCATAGATCAACCAGCGTCCGACCACTCGCCCGTTGCCGTCGCGGGCCTCCCTGAGGCGCAACGGTCCGTTGCCGGTGCGCTTCGAGGCCCGGTCGAGCAGCCATTCGAAGCGCTCCGCCGTCCATTCCGGACGGAACCGCCGTTGCCGGACCCGTTCGACGGCGAAGGCGAAGAGCTCGTGACGTGAGGCGTCACCGACCGTCGGGTGATCGCCGCGCATTTCGTGCAGGCGCAGGGACCGGCGCAGCGGCGCGTCGATCGGGCGCACCGCCCGGTCGAGCAGTCTCGTCGGCAACGACGGCCAACGCCGGCCCGCCCGTTCGACGGCGAGACGCGCCGGCCGGAGCGGCAACACCCACTCGAGACTGTGGAACGGCAGGAGTTCGAAGCGCATGCCGCGCCGCATCGCGAGCGAGGTGCGGTTGGCGGTGTCGGTGAAGTGAACGTCGAGGCCATTGGCCAGATGGGTGCGCAACAGGTCGAGCCCGGCGCCGGCGTGGCGCTCGCGCTCGGCGACCATGAAGTTGCCCATGGCGGAGGCCAGAAGCGGCCGCCCGTCGATGCTCATCGGCAATTGGATGCTGCCGAGGAAACCGCGGATCGCGCCGTCCCCGCACAGCAACACCAAGGAACCGCGGTCGGCATCGAGCCAGGGGCAGTCGAGATAGACCTCGGCGAGATGAGCGACGACCGCCGGCAGGGCGGCCGCCCGGCGCTCCTTGCGTTCGATGCGGCGGAAGACGCGCAGGAAGATGTCGGCGACCTCCTCGAGGTCGCGCCGCTCGAGCCCGCGGACGCTGTGCATCGGCGACGCCGCCACATGAGGCACGCAGCGCGTTTCGGTATCGCCGCCCGGCGCCATCAGGTTCGTCGGGATCTGGTTCATCGCATCCCCCGAGTCGCGAGGAGGCCGGTCGCCGATCCGGATGCGGGTCGCCGGGCGCGAGCGCCCTCGACCGGAGCCGCCGCTCCCGCGCCTTCCGCCGCATCGTCGCCGGCGAGACGACCGATCAGGTGGCGAGCGAGTTTACGCCGCGCCGCCACCGGCGACAACGAATGGTCGGCGTTCGGAATGTGGAGGATCTCGACCCCCGGCAGCCCGGCGATGCGCTCGCCGTCCGGGCCGGTGTGCAGTTCGAGCTCCGATTCCGACTTGTCGCCCTCCGACAGGACGATCGACACCGCGACGCCGCGCGCCGCGAGAGTGCGGAAGCCGCGCTCGATCCTGCCGCCGCCGCCGGCTCCGATCTTGATGCGTCGATAGGTGTCGAGGCCGATCCGCACCGTGCGCTTGGCGAGCTTCCACAGGAGGCCGAGCGGTCCGCGGGACCCGGTCTCACCCTCGCCCTCGGCGGCTTCGGCCCGCTTCTGCTCGCTCTCGAACTCGTGCGGGCGCGCCCGCATCCAAGCGGACAGATGCACGGCGTAGCTGGCGTCCCAGATGAAGCAGAGCTGGTTGACGAGCGCGATTCCGGTGATGCGCGGATCGTCGACGGCGGTGTGATAGGCCTGATAGGCGCCCGAACAGGCTCCGATCAACCACGGCCGCATCAACCCGCGCCGTTCCAGTTCGGCGATCGCGGCGTCGACGTCGACCCGGCCGCCGGGGTGGTAGAGTGCCGCCGCGGGGGTGTCCGCCCGCGCCGGGCTGTCGCCGATGCCGGCGAGGTCGAAGCGCAGCACCGCGACACCGTACTCCGCCAACCGTCGCGACATCTCGACCGCTTGGCGGGCCCAGCCGATGTGGTGGTTGCGGCCGGAATTGAGCCAGATCGCCGTACGCCGCAGCGCGATCGCTCCGGTCGGCAGGCACAGGACACCGGCGAGGCCGTCGCCGAAGACGAACCGTTCCTCGCTCCAGCCGTCGCCGTCGATGCGGCCCGGTGAGAGCTGCGGTGCGGTCGTACGGTCCTCTGGCAGGTCGCGAGCGAGAGCCACCGCAACCGCCGCGATCACTTCCGTCGCCGGTTCCGACGCGGTGGGATCGCACATCATCCGGGCATAGCCGGTGAAGGGCAGTTGCTCGACCTCGGCCCCTCGCGCCTCGAAAGCGGCCGCGATGCGCCCGAGCCCGGCCGAGCCGACGTCGCCGACGAGCGTGACCTTCCCGGCGGGGGCGCGGGGCAGGGCGGTCAGGTCGATCGCCGCCAACTCGGCCAGCGTCGCCGTATCGAGCCGGAAGCCGCCGATCTCGATCGCGCCGTCCGTTTGGACGCCGCCGCTGGTGCCGTCGACGAGACGGGCGAGAATGGAGAGTTCACGGGCGTGCGCCCGCCCGTTCGGCGGCGGCGCCATCAGCACCATCCGATCGATGTCGCCGAGATCGGCCGCCGCGGCGGAGGCGAAGAGCGCACCGACGCGCAGACCGACGAGCGCCACTTCCGCGACACCGACCGTCTCGCGCATGAAGCGTACCGCGGCGACGACGTCCGCCTTCCAGGCGGCGACGCGGTCGTCGCCCGGGGCGAGGTCCGCGGCATCGCCGGTGTCGCGCGGGTCGAGACGCAGCGTCGGCAGGCCGGCCGCGGCGAGGTCGTCGGCGAGGATGCGCAGCGTGACGCGCGAGCACAGATCCTCGTAGCCGTGGGCGCCGACGACCACGACGCCGCGCCCGCCGTTCGCGGGGTGGTACCAGCCGACCGCGCCGCCCAGAGTGATCGCTTCCATCGTTCCTCCCCCGCGTCGGTCGCCCTTCGCGTTTCCCCTCGTTCCATCACGCCCGCCGGTCAGTGCCGCGGCGCGAGGTCCCCCTTGCGCCGATCGACGAGGGCGGACAGCACCGCCTCGTCCGGTTCGCCGGTCCGTCCGTCGATCAGGCCGAAGCCGTCGCGATATTCCCAATGGGTCCAGCCGAGGCAGTTCGCCTCCGCCGCGCCGCGGACCGCGGCGAGCCAGGCGAGGCGGTCGGCCGGCTTCGCATGGTCGCGATAGACACCGAATTCGCCGATCACCACCGGCCGACCGGTGGCTCGGCTCCAGTCGCCGAGGGCGCGCATGTGGCGCTCGACGTCTGAGACGCCGAAGGACAGGCCGGCAAGGCCGCCGAGATACGTCCCGACCGCGGGGTCGCTCTTCGCCGCGGGCGAGGTGGCGATGGCGGCGATCCGCGGGTCGCCGGAGGCGATCGGGAAGGGCACGCCGGTGAGCGAGCCGATCGGGTCGGGCTTCAGCCAGTCGGCGCCCTGATGGGTGAAGACCATCGGGTCGTAATAGTGCACCGCGTAGACGGTGTTGGCGTCGGCGATCGGCGTCGCCGCCGTCAGCCGTTCCACCCGCTGCGGCCCGCCGGTGGAGACGACGAAGGTCGCCGTCGGCATCTCACGGCGCATCGCCACGACGATCCGTTCCTGCAGGGGGGCCCAGACGGCATCCTCGACCGGCGGCTCGTTGAGCACCTCGGCCGCGACCGCCCGGCCGACTCGCGCCTCGACGAGCGGTCCGAGCACCCGCCACGCCTCGATCACCGCGTCGCGTGCCGCGATCGGATCCCGCCGGAAGAGCTCGCCGAGTCGTGCGCCGCCGTGGAGATCGACCACCACCGCGAAACCGAGCGCGGCGAGCCGATCGAGACCTTCGCCGATCGCCCGCCGTTCGGCGGTGATCGTCGCCGCCGGTGTGAATCGCGCCATCATGCGCTCCGCCGCGACCGGCAGACGGACGTGCAGGAAGCCCCGGTCGCGCAGGGCCTTCAGTACGGCGAAGTCGGGGGGCCGCGCGATCGGCTCGTCGAACCAGCCGGTCAGCGAGAAGCCGCGCGCCAGTTCGGGATGCGCCGGCGGACAGACGGCGCCGGGTGGGGCGGCGAACGCCGACGCCGCGGCGAAGACGGTCGCGGCGAAGATCGACCGTCCGAGGAGGCGAGACGTCCTCATGCTCAGCCCGTCCGGGTGACAAGCAGTCGGGCGGCGGCGAAATTGGTGTCGAGATAGCGCATGCCCAGGCGGCGGGGTTCCAGCATCGCCCGCCACGCCCATTCCAACCCGATCGCCTGCAGGAGCTTCGGCGCCCGTGCCCGCTTGCCGGCGAGGAAATCGAAGAGCCCGCCGGAGGTCTTGATCACTCCGACCCGGGTCAGCCGGTGGCGATTGCGCACCACGAAGGCCTGTTCCTTCGGCACACCGAGTCCGATCCACAACACGTCCGGCGCGAAATCGTTGATCGTCGCGCAGATCGCCTCTTCTTCCTCGAGCGAGAAATAGCCGTCGCGTCCGCCGATCTCCGGCACGTCGGGATGAAGCTTGCGCAGGTTGACGATCGCCGCGGCGTTCACCTCCGCCGTCGCGCCGAGCAGGTAGGAGCGAAGGCCGGCGGCTCCGGAGAGCTTCATCACGTCGTGGACGAGGTCGGTGGTGGCGACCCGTTCGGGCAGCGGCGCGCGCGCCATGAGCCGAGAGGCGAAGACCATCGGCATACCGTCGGCATGGATGGCGTCGGCCTCGAGGAAGAGCCGTCGCACCTCCGGAGCGCGGTCGCACTCGACGATCACCTGGCCGTTGGCCGATGTCAGATACTGCGGCGGCAGGCCGGTGCCGCGTCGTGCCAGCGCCGTCTCCACCATGCGGCGTGCCGCCTCCGCCCGATCGACCACGGTGATCGGCAGATCTCCGAGACGGATCGTCTGCGGTCGGGGGACGCGACGTCCGGCTTCGGCTCGGCTCGGCGCGGTCGGTTCGAAGGTCGTGTCGGCGGCGTTCGTGATGCTCTCGGACATGTCTTCCCACCTCTTGTGGAAAGGCTAGGCGCCAGAGGTAAAAAAGCCGGCCACGATCGGCCGCCCGGCAATTCCGAACGCGTGTAAACCCTAACGAATGCGTTACGGATCACGGCGGATCCGAAGGATGCCGAAGATGCTCGGGTCGATGCCGGTGCCGCGGGCGCACAGGACGGCGACCACCGCGGCGAAGGGGGCGATGGCGATGCCGACGCCGATCGCCGCGCCGAGAATTCCCATCGACGGAACGAGCACCACGAGGGCGAGGATGCGCACCACGAGCGCGCCGAGCACCAGCTTCAGGTAGAGCTTCTCTCGCCCCATGGTCAGCATCATCGTGCTTCCGGGACCGGCGAGCGTGGTGAAGGCGGCGACGCCGGCGAGGATCAGCAGGATATCGTATTCATCTCGATAGCTCTCGCCGAAGAGGGAGAGCAGCCACGGTCCGGCGACCACGATCACCGTCGCGAGCAGACCGGCCAACGCCAACGCCAGCATCATGACCCTGACGAGGAGCCGCTGCAGTTCGTCGGTGCGGCCACCGTAGTAGAGCTCGGCGATCCGCGAGGCGGAGTAGCTGTGCAGCCCCGTCGTCAACATCGGGAAGACATTGGCGATCCGCGCGGCGACGAAGTAGCCGGCCGAGGCGACGGGCCCCGCCAGAGCACCGATCAGCACCACGTCGGCGTACTGGTTGGCCGCTTCCGCCATGGCGGCGGCGGTCATGGCGATCGAGCGGCGCGTCCAGTCGCCGTTGGCGTATTCGGCCCGCGCCTCGCGGATCGATGCCGGCATGCTTCCGCGCACCACCATCGCTTCGATGACGAGGGCGGCGAACTGGCCGGCGGCGGCGATCGCGAAGAAGGACGTGACCGAAGTCTCTCGCCCGGCGAACAGAGCCCAGGCCAGACAGAACGCGAGCGGCAGCCGCCAGGTCAGTTCGCGGTTCGACTCGGAGTGGAAGACTCCGCGCACCGCTCGGGTCAGGTTGGAGCCGTAGTGGAGCAAGGTCTGCGTGAAGAGGAAGGCCGCGACCGCGACGAGATCGCTCGCCGTCAGGCGGCCGTCGAAGGTCGTCGCCCAGCCGACGAAGCCGACGACGGCGAAGATCGCGCCGACCACCGTGACCCGCAGGCCGTAGGCCACGGAGCCTCGGGCGAGCGCCGGGGACCGTTGGAAGAACTCACCCCAGGAGCGCAGGATCAACGTGTCCTGTCCGAGCACCGCGAACACGGCGAGGAAGGACACCGAGTTGAACGCGATCACCAGGAGACCGAAATCGGAGACGTTCATGGTGCGCGCCGCGAGCGCGAACATCACCAGCGCCGTGCCGGAGCCGGAAACCTTCATTCCCAAGGTCAGCATCGCGCCGAGTACCGGGTTGTCCCTGAGCAGGTTCCGGAAGCCGGCGATCATGCCTCGTCCCTCGGAGTCGTCGCCCGTTCGACGCGGCCGGCGAGCCACGACCATTTCGGTCGCACCACCGAGCCGTCGATCACCTCGAGCCGGCCGGCGCGGTTGAGCGTGTGGAACTTGCGGCCGGGCCAGCGCGGTCCCGGCGTCAGCCGGTGGTGGATCACCTGGGTGTAGGCCTCGTCGTCGAGGCGGGTGACCTCGGCGATGGCGAGCGCCGCGCCGTAGCCGTCACGGCAGTCCTGGACCGGGCGGAAAAGCCGTCCGTCGCGCCGGAACGGCGCCCCCGCCGGACGTGCCGTGTCGCGGTCGACCAGCATCGGATTCGCCGGATGCGCGCTCCACGGCCCGAAGAGCGACGGGGCCGAATGGATCGACAACACGTCCGACCATCCGCCCTCGCCGTCGTGTTCGGTGCCGAGCATCCACCAGCGCCCGCCGTGCTCGAAGACCGTGGCGTCGGAGAGCGACAGCCGGTCGAGGAGCGTCGCCACGCGCTCCCAACGGTCGGGGAAGCGGGTGCAGCGGTAGATCGCCACGTCGCCGGCGGTGTTGCTCTCCGGGATCATCCAGAGTTCGCCGTCGTGCTCGATCAGGTAGGGATAGGAGAGGTGCCAGGGCTCGTCGAGCACCACCACCGCCTCACCCGCCGGCCCGACGTCGTCGAAGGGTACGGCGGAGATCACGCCCTTGCCGATGCGATGGTCGAGATCCTCGAAGAAGACCCAGTGACGTCCGTCGCGGACCACCGGGAAGGGGTCGGCATAGAAGCGGTGGCCGGGATCGGCGAGCACGCGGAAGGTCGGGCCGGAGAGATCGCCGGTCTCGGCGATGCCGGGGCCGTCGTGCAACCGCCACCCGACGCGCCAGTGCGGTGCCCAGCAGGCGAGCCGGTAGAGCGACCGCGTGACCGTCGCCGCGACCGCCTTCGCGGCGAGGCGGGCGACGTCGCGCCGCCCCGTCGGCGCATATCCGGCGATCACCGGCGGCGCGGGTCGCGCGCGCCCGGCGACCATCGCGCCGACCCGGGCGACGAGGAGCGTGACGAGGCGTGCCGCCACCGACGCGATGCCACCGCCGAGGCCGGGGGCGTTCTCGAGCGAGGCGAGGCAACGTTCGAGCACTTCGCCGGTGGCGAGGTCGACGATCTCGCAGAGCGGTGTCGATCCCGCGGCGAGCGTGGTGATCGCCGCGTCCTCGCCGTGGACCCCGTCCCAGGTGACAGCCAGCGTCGGCACGTCGGGCCGCACGGTCGGTCGTGCCCCGAGGTCGACGACGAGGTCGGGCCGGAAGCCGGCGTCGGGCGGCGGGGCGATCGCGGTCGCGGCGATGCGATCCGAACCGCTCGCCCGCCCTCGATGGAGCACCAGGCGTTCGAAGTCGAGGAGGAGTTCGACGCCGGCGATCGGCGGCGCGGCAGGCGCCACGGTGGCGAGGCGGACGTTCGCGCCGATCTCGCCGAGCCGAAGGGTGAGGCGGCGCATCCAACCGCGAGTGCGGCCCTCTTCGGCGATGATCAGCAGGTTCATGCTGCCCTCCTTCCCTCGGTGACCTCGGCGATCAACCGAGCGTAGGCGTCGACCATGGCGTCGAGGGAAAAGCGGCGGGCGAGCCCGGCGCCGGCGGCCTCGAGGTCGGCGGCGAGGTCGGCGTCGGCGAAGACGCGATCGACCGCCGCGGCGAAGGCGGCGGTGTCGGTGGTGTCGACGAGCACGGCCGCCGGCCGCCCGTCGACTTCCAGCACCTCGCGCAGCACCGGCAGGTCGGTGGCGACGACCGGCACGCCGGCCGCCGCCGCTTCCACCGCCGCCAAGCCGAAGGTCTCGGCGACGGTGGGGAAGACGAAGAGGTCGAGCGCGGCGAGGAACTCGCCGATCGCCGTCGGTTGCAGTTCACCGACGAGATGAACCCGATCGGCGACGCCGAGTTCGGCGGCGAGCGTCTCGAGCCTCTCGCGGTCGGGGCCCTGGCCGGCGAGCGCCAGATGGCGGCCGGGCATCGACGGCAACAGTCGGATCGCAAGGTCGAGCCGCTTGGTCGGATGGAGGCGGGCGGCGCAGCCGAGGATCTCGGCCTCGACCGGCAGCCCGAGCCGCGCGCGCGCCGCGCCTCGATCGAGGCCGCTGCGCTTCAACTCGAAGCCGTGCGGGATCGAGACGATCCTGGCGCGATAGCTCGCCGGGTGGTTCTCGTAGAGCCGGCGAGTGTCGTCGGAATTGACGGTGATGCGGTCGTAGAGGCCGATGCGGCCGAAGAGGCTGTCGGCGGCGCGCAGCATCGATGCCACCACCTCGGAGGCCGAAACCTGATTGGCGATCACCCGGTGGACGCCGGCGAGATGGGCGAGGGGCGCGCCGAGGACGTTGCCGTAGTGCTGGAAGGTGAGGACCACGTCGGGCCGGGCGGCCGCGATCTTGGCGCGGGCGGCGAGGAAGAACCGGGCGAGTGCGATCGGGTCGCGCGGACGATCCTCGACGCAGACCTCGACGTTGCCGAGGTCGGAGGCGCCGCCGGTGCGGTTGTAGAAGAACAGATGTTCGACCCGGTGCCCGCGCGCCTCGAGCCCGGCGCCGACGAGGCGCGAGATCTCCTGCGCCCCGGCGTTCTCCGCCTGGGTCTGCACCATCATCACCCTGAGGCCGCGCTCGGCGCCCTCGCGCCCGGCTTCTCGGCCGACGCCGTTTCCGACTGACATGCTCTCTCCCCGTCACGTCCCCGTCGAGCGGGCTTCGCGGGCGTCGACCCGCTCGGCCGCACCGAGTACCAGCCCGGCGAATGCGGCCATCAGCCCGAGCGCCAGCGGGGAGAATAGGGCCTCTTCCTGAAACAGACCGTTGACGACCACCACCAGGGTGCCGAACGCCGCCAATCCTTGGTGAAGGAGTCCTGACCTCGCGTAGCGCCGCCAGGCGGCGCGGGCGACGTCTAGGTAATAGGCGAGGACGAGGAGGCCGGCGGCGCCCATCTGGTAGAGCAGGACGCCGACGGCGCTCTCCACCGCGCCTTCGAAGCTGCCCATCTCCTGCGCCTTGTTCCACTCGTCGAGCGTCACCGTCGCGGTGAGGTTGCCGCCCGAGCCGATGGCGTGGCCGATCGGGTTGGAGGCGAAACCCTTGAGGCCGCCGACGAGGCCGATGATGTGGTAGTCGCCGGTCGCCAGACCGTTGAGGAACATGGCGGCGGCATAGACGGCGGCGAGGACGAGCATCGCCACCAGCGCCGGACGTGGGCCGATCAGCCGCGTCGCGGTCCAGGCGGCGATCACGAACACCACCACCACGAAGGCGCCCTTGGCCGAGGCGAGGACGAGCAGCGGCACGGCGAAGACCGCCAGCCACCACCGCCCCGAGGCGATGAGGTGGAGTGCCATGAAGGCCAGCGCGTAGCCGAAGGAGACGGCGTGGATGTTGGGCCCGTGCAGGCGCAGCACCTCGATGTCGGAGAAGTAGTGGGTGTTGAAGAGGTGGATGCGGAAGAAGTCGATGAGCTCGGTGTAGACGAAGCCGGTCTGCTTCAGCACCTGTTCCCAATAGCCCGCCGCCGCCATGCCCGCCGAGTTGAGCGTCCAGTAGGCGTGCCCGTTGGTCACCACCAACCAGGTCTCGCGCGACGTCATCTCCAGCCAACCACAGGCGAAGAGCAGGATCGCATAGAGCAGGAACACCGGCCCGACGGCGAGGCGGCGTCGTTCCGCGATCAGCAGCATGATGTGGAGGAGCAGGATGGGGGTGACGATGTTGCGGGTGTAGATGATCGCCGCCGAGCCGTTGCGGACGAGGCCGATGGCGGCGAAGACCCCGACGATCATCAGCAGCCACAGGCCGCGCCGGACCAGCAGTCGCACCAGCGGCGTGTGGGCTCGCGGCGCGAGCAGGAAGCCGCCGACGAGCACCAGCCAGACCACCACGGTCGAGAGGAAGGCGTAGCCGCGGATGAAGTTGAAGGCGTCGGCGTCGGGGATCGCCGGCGACAGCAGCGAGACGATCAGGTTCTGGAACATGGTGGCGAAGATCAGCACCGCCGGCACCAGCCCGGGCAGGCCCAGCGCCACCACGGCGGCGATCGCCGCCGCCAGCGGCACGCCGACCAGCGGCGAGATCAGTTGCGCCACCAACGGCAGAGCGGTCGCCGCGGCGGCGAACACCGCCGACACGATCGTCGCGACCGCCACCTCGACACGCGGATGGACCGTCGCCGTCGCGACCCGCCGCGTTTCGCCGATGGTGGGTGAGGCTGCGCCCATCCGGTTTCCTTCGCCCGTGAGGTCCATCTCCACGGGATCTCGAACTGGTTACCAGCCGAACGGAAACCAAAGGTTAACCATGATCGTGCTCGATGGGGGCGTGTACGTGTGACCGTCACGAGAGGAAAGAGTGCATGCGCGCCGGCGCCACCGATTGGGAAGATCCCCGGGCGGATGCAGCGATCGCGACGCCGCGCGACGGCGCGATCCCTTCCGCCGTCGATCTCGCCCGGGCCGCCGCCTTTCTGCGCGCCGAGGCGCCGCGCATCGCCGCCGCCGCAGTGATCGGGACGGCGCTCGCCATCGGCGTATGGGTGGTCCTGCCGGCGAAGTACACCGCCTCCGCTCTCGTCATGGTCGACCCGCGCAACGCCAAGGTCACTTCCGCCGACGAAGTGCTGCCCGGGATCGGCGGCGACAGCGCCGCCATCGCCTCGATCGCCGAGATCGCCACCTCCGAAGGCGCGCTCGCCCCCGTGGTGGCGGTCGCCAAGCTCGCCGAAGATCCCGAATTCGCCGGTGCGTCGTCGAAGGAGGCCGACGTCGTCGCCGCGCTGCGCAAGGCGGTGAAGGTCACCCGCCGCGGCCTCACCTACGTCATCGAGGTCTCCGCCACCTCCAAGGACTCGGAGAAGGCGGCCCGTCTCGCCAATGCCGTCGCCGCCGACATCGTCGCCCGCCAATCGGCGACCCGGGTCAACGCTTCGACCGGCGCCGCCGGGGCGCTCGAGAGCCGCCTCGCCGATCTGCGCGCCGCCGCGATCGCCTCCGAGAAGGCCGTCTCCGAGTACCGCATGAGCCACGGCCTGCTCGACGTCACCGCCGATTCCACCGTCGGTCAACGTCGCCTCGCCTCCCTGTCGCAGCAGGCCTCCTCTCTTCGCGCCCGTCTCGAGGAGGCCAAGGCGCGCTGGGACGAACTGAAGCGCGCCAAGCCGCAGGACATCGGCGGCGCCTCGTCGCCGCGCTCCGATCTCCTCGTCACGCTGCGCAACCAGCTCTCCGAGGAGAAGCGGCAGGCGGCCGAACTCACCCGCATCTTCGGGCCGCGCCACCCCAAGGTCGAGACCTCGCAGGAACGCTTCGCGGCGATCGAGGAGCAGATCCGCGCCGAGACGACGCGCCTCGTCGATCAGGCGCGCACCGAAGTCGAGACGCTCACCCGGCAGAACGCCGCGCTCGAGGCCGAACTCGCCAAGCGCACCAACGCCGAACTGGCGATGAACCAGGACGAGGTGGTGTTGCGCGACCTCATCCGTCAGGCCGAGGCCGATCGTCAGATCTACGAGCAGTTCCTCTCCCGCCAGAAGTCGGCGCAGGAGCAATCGTCCCTGACCCGGCCGGAGACCGCGGTGGTCTCGAAGGCGGTCGCACCTTCGAGGTCGAACAAGCCCGGCCTGACGCTCGTCGCCCCGGTCGGCTTCTTCGCCGGTCTCTTCGCCGGCGTCGGTCTGTCTCTGCTGCGCCGTCGACCGGACGACGTTTCGTCGGACCTCGTCGCCGATGCGACCGAGGCGCCGGTCCGTTCCGAACCGAAGGTGCCGCGCGAAGCGCCGGTCGAGCGTCGGCCGTCCGCTGCGCCGCCGCCGGCCGTGGCCGTCGAGCGTTCCCGCGTCGCCGCCGAATCCCGGCCGGAGGAGCCGAGACCGATCTTGCGGCCTTCACCGATGGCCGCCGTCGGCGCCGCGGCGCGTCGCCTCACCGCCCGTCCCGACCCGCAGACCATCTTCGCCGAACTCGGCACCCCGGTGGTCGCCGACCTGCCGAGACTGACGGCCCCCGCGCGCCTCGGGTCTCGCGGCGACCGTCGCTTCGTCGGTGACGTCGACCTCGCGGTGGTCGACGCGCGGCCGGCGATGATGCCCTTCGCCGAAACCTTCTTCCCGCACCTGAAGACCGATCCCGGCCAGGCGTTGATGGTCACCAACGTTCCCGGCGCCGTCGGTCGCACCACCATGGCGCTCGCCGTCGCCCGCATGGCGGAAGCGGTCGGGCTCACGGCGTTGATCGTCACCGACCACGGCGAGGCGCACGACCTGCGTCCCTCTCTGGCCGACGTGCTCACCGGCCGCCACGACCTCGCGGCGCTGCCGCCCCCGGAGACCGTCGACCGAGTCTCGGTCATGGGATTCGGCGGCGATGGCGACGATGGCTTCTGGGATCTCGCCGAGGATGGGCGCCTGCCGGCGCTGATGGCGCGTCTCACCCGTCACTGGGATCTGGTGGTGGTCGAGAGTTCGGCGCCCGAGGACGAGAACCGCGACGTGCTGCCGCCGACAGAGGCCTTCCGCGCCGTTCTTCTGGTCGCCGATCGCGACCGCAACACCATGGCCGACGTCGCCGAGAACGCCGCCCTGTGGGCCGAGGACGGCGAGCGACTGGTGATGGTCGGCCTCAATCGGGCGGCGTGAGGCGCCTCAGGCGACGCCCGCTCGCGCCAACAGCCGCCGTGCCCGGATGAGGTGTGGCCGATCGAGCATCACGCCGTCGAGCCCGACGACGCCCGGATCGCCCGCGGCACGGAACGCCTCCACCACGCGGTGAGCCGCGGCGATCGCCGCCGCATCGGGAGTGAAGGCGGCGTTGATCACCGGCACCTGCGCCGGATGGATCGCCATCTTGGCGGTGAAGCCGTCGCGTGCCGCCGCCTCGCATTCGAGGCGCAGCCCGTCGAGATCGCGGAAGTCGGTGTGGACGCCGTCGATCGGCGTCACCTCCGCCGCCACGGCACCGAGCAGGGTCAAGGTGCGAGCCAGCCGGAACGTGTCGAGATGGGTGCCGTCGGCACCGCGGACCGCCGTCGCGCCGAGATCGGCGGAGAGATCCTCGGCGCCCCAGGCCATGCCGGCGAGGCGATGCGACGCGCCGCGATAGGTGCCGGTCTGGAAGACGGCATGTGCCGTTTCCGTCACGATGGCGACGATGCGGGTCCGCCCGTCGGGAATGCCGTGGACCGCCTCCGCCACCGCGATCTTGGCGTCGAGCCGGGTGACGTCGGCGCCGCCCGCCGCCTTGGGCAGCATCAGTCCCTCGGCGCCGGCCGCCACCGCCGCGTCGATGTCGCGGTCGGCCAGAGACGTGCCGAAGCCGTTGATGCGGACGTGGAGCCTGGGCCGATCGGGCCGCCCGGCATGGGTCCTGAGGAAATCGACGACCACCGCCCGTGCCGCTTCCTTGGCGTCCGGGGCGACCGAATCCTCGAGGTCGGCGATGATCACGTCGGCGCCCGAGCCGAGCGACTTCTCCAGCTTGCGGGCGTCGAGGGCGGGGACGAAGAGCAGCGAGCGCATGAGCGTGTCCTCGGGGGGAGGGGAAGAATCAGCCGGCATCCTGCGCGGTCGACCCGTCATGGAGCCGACGCATCATGAAGGCCTGACGACGGCACTCCGCCACGAGCGTGCCGTCCTGCTTGAAGGCCCGATGGTGGAACTCGACGATGCCGGCGTCCGGGCGGGATTTCGAACCGCGGGCCGAGACGACCTCGGTCTCGACGCGAATCGTGTCGCCGTGGAAGACCGGGGCGGGGAACTTCACGTCGGTCATGCCGAGGTTGCCGATCAGCGTGCCGAGCGTGGTCTCGCCGACCGACAGGCCGATCATCAGGCCCAACGTGAACATCGAATTGACCAACGGCCGGCCCCACTCCGACTTCGCGGCGAAATCGAAGTCGATGTGGAGCGGCTGCGGATTGTAGGTGAGGCTCGAGAAGAGGACGTTGTCCATCTCCGTCACCGAGCGGGTGATCGGATGGCGGATCTTCAGACCCGGCACGAGTTCTTCGAAATACAGACCCGCCATGTGGAATTTCGCCTCCTCCCGGTGGTGCGCCGCGGATTCGGACACACCCATTAAGGCTTCGTTTACCATTCTGAACGAAGAGTTTACAGCGGGTGCCGCGTTCGTGGAGGCACAGGGCCGACCATGCAGATCACCGACAGGACGAAGATCGACGCCCGCGTCGCCGGCGCCTTCCGCGTCGCGTCGGAGGTGACCGACACGTCCTTCGAGCGATTGGCCCGCACCGCGGCGCGCGAATCCGATCTGCGCACCGATCTCGCCTCCTCCACGTCCTCGGCCAAGGGCCTTTTCCAGTTCGTCGACCAGACCTGGTACGAGCTGGTCAAGAAGGAGGGGCCCTCCCTCGGCCTCGAGCGGCTCGCCGAGCAGATCTCCTCCGACGGCAGGGGTGGCTGGACCGTCGCCGACCCGCGCGAGAAGGCCAAGATCCTGTCGCTCAGGACCGACCCGCTCGTCGCTTCGGTCATGGCCGGTCGCTTCACCGAGACCAACACCCGCGCCCTCACCGCGAGCCTCGGCCGCAAGCCCACCGACGGCGAGGTCTATGCCGCCCACGTGCTCGGGGCGAGCGGCGCGGCGAAGCTCGTCCGTATGGCCGAATCCGAGCCCACCACCACCGCGGCGCTCGCCTTCCCCAAAGCGGCGGCGGCCAATTCCGCGCTCTTCTACGGCAAGAGCGGCAAACCCGTGACCGCCGCCGAACTGCTCGCCGGCTTCGCCCGAACCTCCGACGACGTCGCCTCGCGCATCGCCGCCGCCCACGCCACGCTGCCCGCCACCGCGCCGAAGAAACTCGACCCGATGGCGCTGGCAGATCTGGTGCGCGCTCAGGTCGCCGCGGCGGTCGCGGGGGAGGGGATCGCCGGCGCCGGCGGTCCGAGCGCCGCCGCCGATCGCCTGACCCGCTTCGCGCTCACCGAGAAGAGCCTGCCCGGCTCCTCTCGGGAGATCACTCCGGCCACCGGCGCGCGCGTCGAGGGCTGGCGCGCCAAGGCGTCGAGCGACGCCTTCTCCGGCCTGATGCGCTCCGACGGCGACACCACCACGACCGCCGCGACCGCGGTCGGAACCGCCGTCTCGCCCGTCGCTCCCGCGCGGCGCGTCGCCGGCGGCGCGGCGGGAGGGATCCCGCTCGTCGACCCGAACCAACCGCTGCGCCTCTATGCAGATCCGGCGACGCCCGCGAGCCCGGCCGCCGTGGCGGCGACGACGCTCCAACCGATCGGCAGCCGTCCGAGCCGGTTGATGACCGCGGCGGCGACCGGCGCCCCGGAGATGCCTCTGC
>JAOTSD010000153.1 GCA_030247555.1 Siculibacillus sp. | reverse complement strand
TCCTCGCCAAGCTCTTCGTGCCGATGCTCGCCCGGGCGATCCCGATGCGCCGGCTCCTCTTCCTCGCCACGTCGATGGCGCTGGGGCCGGGGATCGTCGTCAATTCGATCCTCAAAGAGTTCTGGGGACGGCCGCGGCCGCGCCAGATCACCGACTTCGGCGGGGCGATGGAGTTCTATCCGGCGTGGATCCCCGGCGGAGCCTGCCCGAGCAACTGCTCCTTCCCGTCCGGCGAGGCGTCGAGCGCGATGTGGCTCGTCGCCTTCGTCTTCGTCGTGCCGGAACGCTGGCGCAAGCCGGCGCTCGCGATCGCGCTGGCCTGGGCGGCCGTCATCTCGTTCAACCGCATGGCCTTCGGGGCGCATTTCCTCTCCGACGTGCTGATCGGCTGGGGGCTGGTGGCGACGATCGTCCTCGCCTGCCGCCGCTTCTTCCTCGAGATGATCGGCCCGAGGACCGAGAGCCGCATCGACGAGGGGCTGGGACGGGTCGGAGAGAGGATTCTGGCGGCGGCTCGCGCGCCCTTCGGCGGGTCCGACCGGCGGCGGTGATGCGGCGATCACGAGGCGAGTGTGCCTTTCCGGCGCTTGACTTCGCCGGCCTTTTCGGGCTTTTCGACAGCGAGCCCGCACGACGGGTCTCGCAACTGTTCGGGAACACGCGTCATCATGGCCTTCGTCACCACGACGAAAACCAAAACGACCATGACGACGGCGACCACGGTCGCCGGCTGACGCAGGCTCTCGACCTCCCGCAGCTCTCTCCCGGCGGGTGACGGGAGCAGCGGAGGACCGAACGGTTCCCTTTCTCGACCTCTCGAAAAAGCGATCCTCAGGTCCTCTCCGTGACACGGGAGAGACGTCGATGATCGGGAGAATTTTCGAGATGGGTTACAAGGTCGCAGTCGTCGGTGCCACCGGCAACGTGGGTCGGGAGATGCTCGACATTCTGGCGGAGCGCGGATTTCCGGTGTCGGAAGTCGTGCCGCTCGCCTCGAGCCGCTCGCTCGGAACCGAGGTCTCCTTCGGCGACAAGACGCTGAAGACCAAGGTGCTCGACAACTACGACTTCTCCGACACCGACATCTGCCTGATGTCGGCCGGCGGTTCGGTGTCGAAGGAGTGGAGCCCGAAGATCGGTGCCCAAGGCTGCGTCGTCATCGACAACTCCTCGGCCTGGCGCTACGACGCCGAGGTGCCGCTGATCGTTCCGGAAGTGAACGCCGACGCCATCGTCGGCTTTTCCAAGAAGAACATCATCGCCAACCCGAACTGCTCGACCGCCCAGCTCGTCGTCGCGCTGAAGCCGCTGCACGACGAGTACAAGATCAAGCGCGTCGTCGTCTCGACCTACCAGTCGGTGTCGGGCGCCGGCAAGGAGGGCATGGACGAGCTCTTCAACCAGACCCGCGCCATCTTCGTCACCGATCCGATCGAACCGAAGAAGTTCCCCAAGCGGATCGCCTTCAACCTCATCCCCCACATCGACGTGTTCATGGAGGATGGGTTCACGAAGGAAGAGTGGAAGATGATGGCCGAGACCAAGAAGATTCTCGACCCGAAGATCAAGCTGACCGCGACCTGCGTGCGCGTGCCGGTGTTCATCGCCCACTCCGAATCGGTCAACGTCGAGTTCGAGAACCCGGTCACCGCGGACGAGGCGCGCGACATCCTGCGCGAGGCGCCGGGCGTGCTGGTCGTCGACAAGCGCGAGCCGGGCGGCTACATCACCCCGCACGAGGCGGCCGGCGAGGACGCGACCTACATTTCCCGTATCCGCGAGGACAACACGGTGGAGAATGGTCTCGCCTTCTGGTGCGTCTCCGACAACCTGCGCAAGGGCGCGGCGCTCAACGCCGTGCAGATCGCCGAAGTGCTGATCAACCGCAAGCTGATCTCGCCGAAGGCCGGCAAGCGCGGCTGATCGCGACACGACCGGCATGAGGACATAAGAACGGCGCTCCTCGGGGCGCCGTTCGCGTTTTCCGTGCCCTTTCGGATCGCCTTCCGCCTCAGCAGCCGGCGGCCCATTTGATCGGCAGTTTGCCGCCGGCGCCGGGCGGGCCCCATTCGAGGGCGCCGACGCCGCCGGTGCCGCCGCCGTCGTTGATCGGCCCTTTGCCGGCCTTGCCCTCGACGATGCGCAGCGGCAGGCCCTGGAGGGTGCCGGTCCAGACACCGAGGAACTGGTCGTTCGGCCGCGTCTTGACCGCCTTGCCCTTGATCTCGACGAGTTTGCCGTCGGGCTTCATCCAGAACGAACGCGCGGCGCCGTTGCCGGTGCCCTCCTCGTCGATGAAGGAAATGGCGATGCCGTCCTTGCCGCGGAGGACTTCGAAGGAACAGCCGGAGGGCATACGGGCGAAGTCCGCCTCGGTCAGCGGCTTCAATCGTGCCGGGTCGAAGCCGCCGGCGGGAGGCGCCGGCATCGCGGCGGCGGGGACCGGCTTCGGCGCCGGTTGCTGCGCGGCGAGCGGTGTGGCGAAGCCGAGGGCGAGGGCGGTGGCGACGGCGGGGAAGCGGTGAAGGCGCATGCGGCGGTCTCCCGGGCGAGGCTTGCGAGCGTGTCGACGAGACATTCGTCGTCGCGACGGCATTTCT
>JAOTSD010000048.1 GCA_030247555.1 Siculibacillus sp. | reverse complement strand
ATGGAAGAGAAGCTCCGCTTCGCCATCCGTGAGGGCGGCCGCACCGTCGGCGCCGGCGTCGTCGCCAAGATCATCGCGTAAGGGACCTCGGTCGAGGGCGGGGTTCGCCCCGCCCGCCGGCCGAAACCTCCGAGGGTTCAAGAATGAACGGTCAGAACATCCGCATCCGCCTCAAGGCGTTCGACCATCGGGTCCTCGACGCCTCGACGCGCGAGATCGTCAGCACGGCCAAGCGCACCGGCGCTTCCGTCCGTGGACCGGTTCCGCTGCCGACGCGGATCGAGAAGTTCACGGTGAACCGCTCGCCGCACGTCGACAAGAAGAGCCGCGAGCAGTTCGAGATCCGCACCCACAAGCGGCTTCTCGACATCATCGACCCGACTCCGCAGACGGTCGATGCGCTGATGAAGCTCGATCTGGCGGCCGGTGTGGACGTCGAAATCAAGCTCTGATCGGCATTCCGCCTTTCCGAGCCTCTGACTTAGATCCGGAGTGTTTCACGTTCGTGACGCTCCACGTGAGAGAGAGAACGCCATGCGTTCAGGTGTGATCGCACAGAAGCTGGGCATGACCCGCATCTACACCGATGCGGGAGAGCAGGTGCCGGTGACGGTCCTGCGTCTCGACGGCTGTCAGGTCGTCGCCCATCGGACCGAAGAAAAGAACGGCTACACCGCGCTGCAGCTCGGTGCCGGCCTCGCCAAGGTGAAGAACACCACCCAGGCGATGCGCGGCCACTTCGCCAAGGCGAACGTCGAGCCGAAGCGCAAGGTGGTCGAGTTCCGCGTCGACCCGTCGAACCTCATCGACGTGGGCGCCGAGATCACCGCCGACCACTTCGTCGTCGGTCAGTACGTCGACGTCACCGGCACTTCGATCGGCAAAGGCTTCGCCGGCGGTATGAAGCGCTGGAACTTCGGCGGTCTGCGGGCCACCCACGGCGTTTCGGTCTCGCACCGTTCGCTCGGTTCGACCGGTAACCGTCAGGATCCCGGCCGCACCTTCAAGAACAAGAAGATGGCCGGCCACATGGGCGCCGAGCGCGTCACCACCCAGAACCTCAAGGTCGTCCGCACCGATGTGGAGCGCGGCCTGATCCTGGTCGAGGGTTCGGTGCCGGGCGCCAAGGGTGGCTGGATCGTCGTCCGCGACGCCGTGAAGCGTAGGGCTCCGGAAGGTCTGCCGCTTCCCGGCGCCTTCAAGAAGCCCGTCGACGTCGCGGCCGCCACCGAAGAGAAGGGGGCCGAGTGATGGAACTCCAGATCAAGACCCTCGACGGCGCCGATGCCGGCAAGATCACCGTCTCCGACGAGATCTTCGGTATCGCCGAGCCGCGCATCGACCTGATCCAGCGTGTGATCAAGTGGCAGATGGCCAAGCGCCGCGCCGGCACCCACAAGGTGAAGGGCCGCTCCGAGATCGCCCGTACCGGCAAGAAGATGTACAAGCAGAAGGGCACCGGTTCCGCCCGTCACGGTTCGGCCCGCGCGCCGATCTTCCGTGGCGGTGGCCGCGCCCACGGTCCGGTCGTCCGCTCTCACGAGCACGATCTGCCGAAGAAGGTGCGCGCCCTCGGGCTGAAGCACGCGCTCTCCGCCAAGGCGGCGGCCGGCTCGCTGGTCGTGCTCGCCGACGCCAAGGCCGAGAGCCCGAAGACCAAGGCCATGATCGAGCGCTTCGAAAAGCTCGGCCTCGCCAACGTGCTGGTCATCTCGGGCTCGGAGGTCGACGAGAACTTCGGTCTCGCCGCTCGCAACATCCCGAACGTCGACGTCCTGCCGGTTCAGGGCATCAACGTCTACGACATCCTGCGTCGCCAGGTTCTCGTCCTGACCAAGGACGCGGTCGACGCGATCGAAGCCCGGTTCCGGGTGGAGGCGTGACCATGGCGATCGAACTTTCCCACTACGACGTGATCCGCTCTCCGGTCATCACCGAGAAAGCGACGATCGCGGCCGAGAACAACAAGGTCGTCTTCAACGTCGCGAGGACCGCCACCAAGCCCGAGATCAAGGCCGCCGTCGAGGCCCTGTTCAAGGTCAAGGTGAAGAGCGTCAACACCCTCGTCCGCAAGGGCAAGGTGAAGCGCTTCAAGGGTTTCGTCGGCAAGCAGTCGGACGTCAAGAAGGCGATCGTGACCCTCGTCGAGGGTCAGCGGATCGACATCACGACGGGCCTCTGAGGGACGAAGGGTAGACACCAATGGCGCTCAAGACCTTCAAGCCGGTCACTCCCGGCCTCCGTCAGCTGGTCATCGTCGACCGCTCCGGCCTCTACAAGGGCAAGCCGGTCAAGGCTCTCACCGAGGGCCTTTCGAAGTCCGGCGGCCGCAACAATCTCGGTCGTGTGACCGCCCGCTTCATCGGCGGCGGCCACAAGCGGACCTACCGCGTCGTCGACTTCAAGCGTCGCAAGGCCGATGTGCCCGCGACCGTCGAGCGGCTCGAGTACGATCCGAACCGGACCGCCTTCATCGCGCTGGTGCGCTATGCGGACGGCGAGCTCTCCTACATCCTGGCGCCGCAGCGTCTGGCCGTGGGTGACACCGTCGTCTCCGGCGCCTCGGTCGACGTCAAGCCCGGCAACGCCATGCCGATCGGCAACATCCCGGTCGGCACGATCGTCCACAACGTGGAGATCAAGCCGGGCAAGGGTGGGCAGATCGCTCGCTCCGCCGGCTCCTATGCCCAGATCGTCGGTCGCGACCAGGGCTACGTCATCGTTCGCCTGATGTCGGGTGAGCAGCGCCTGATCCTCGGTTCCTGCCTCGCCTCGATCGGTGCGGTTTCGAACCCGGATCACATGAACACCTCGATCGGCAAGGCGGGTCGTTCCCGTTGGCTCGGTCGTCGTCCGCACAACCGCGGTGTCGCCATGAACCCCGTCGACCATCCGCACGGTGGTGGCGAAGGCCGCACCTCCGGTGGTCGTCATCCGGTCACCCCGTGGGGCAAGCCGACCAAGGGCAAGAAGACCCGGTCGAACAAGGCGACGAACAAGTTCATCGTCCGCTCGCGGCACGCCAAGAAGGGTAAGTGAGGTCATGGCTCGTTCTGTCTGGAAAGGCCCGTTCGTCGACGGTTACCTCCTGAAGAAGGCCGAGAAGGCTCGTTCTTCGAGCCGTAACGAGGTGATCAAGATCTGGAGCCGTCGCTCCACGATCCTGCCGCACTTCGTCGGTCTGACCTTCGGCGTGTACAACGGTCAGAAGCACATCCCGGTCCTCGTCAGCGAGGAGATGGTCGGCCAGAAGTTCGGCGAATACTCGCCGACCCGGACCTATTACGGTCACGCGGCCGACAAGAAGGCGAAGAGGAAGTAAGCCCCATGTCGAAGCCGAAGACCGAACGGGCGCTGAAGGACACCGAAGCTCAGGCGACTGCGCGGATGATCCGCGTGTCGCCGCAGAAGCTGAACCTCGTCGCCGCCATGATCCGTGGCAAGAAGGTTTCCACCGCTCTGGCGGACCTGACCTTCTCTCGCAAGCGCATCGCCGCGGACGTCAAGAAGACGCTCGAGAGCGCGATCGCCAACGCCGAGAACAATCACGAACTGGACGTCGACAGCCTCGTCGTCGCCCAGGCCCACGTCGGCAAGGCACTGGTCATGAAGCGTTTCCACGCTCGTGCCCGTGGCCGTGCCGGGCGCGTGGAAAAGCCGTTCTCGAACCTGACGATCGTCGTCCGCGAAGTGGAGTCCGCCTGATGGGACAGAAGGTCAACCCGATCGGTCTCCGGCTCGGCATCAACCGGACCTGGGATTCCCGCTGGTACGCCGGCAAGGGCGAGTACGGCAAGTTGCTGCATGAGGATCTCGCGATCCGCAAGTATCTGCTCACCGAACTCAAGCAGGCCGCCGTTTCGAAGGTGGTGATCGAGCGTCCGCACAAGAAGTGCCGCGTCACGATCCACACCGCTCGTCCGGGCGTCGTCATCGGCAAGAAGGGCGGCGACATCGACAAGATCCGCAAGGGCGTGTCGAAGCTGACCGACAGCGAAGTCCACATCAACATCGTCGAGGTGCGCAAGCCCGAGACCGATGCCAATCTCGTGGCCGCTTCGATCGCCCAGCAGCTCGAGCGTCGTGTCGCCTTCCGTCGCGCCATGAAGCGCGCCGTGCAGTCGGCCATGCGTTTCGGTGCCGAGGGCATCCGCATCAACGCCTCGGGCCGCCTCGGTGGCGCCGAGATCGCCCGCCTCGAGTGGTACCGCGAAGGCCGCGTTCCGCTGCACACCCTGCGTGCGGACATCGACTTCGGTGTCGCCACCGCGGTGACGGCCTACGGCACCTGCGGCATCAAGGTGTGGATCTTCAAGGGTGAGATCCTCGAGCACGACCCGATGGCTTCCGAGCGCAAGGCTCAGGAACCGGACAACACCCGTCGCGAGCGCCCCGAGGGCCGTGAGCGCGATCGGGATCGGGACGGTGAGCGTCGGGGACGCGGTCGTCGTGATCGCGAACGGGACAGCGAGCGGGCCTGAGGCCGGCCGAGGAAAGATGAGAGAGAACGGCGATGCTGCAGCCTAAGCGCACGAAGTTCCGCAAGCAGTTCAAGGGTCGAATCAAGGGGATGGCCAAGGGTGGCTTCAACCTCGACTTCGGCTCCTACGGACTGAAGGCGCTGGAGCCGGAGCGGGTGACCGCCCGGCAGATCGAGGCGGCTCGCCGCGCGATCACCCGTCAGATGAAGCGTCAGGGCCGCGTGTGGATTCGCGTGTTCCCGGATGTTCCGGTTTCGTCGAAGCCGACCGAAGTGCGTATGGGTAAGGGCAAGGGCGCTCCCGAGTATTGGGCGTGCCGCGTCAACCCCGGCCGCATTCTGTTCGAGATCGACGGCGTCAGCCATGAAGTGGCCGAGGAGGCGCTGCGGCTCGGAGCCGCCAAGCTGCCGATTCGCACCCGCTTCATCGAGCGCATCGCCGACTGAGGGAGTTGACCGATGAAGATCGCCGAAATCCGGACGAAGACGGCCGACGAACTCGCCGACGAGCTCGCCAAGCTGAAGAAGGAGCAGTTCAACCTTCGCTTCCAGAAGGCCACCGGACAGCTCGAGAACACGGCGCGGGTGCGCCAGGTCCGCCGTGACATCGCGCGGATCCAGACCGTCATCACCGCCAAGCGCGGCAATTGAGGAGACGACCATGCCGAAGCGCGTGCTGCAGGGCGTCGTCGTCAGCGACAAGAACGACAAGACCATCGTGGTCGAGGTGGAGCGCCGCTTCACCCATCCGCTTCTGAAGAAGACCGTGCGTCGTTCCAAGAAGTACCACGCTCACGACGAAGAGAACCGGTTCAAGGTCGGCGACCAGGTCGCGATCGAGGAAGGCCGTCCGCTGTCCAAGAACAAGCGGTGGGTCGTACTCGGTCCGGTCGGTGCGGCCTGAACCTCGGCGGCGAGAGAGAATAGGAAAGGCGGTCGGTCATGATTCAGATGCAGACCAACCTCGACGTCGCCGACAACTCGGGTGCCAAGCGCGTCATGTGCATCAAGGTTCTCGGCGGCTCGAAGCGGAAGTACGCCACCATCGGCGACATCATCGTCGTCTCGGTGAAGGAGGCGATCCCGCGTGGACGCGTCAAGAAGGGCGACGTCATGAAGGCGGTCGTCGTGCGGGTGTCGAAGGACATCCATCGGGCGGACGGACAGGTGATCCGTTTCGACCGCAACGCGGCCGTTCTGATCAACAATCAGAAGGAGCCGATCGGTACCCGTATCTTCGGACCGGTTCCGCGCGAACTTCGTGCCAAGAACCACACGAAGATCCTGTCGCTCGCCCCGGAGGTGCTGTGATATGGCCGCGAAGATCAAGAAGGGCGACAAGGTCGTGGTGCTCGCCGGCCGTGACAAGGGTCGCGCCGGCGAAGTGATCCGGGTGATGCCGACGGAGGAGCGTGCGCTCGTCCGTGGCGTCAACATGGTTCAGCGCCACACCAAGCCGCAGGGCGTGAACGAGGGTGGGATCATCTCCAAGGAGGCTCCGATCCACCTGTCGAACCTCGCCATCGCCGACAAGGACGGGAAGCCGAGCCGCGTCGGCTTCAAGAAGCTCGACGACGGCCGCAAGGTGCGTGTCGCCAAGCGCACGGGAGACCTGATCGATGGCTGACAACGTCGTCGCGCTGCCGCGCATGAAGAAGCACTACGATGAGGTGGTGCGTCCGAAGATGATCGAGAAGTTCGGCTATTCGAACGCGTTCGAAGTGCCGGTCATCGACAAGATCGTCCTCAACATGGGCGTCGGTGAAGCCACCGCCGATTCCAAGAAGGCGTCCGTCGCCGCCGCGGACCTCGCGTTGATCGCTGGCCAGAAGCCGGTCGTCACCCGTGCCCGCAAGGCGATCGCGCAGTTCAAGATCCGCGAGAACATGCCGATCGGCGCGAAGGTCACGCTTCGCAAGACGCGCATGTACGAGTTCCTCGACCGTCTGGTCACCATCGCGCTGCCGCGCGTCCGGGACTTCCGCGGTCTGAACCCGAAGAGCTTCGACGGCCGTGGCAACTACGCCATGGGCGTCAAGGAACACATCGTGTTCCCCGAGATCAACTACGACAAGGTTGATCAGATCTGGGGGATGGACATCATCGTCTGTACGACGGCGAAGACCGACGAAGAAGCCCGGGAGCTGCTGAAGCTCTTCGACTTCCCGTTCCGTCAGTGAGCCGTTACGGCAGAGGATAGGAAAGATCATGGCCAAGAAGAGCTCGATCGAGAAGAACAACCGTCGTCGCAAGATGACGGCGCGCGACCTGAAGAAGCGCACGGACCTCAAGGCGGTCATCATGAACCGCGAGACCGCGCCGGAAGAGCGCATGCAGGCGGTGATGAAGCTCGCCGAGATGCCGCGCAACGGCGCCAAGGTGCGGATCCGCAATCGCTGCGAAGTGACCGGCCGCCCGCGTGCCTTCTATCGCAAGCTGAAGATGTCGCGTGTCGCGCTGCGTGAACTGGGCAACATGGGATCGATCCCGGGCCTGGTGAAGTCGAGCTGGTGAGGACCGAAATCCAATGACCATGACCGATCCTCTGGGCGATATGATCACCCGTATCCGGAACGCTCAGCTCCGGAAGAAGTCGAAGGTTTCGACCCCGGCCTCCAAGCTGCGTGGCAACCTGCTCGACGTGCTGAAGTCCGAAGGCTACATCCGTGGCTATTCGAAGGTCGATTTCGACGGCGGCATGGCCGAGTTCGAGATCGAGCTGAAGTATTTCGACGGTCAGCCGGTGATCCGCGAGATCTCCCGCGTGTCGAAGCCCGGCCGCCGCGTCTACACTTCGGTGCAGAACATTCCGCGCGTCGCCAACGGCCTCGGCGTCACCATCCTCTCGACCCCGAAGGGCGTCATGGCCGATCATGCGGCTCGTGAGGCCAATGTCGGCGGCGAGGTTCTCTGCAAGGTCTTCTGAGGAGCCACATCATGTCGCGCATCGGAAAGAAGGCCGTGCCGGTTCCCGCCGGGGTCTCCGCGGAAATCGCGGGCCAGGCCGTCAACGTCAAGGGACCGAAGGGCACTCTGTCCTTCACCGTCCATGATCTCGTCGAAGTCACCCAGGGCGCCGACGGCATCGCCGTCAAGCCGCGGGACGAGTCCAAGCTGGCTCGCTCGCTGTGGGGCATGTCTCGCACGATGATCTCCAACCTCGTCACCGGCGTGTCGAAGGGCTTCGAGAAGAAGCTCGAGATCAACGGCGTCGGTTACAAGGCCGCGCTCAACGGCAAGACTCTCCAGCTGTCGCTCGGTTACAGCCACGACGTGCTGTTCCCGGTTCCGGAGGGCATCACCATCGTGGTCGCCGGTCCGAAGCAGGACCAGATCACGATCTCCGGTAACGACAAGCAGCAGGTCGGTCAGGTCGCAGCGGAGATCCGCGAGTGGCGGGGTCCCGAGCCCTACAAGGGCAAGGGTGTCAAGTACTCGACCGAGAAGATCTTCCGCAAGGAAGGCAAGAAGAAGTAAGGAGCTGCCGCCATGGCCAACAAGACCACTACGGAGCGTCGTGCCGATCGCGTGCGCCGTGCCGTCAAGGCGGCGGCGAACGGCCGTCCCCGGCTCTCGGTTCATCGCTCGTCGAAGAACATCTACGCTCAGGTCATCGACGACGCGAACGGGATCACCGTCGCCGCCGCTTCGACGCTCGAGAGCACTCTGAAGGGTTCGCTCAAGACCGGTGCCGACAAGGCCGCGGCGCAGGCCGTCGGCAAGCTCGTCGCCGAGCGGGCGCTCGCCGCGGGTGTGACGCAGGTCGTGTTCGATCGCGGCCGCTTCATCTACCACGGCCGCGTCCAGGCCCTCGCCGAAGCCGCCCGCGAGGGCGGGCTCGACTTCTGATCCAAATCCATGGCGCGCCGGGACGGCAGCGCTCGAGGGAAGAACCGACATGGCAACGCGTGAGCGGGAAGAACGCGACAGCGAATTCGTCGACCGGTTGGTGCACATCAACCGCGTCGCCAAGGTGGTGAAGGGCGGCCGTCGCTTCGGCTTCGCGGCGCTCGTCGTCGTCGGCGACCAGAAGGGCCGCGTCGGCTTCGGCCACGGCAAGGCCCGTGAGGTGCCGGAGGCGATCCGCAAGGCCACCGAGGCCGCCAAGCGCGGCATGATCCGCGTGTCGCTCCGTGAGGGTCGCACGCTCCATCACGACGTGGTCGGCCATCACGGCGCCGGCCGGGTCATCGTCCGGGCGGCTCCGGCCGGTACCGGCATCATCGCCGGTGGTCCGATGCGCGCCGTCTTCGAGACGCTCGGCGTCCAGGACGTCGTCGCCAAGTCGATGGGCTCCTCGAACCCGTACAACATGGTGCGGGCCACGTTCGATGCGCTCAAGGCCGAGGACAGCCCGCGTTCCGTCGCCGCTCGCCGCGGCATGAAGGTTTCGACCCTCCAGGCCCGTCGTGGCTCCGAGGGCGCGGACGCTTCGGCGGACGCGTGAGACGATCCGGTCGCCCCTCTCCCCATGAGGGGAGGGGAGCCGACCGGTCTTGAAGATCACAGGGGCAGGACCCATGTCGAAGACCATCACGATCGAGCAGGTCGGTAGCCCGATCCGCCGGCCGGACGTTCAGGAGAAGACCCTGATCGGCCTCGGCCTCAACAAGCGCCATCGTCGCTCGACCCTGGAGGACACTCCGGCGGTGCGCGGCATGATCGCCAAGGTCGCCCATCTCGTTCGCGTCGTCGACGAGAACTGAGAAAGGACGGAGCGATGAAGCTCAACGAGATTTCCGACAACCTCGGCGCCGCCAAGAAGGGCAAGCGCCTCGGTCGTGGTATCGGCTCCGGCCTCGGCAAGACGTCGGGCAAGGGTGTCAAGGGCCAGAAGGCGCGCTCCGGCGTCGCCATCAAGGGCTTCGAAGGTGGTCAGATGCCGCTGCATCGCCGCCTGCCGAAGCGCGGCTTCAACAACATCTTCCGCCTCGACTACAACGAGGTCTCGGTGGCGCGCATCCAGGCCGCGATCGATGCCGGCCGGCTCGCCGCCGGCGCGACCATCACCGCCGACGCCCTCAAGGCCGCCGGCGTCATCCGTCGCGTCAAGGACGGCGTCCGCCTCATCGGCCCGGGCGAGCCCAAGGGCGCGCTGACCTTCGAGATCGCGGGCGGCTCCGCCCCGGCGATCGCCGCGGTCGAGAAGGCCGGCGGCAAGGTCACCGTGACCCAGAAGAAGGCGGAAGCGGCCGAGTGATCGGCCGCCCCCGCGGCAGACCGCGCGTCCTCCACACCGGGGTGGCGCGCGGCGACAGGATCGGATAACCGATTGGGGGCGATCGAGGGTCCGCGTGATCCGAAGTCGCCCCGTCGTCGTCTGACGACCCCCGCGATCCAACCACCGGAGACGAGTGGACCATGGCTTCCGCTGCCGAACAGCTCGCAGCCAACCTCAACTGGGGTGCCTTCGGCAAAGCCGAGGAACTCAAGAAGCGCATCTGGTTCACGCTGGGTGCGCTTCTCGTGTATCGGCTCGGCACCTACCTGCCGCTACCCGGTATCGACGCCGAAGCCCTGTCCAAGGCGTTTCAGAACGCCCAGACCGGCATCATCGGCCTCTTCAACATGTTCTCCGGCGGTGCCGTCGGCCGTATGGCCATTCTGGCGCTCGGGATCATGCCCTACATCTCCGCCTCGATCATCGTCCAGTTGATGACCACGGTCATCCCGTCGTGGGAGACGTTGAAGAAAGAGGGCGAGTCGGGCCGCAAGCAGCTCAACCAGTACACCCGCTACCTGACGGTGGTGCTGGCGATCTTCCAGGCTTGGGGCATCGCCGTCGGCCTCGAGGGCGCGACCGGCGTCGTCGCCACGCCCGGCATGTTCTTCCGCCTGACCGCCACGATCACATTGGTCGGCGGCACGCTGTTCCTGATGTGGCTCGGTGAACAGATCACCTCGCGCGGTATCGGCAACGGCACCTCGCTGATCATCTTCGCCGGCATCGTCGCCGGCCTGCCGAGCGCCATCGCCGGTACCCTCGAACTCGGCCGTCAGGGCGCCATCTCGACGGTGGCGATCCTCGCCATCATCCTGGTCGCGATCGTCGTCATCGGCGTCGTGGTGTTCTTCGAGCGCGCCCAGCGCCGCCTCTTGATCCAGTACCCCAAACGCCAAGTCGGCAACCAGATCATGCAGGGGCAGTCCTCGCACCTGCCGCTGAAGCTGAACACCGCCGGCGTCATCCCGCCGATCTTCGCCTCGTCGCTGCTGTTGGTGCCCGCCACCATCGCCAACTTCCAGTCCGGTCAGACCTCGGGCTGGTTGACGACGGTGACGGCGCTTCTCGGCCACGGTCAGCCGCTCTACATGCTCATGTACGCGGCGCTGATCATCTTCTTCTGCTTCTTCTACACGGCGATCGTCTTCAATCCGACCGATACGGCGGACAATCTGAAGAAGCACGGCGGCTTCATCCCCGGCATCCGCCCGGGCGAGCGCACCGCCGAGTACATCGACTTCGTCCTCACCCGGATCACCGTGCTCGGTGCGATCTACATCGTGCTCGTGTGCCTATTACCCGAATTCCTCATTTCCTGGACCGGTGTCCCGTTCTATTTCGGCGGAACGTCGCTGTTGATCGTGGTCTCCGTGACCATGGACACGGTGTCGCAGATTCAGGGACACCTGCTCGCGCATCAGTATGAAGGTCTGATCAAGCGGGCGAAGCTCAGGGGAGGACGTCGATGAGGCTCATTCTGCTCGGACCGCCGGGGGCCGGCAAGGGTACGCAGGCGGCCCGCTTGGTCGAGAAGTACGGTCTGGTCCAGCTCTCGACCGGCGACATGTTGCGCGCCGCGGTCAAGGCCGGCTCGGAAGTCGGTCTCAAGGCCAAGGCGGTCATGGAATCGGGCGGCCTCGTCTCCGACGACATCGTCATCGGCGTCGTCTCCGACCGGATCGACGAGCCGGATTGCGCCAAGGGCTTCATCCTCGATGGTTTCCCGCGCACCGTGCCGCAGGCCGAGGCGCTGACCCGGATGTTGGCGAGCAAGGGCCTGAAACTCGACGCCGTCGTCGAACTGGTGGTCGACGCCGAAGCGCTGGTCGCCCGCATGGAGAATCGCGTCCGCGAGACCATCGCCGCCGGCGGCACGCCGCGCGCCGACGACAACCCGGAGAGCTTCCGCAAGCGGCTCGCCGAGTATCAGGAGAAGACGGCGCCGCTGTCGAACCACTACGCTTCGACCGGCGAGTTGAAGACCGTCGACGGCATGAAGCCGATCGACGAGGTGACCGCCGCCCTCGGAGCCGTTCTCGGCGGCTGACGGCGATGGATCTCCCCGGTGCGGTCATCCGCGCCGGGGGTGTCGCGGAAGCGCCGAGAGCGACGGATTCCAGGGCCGGGGGCGGTTGCGCCCGGTCGTGGAATCCGTTATCACACCGGCCACATCGCTGAACCCGCGATCGGCGCCGGAAACGTGGAGTGTCCGGACGCCGATACGTTCGTGTCTCGAACGGTTCGGCGACGGGCGAAGACCCGAGCGCATCGGACGATGCTCTCGTGTCCGTAATCTGGAGAGAGACCCGTGGCCCGCATTGCAGGCGTGAACATCCCGACCAACAAGCGCGTCGTCATCGCGCTTCAGTACATCCACGGCATCGGCCCGAAGAAGGCCGGTGAGATCGTGGAGAGCCTCAAGATCTCGTCCGAGCGCCGCGTCCAGGACCTCAGCGACGCCGAGGTGCTGCAGATCCGCGAGATGATCGACCGCGATTTCATCGTCGAAGGCGATCTGCGTCGCGAAGTGGCGATGAACATCAAGCGCCTGATGGACCTCGGCTGCTATCGCGGCCTGCGCCATCGCCGTGGCCTTCCGGTCCGCGGTCAGCGCACCCACACCAATGCCCGTACCCGCAAGGGTCCGGCCAAGCCGATCGCCGGCAAGAAGAAGTGATGCGTCGGGGGTGGCGCGCGCGTCGCGCCGTCCCGGTGGAGCCGCTGGCACTACGGCGGCGTAGAGATCGAAGGTAAGGACAGACCATGGCCAAGGAAGCGACGCGCGTTAAGCGCCGCGAGCGCAAGAACATCACTTCTGGTGTCGCGCATGTGAACTCCACGTTCAACAACACGATGATCACCATCACCGACGCTCAGGGAAACACCATTTCCTGGTCTTCGGCCGGTGCTCTCGGCTTCAAGGGCTCGCGCAAGTCGACCCCCTACGCCGCCCAGGTCGCCGCCGAGGACGCCGCCCGCAAGGCCGCCGAGCACGGCATGCGCACCATCGAGGTGGAAGTCCGTGGTCCCGGTTCGGGCCGTGAATCCGCGCTGCGCGCTCTCCAGGCGGCCGGCTTCATGGTGACCTCGATCCGCGACGTCACCCCGATCCCGCACAACGGTTGCCGCCCGCGCAAGCGTCGTCGCGTCTGACGTTTCTGCTTTTCCGGGGCTCACGTTCGCCGTGGGTCCCGGGCATCGAGCGGCGGGTCGTCTCCCCGCCGCATCGTCGTTTTCCGATCACGAACCAGGGCCGACAGGCGGGCAGGGTGGGAGACGCCACCGATATCCCGCCGCGATCCCTTCGAGGTGCGAACGTGACCATCCACAAGAACTGGCAAGAGCTCATCCGCCCCAACAAGCTCGAGGTGAAGGCCGGCTACGACGCCAAGCGCAACGCCACCGTGGTCGCCGAGCCGCTGGAGCGGGGCTTCGGCCTCACCCTCGGCAACGCGCTGCGTCGCGTTCTGCTCTCCTCGCTCCAGGGCGCGGCGGTGACCGCCGTCCAGATCGACGGCGTGCTGCACGAGTTCTCCTCGATCCCCGGCGTCCGCGAGGACGTGACCGACATGATCCTCAACATCAAGGAGATCTCGGTCAAGATGCAGGGAGAGGGTCCGAAGCGCATGGTCGTGCGCCGCCAGGGCCCGGGCGTGGTGACCGCCGGCGACATCCAGACCGTCGGCGACATCGAGATCCTCAATCCCGAGCTGGTCATCTGCACCCTCGACGAGGGCGCCGAGATCCGCATGGAACTGACAGTGGCGACCGGCAAGGGCTATGTCGCCGCCGACCGCAATCGTCCCGAGGACGCGCCGATCGGCCTGATCCCGGTCGACAGCCTCTATTCGCCGGTCAAGAAGGTCTCCTACAAGGTCGAGAACACCCGTGAGGGCCAGGTTCTCGACTACGACAAGCTGACCCTTCAGCTGGAGACCGACGGTTCGGTGTCGCCGGAGGACGCGGTCGCCTATGCCGCCCGCATCCTGCAGGACCAGCTGGCGATCTTCGTGAACTTCGAGGAGCCGCGGAAGGCCGAGATCGAGGAGAAGATCCCCGAACTCGCCTTCAACCCGGCGCTGCTCAAGAAGGTCGACGAGCTCGAGCTGTCGGTGCGTTCGGCCAACTGCCTGAAGAACGACAACATCGTCTACATCGGCGACCTCATCCAGAAGACCGAAGCCGAGATGCTCCGCACCCCGAACTTCGGCCGCAAGTCGCTGAACGAGATCAAGGAAGTTCTCGCCCAGATGGGTCTCCATCTCGGCATGGAGGTCACCAACTGGCCGCCGGAGAACATCGAAGAGCTCGCCAAGCGCTACGAGGATCACCAGCTCTGAGAAAATCCCCTCGGGGGGACTTCTCGAGCGCGGCGAGAGGCGGTATGACCCGCCTCGACGATTTCGACGGGAGCCTGCGGGCTCCCGTCTCGGACGACCCGGGGAAACCCGGTGAAAAGGACTTCCGCCGAACTCGGGTGTTCCCGAGTTCGGGACGAAGACTTCCGCCGAACTCGGGTATACCCGAGTTCGGGACAATGACTTCCAAGCCCGGACGCACGATACCCGGGGTGCCACGGTGACGAGCCGGGGCTCCCGACGCGTACGGGAGCCACCGAACCGAAGCGCCGATCGCGAGATCGCCGCCAAGAGGGCAGGGCAGACCCCGCCCGCAGCACCCGGAGAAGACCGATGCGTCACGGCAACGCTGGCCGCAAGCTCAACCGCACCTGGGAACATCGCAAGGCGATGTTCGCCAACATGGCCGCCTCGCTCATCACCCACGAGCAGATCGTCACCACCCTGCCGAAGGCGAAGGACCTGCGTCCGATCGTCGAGAAGCTGGTGACCCTGGCCAAGCGCGGCGACCTCAACTCGCGCCGCAACGCCGTCGCCCAGATCCGCGACGAGAAGGCTGTCAAGAAGCTCTTCGACGTCCTCGGTCCGCGCTACAAGGAGCGCGCCGGCGGCTACACCCGCGTGCTGAAGGCCGGCTTCCGCCACGGCGACAACGCCGCCGTCGGCGTCATCGAGTTCGTCGACCGCGACGTCTCCGCCAAGGGCGCCGAAGACCGCGCTCGCCGCGAGGCCGAAGAAGCGGCCGAGTGATCGGATCGTTCCGGTGATCTCCGCGAAGGGCGGCCCTCGGGTCGCCCTTTTCGCGTTTCGGGGCGACCGTAGCGGCGACGTGGGGTGCAAAGAGCCGCAGGCGAAACGCACCGGCCGAGCCGGTGAGGGTCGGCGGCGAGCGCCGATGGTGCAGTTCGCTTCGCTTTTCGCACCCTTCGAGTGCTCGGTCAGCGCTTCTCCCGCGCCGCGAAGGCCGTCCGCGCCACCTCGATGCGGTCGCGGTTCTCCGCCGCCCACAGCCACACCCCGCAGAACGCGCCGCCGAGCGACACGCCGAGGTCGGTCAGGCCATAGTCGACATGCGGCGGCACGACGGGGTGGACGGTGCGCGAGACCAGCCCCATCCGCTCCATGTCGCGCAGCGTCTTGGTCAGCATCTTCTGGCTGATGTCGCCGACCGCCCGGCCGATCTCGGTGAAGCGCATCGTGCCGCGTTCGGCGAGCTCCTCCAGGATCAACAGCGTCCACTTGTCGGCGACCTGCTCGATGATCGTCCGCACCAACGCCTCGACCGCCGGATCCTCGGCGGCGGGATGATCGCAGGTCGGGGCGAAGAGCGATTCAGTCGCGGTTCGGTCGGACATCGGATCACTCTCTTTCGGGTAAGTATCGAACTTCGAGGTGCCTTCTTACCAGAAGAGAGCATGGCGCCTATCTTCGGTCGGCGCAACCGGAGAGAGGTGCCTCACATGGACATGACCGGCAACACCATCCTCGTCACCGGCGGGGCCGGCGGCATCGGCCGCCGCCTCGCCGAGGTCTTCCACGCCCGCGGCGACACCGTGATCGTCGCCGGCCGCCGGCGCACGGCGCTCGACGCCGTCGTCGCCGCCAATCCCGGCATGATGGCGATGGAACTCGACGTCGCCGATGCCGCCGACGTCGCCGATTTCGCCGCGCGGATCGTCGCCGCCCACCCCGAGTTGAACGCCGTGATCCACAACGCCGGCATCATGCGCCCCGAGCCGCTCACCGGCACGCCGGCCTGGCTCGCCGACGCCGAGGCGATCGTCGACACCAATCTCCTCGGCCCGATCCGCCTCACCGCGGCGCTGCTGCCACATCTCCTCGCCCGGCCCAGGGCGGCGATCCTCACCGTGACTTCGGGGCTCGCCTTCGTCCCCTCCACCGCCTTCCCGACCTATTCGGCGACCAAGGCGGCGCTCCACTCCTGGACGCAGACCCTGCGCCGCCAACTCGCCGAGACCGCGGTCGAGGTGATCGAGATCGCCCCGCCCTATGTCCAGACCGAACTGACCGGTCCGCATCAGGCGGTCGATCCGCGCGCCATGCCGCTCGCCGACTTCATCGCCGAGGTGATGTCATTGCTCGACCAGACCCCGACGCCGGCCGAGATCGTCGTCGAACGCTGCAAACCGCTGCGCTTCGCCGCCGCGAATGGCACGTTCGACGGGATCTTCGAGGCCCTGGCGGCGATGTGATCGCCGTCGAGCGGCCGGGTGCGGCGGCATTCGAGGAGGGCGGCCCGCGGGTCGCCCTTTTCGCGTTTCCGGAGGAGTGGCCGGCCGCTCGGTCTCCGCATCTCGGCCATGATTTCGGGCGAAGGGGAGGGCGTGCCGCCGACTGGCGCGCCGCCGCCCGAAGTCCTACATCTCGGGGATCATCCGGAGAATCGCTCGATGCAGGCGAAATCCCTCGCTCTTCTCGCTTTCGCGCTCGCCGTCGCCCTGCCGGCCACCGCCTCGGCCCAGACGGCGGTGCCCGAGAGCCGCGCCCAGATCGCGCTCTCCTTCTCGCCGATCGTCCGCAAGGTCGCCCCGGCGGTCGTCAACGTCTATGCCACCCGCAAGGTCGAGCGACAGGCGATGTCGCCGCTCTTCGACGATCCGCTCTTCCGCCAATTCTTCGGCGGCGGCGGCGGCGGCATGCCGCGGGCGCGGATGGAGTCCTCGCTCGGTTCCGGCACCATCGTCGATCGCTCCGGCCTCATCGTCACCAACCACCACGTCATCAAGGACGCGACCGACGTGAAGGTGGCGCTCGCCGACAAGCGTGAATTCGAGGCCGACATCGTGCTCAAGGACGAGCGCACCGACCTCGCCATCGTCCGCATCCGCGACAAGGGCGACTATCCCTTCGCCGAGATCGGTGATTCCGAAGGCCTCCAGGTCGGCGATCTGGTGCTGGCCATCGGCAATCCCTTCGGCGTCGGTCAGACGGTGACTCAGGGTATCGTCTCGGCGCTCGCCCGCACCCAGGTCGGCGTCGCCGACTACCGGTTCTTCATCCAGACCGACGCGGCGATCAATCCCGGCAATTCCGGCGGGGCGCTGGTCGATCTCCAGGGACGTCTGGTCGGCGTGCCCTCGGCGATCTTCTCCAAGTCGGGCGGCTCGATCGGCATCGGTTTCGCCATACCCGCCAGCGTCGTCCGCTTCGTCGTCGATCAGGCACGAACCGGCGACCGCGTCCGCCGCCCCTGGCTCGGCGCGACGCTCGAGGCCGTCACCGCCGACGTCGCCGAGAGCCTCGGCCTCGCCCGCCCGCAAGGGGTGCTGGTGGCCGGGCTCGTCCCCGGCGGCCCGGCGGCGCAGGCCGGACTCAAGGTCGGCGATCTGCTGCTCACCATCGACGGCCACGAGGTCGAAGATCCCGACAGTTTCGGATTCCGCTTCGGCAACCGCCCGCTCGGCGGCGCCGCCAAGGTCGAGATCCGGCGCGGCAAGACCAAGGGCGTGGTCGAGATCGCCTCGATGGCCGCCCCCGAGACGGTCCCGCGCGACCAGCGGGTGATCGAGGGCTCGTCGCCCTTCGCCGGAGCGAAGGTGATGAACATGTCGCCGGCGGTGGCCGAGGATCTGCGCCTGCCCTTCGACCTGAAGGGTGTGGTGGTCGGCGAGGTCGCGCCCGGATCGCCGGCCGCCCGCGTCGGCTTCCAGAAGGGCGATCTGGTGCTCGAGGTCAACGGCGTCGCCATCGCCGACACTCGGACGCTCTTGCGTGCGGCGCAGGCCGAGACCTTCCTTTGGCGCCTGGTCATCCAGCGCGACGGCCAGCAGGTGAGACTCGCCTTTCGCGGGTGAGGAGCGGGCGGCGGCCGCGCCGCCGGCATGATCGTCCGGTGGGCGATCACGAGCGACGAACGCCCGGAGCGGTGCGAAGGGCCGGGAGACCTGCGGTCGGCGCCGCCGTCGCGCCGTCCACAACCGGAGTCGGGGTGGTACCCATGTCCGATCTCTTCGCCGCCGCCGGGCTCGAACGCGCCGCGCCGCGGCCGCTCGCCGATCGGCTGCGCCCGAAGACGCTCGCAGAAGTCGTCGGGCAGGACCATCTCGTCGGTCCCGAGGGCACCATCACCCGGATGCTGCGCTCCGGCTCGCTCGGCTCGTTGATCTTCTGGGGGCCTCCCGGTACCGGCAAGACGACGGTGGCACGTCTCTTGGCGCACGAGACCGATCTCGAATTCGAGCAGGTCTCGGCGATCTTCACCGGCGTCGCCGACCTCAAGAAGGTCTTCGAGGCGGCGCGCGGCCGGCGCGCCATCGGCAGGGGCACGCTGCTCTTCGTCGACGAGATCCACCGCTTCAATCGCGCCCAGCTCGACAGTTTCCTGCCCGTCATGGAAGACGGCACCATCGTGCTGGTCGGCGCCACCACGGAGAACCCGTCCTTCGAGCTCAACGCGGCGCTCTTGTCGCGCGCCCACGTCCTCGTCTTCAAATCGCTCGACGAGGCGGCGATCGAGCGCCTGCTCGCCCGCGCCGAGAGCGAGCTCGGCCATCCCCTGCCGCTCGACGCCGACGCCCGCGCCATGCTGATCCGCATGGCCGACGGCGACGGCCGTGCCTCGCTGACGCTGGCGGAGGACGTGCTGCGCGCCGCCCGCCCGGGCGAGATCTTCGACGCCACCACCCTGCAGGAGGTGGTCCAGCGCCGCGCCCCGATCTACGACAAGTCGCAGGACGGCCACTACAATCTGATGTCGGCGCTGCACAAGTCGGTGCGCGGCTCGGACCCCGATGCGGCGCTCTACTGGTTCGCCCGAATGATCGACGCCGGCGAATCGCCGCTCTACATCGCCCGCCGCATCGTTCGCATGGCGGTCGAGGACGTCGGACTGGCCGATCCGCAGGCGCTGGTGATCGCCAATGCGGCGAAGGACGCCTTCGATTTCCTCGGCAGCCCCGAGGGCGAACTCGCCATCGCCGCGGCGCTGGTCCATGTCGCCACCGCGCCGAAGTCGAACGCCGTCTACGTGGCCTTCAAGGCGGCGACGCGCGCGGCCAAGGAAGGCGGCTCGCTGCCGCCGCCCAAGCACATCCTCAACGCGCCGACCAAGCTGATGAAGTCGGAAGGCTATTCCGAGGGCTACCGCTACGACCACGACGAGCCCGACGCCTTCTCCGGCCAGGACTACTTCCCCGAAAAACTCGGCCGCCGCCGCTTCTACGATCCGCCCGAGCGCGGCTTCGAACGCGAGATCAGGAAGCGGCTGGACTATTGGGCGCGGCTGAGACGGGAGCGGGGAGGGGGGTGACACCGGGCGGGGCGGACCCCGCCCGGCGTCGGGCGATCAGGCCGAGACGACGAGGCGGCCGTCCTTCTTGGCGCCGCTCGCCGCGGTGATCCGGCCGAGCGCGCGGATCTGGGCGACGATCTCGTTGCGATAGACGAAGCCGGTGTCGCGCTTCGGCAGCTTGGTCAGATCGTAGCCCTTGATCCCCGCCGGCAGGCCGCCGGAGATCTCGCGGCCGTTCCACGCCTCGGCGAAACCGCCGTTGCCGATGTAGCTGCCGAAGGCCACGCGGAACGGCTTGTCGAGCACCTCGGCGATCTTGCGGCCGCCGATGGTGACGTCGACCGCCTTCGCCGCCGTCGCATTGGCCCCGAGCGCGATGCGATAGCGCAGGGCGCCGGAGAAGTGCAGGAAGCCGCGGCTGACGTAGGACTTCAGATCGATCGGCGGGGTCGCCGTCAGTTCCTCCGGCCGGACGACGCGCTTGGCGTTGGAATCGAGCATCTCCTGGATGTCGCGCCCGGTCATGGTCAGGATCTGGATCGAATCGGCGAAGGGCATCACCTGGAACCAGTCGCCGAAGGTGATCCGCCCCTTGGCCGGGATGCCGGCGACGAGGCCGGTGGCGTTGAAGGCGGCGATGTCGACCGCCCCGTCGGGGAACTGGGCGGTGCGCGCCACCAGCAGGTCGTTCATCAGGCCGGCGATCGCCGTCTCGCCGACGTAGCGGTCGCGGCGGGTCTGTTCGGTGCCCACGGCCTCGTCGGCTTCCACCTCGGCGATGGTCTCGACCAGCCGGCCGTCGAGCTTGGCCACCAGCGGCGCGATCGCCAGACCGTGGAACGCGTCGTCCCAATCGCCCGGCTGTTGGAAGGTCGCCGCCTTCGGATCGCTCGCCGGGACGCGCAGATCGGACTTCTTCAGCGGATGCAGCCGCGCTGCGGCCGCGATCAGCGAGACCCGGTCGGCCTCGCGGGCGATCTCCAGCGTCGCCTCGCCGAGATGGCTGCCGTGGAAGCCGGCCTGCACGATCACCACGCGGCCGGCGACGAAGTTGCGCGGCTCCAGCGCCTCGGCGTTGAGGGCGGTGTGGGTGTGGCCGCCGACGATCAGCACCGGGCGGTCGGTGAGTTCGGTGACCAGTTCCGCCAGACGGGTGTCGCCGAGCGCCAGCCGCCGCTCCGCCCCGCCCGCCGCCGCGCCGGCGCCGCTGCCGCCGTAGCCGAGATGGGAGAGGATCACCACGACGTCCGACGCCGCCGCCAACGCCGGCAGGAGGTTGCGAACGACGTTCGCCGGATCGGCGACCGTGAGCCCGGGGTTCTCGACCGTACCGGTGCGGGTGTCCTCCGGCGTCGTCAGCCCGAGGAGGCCGATTCTGAGCCCCTTGGCGAGACCGATCAGGATCGGATGGTGATGGCGGCCGCGCACCAGATGCGTGGTGTCGGCGATGTTGGCCGAGAGGACCGGCAGATCGCCGTTGCGCTCGATCAGATCCTTGAGCACCGCGGTGCCGCGATCGAATTCGTGATTGCCGAGCACGGCGGCGTCGACGCCGGCGACGGTGAAGGCGCGATAGGCCGGATGGACGATCGTCTCCTCGACCGTGAACCCGAGCAACTCGTCGAGCAGGCTGCCGGTCTGATCGTCGCCGGCGGAAACGAAGAGCACGACCTCGTCCGGCTTCTGCTCGGCGCGGATCCTGCGCACCTTCTGCACCATCTGGGCGAAGAGGCGGGACTCGCCGCGCGCCGGATGCGGCACGGTGACGTTGTTGTGCAGGTCGTTGAAATGCAGAACCTTCAGACGCCGCACGGTGCCCGGCGCCGGAGCGGGGGCCGGCACGTCGAGGGCGCCGATCGGCCCGGAGAGCGGGTCGACGTCGAAGCGCCAGAGCTTTTCGAAGGCACCGACGGGATTGGGCGCGAAGCGACGGGCGGTCCCGGCCGCGGTCGGCGCCGGGGCGCCCATCGGCATGGCGGCGGGCGAAGCGGCGAGCGTCGAGGTGACGACGAGGTTTCCCCCTTCGACGAGGAAGGAGCCGGCCGCGACGCCGGCGAGGAGGCTGCGACGGGAAATCTGAGCCATGATGCGGGTTTCCTGAAGGAGTTGCCCGCCCCGACCATACGGAAGCGGGCCCCGCGAGCTTCCCGCCGGCTCGTTGCAGTACGATGATGAGCCGGATCAGCGATCCGGATCGCCTCACTTCCGCTCGATCGCCACCGCACGGCGCACCTGCACCGTCACCAACGCCGCGACGACCGCCTTGGCGACATCGCCGGGAACGAAGGCGATCGACACGGCGAAGGCTTTCGCCAGTCCCATCTTCATGAAGAAGGCCAGCCACAGGATGCCGCAGAGGTAGAGGACGACGATGCCGCCGACGATGGCGGCGAGCGTCAACTGCAGCGTGCGCACCGGCGTCGACTTCTCCGGCGCCTCGAACACCTGGGCGAGGAAGCCGGTGACGAAGGCGGCGAGGACCCAGCCGAGGAGGAAGCCGGCGGTCGGGCCGGCGAAGACGGCGAGCCCACCGCGACCGCCCGCGAGCACCGGCAGGCCGAGCGCCACCAGCGCGATCACCACCAGCACCGCCGCCGCGCCGCGTCGCGGACCGAGGACGAGGCCGGCGAGCATCACCCCCATCGACTGCAGGGTGATCGGCACGCCGCCGGCCAGCGGGATCGCCGGCACCACGCCGAGGGCGACGATGACCGCCGCCATCAGGGCGACGAGGGAGATGTCACGAGTGGTCATGGCGACGGGGGCCTCGCGGGTATGTGACGGGCCGCGCCGCGGCGGGCACCTTCGGGGGGAAAGCCGCGCGCGTCGATCGCGTCGGCGAGAGCTTCGGAACGGACGATGACGCGGACCATCAGCGGCACCGCGAGCGCGAGGGGCGATGCGTCGAGCCCGCGCGCCGCCTGCGCCTCGCGGATGGCGTTGGCCTCCTCGACGATCAGGGGCACGAAGCGGAGCGCCAGCGTCACGGTGAGCGCGGCGCGTGCGGCGTCGAGGAGCCCGAGCCGCTCGGCCGGGCCGAAGATCCGCTCCAGCACTTCGGTCAATTCGGCCGTCGAGGTGGTCATGGTCACCGCATGGGCGAAGAGTGCGATCGCCGCGAGCCTCAGAACCACGGCGATCGCCGTCGGCCCGTCGATCAGCCACCAGTCGGCGAGGCCGAGCACCGCCAGCACCACCGCCGCGCCGCGCAGGTCTCGCCCGATCTCGGCGAAACGCGTGCCGGTTGACCGCGCCACGACCAGTGCCGCGGCGAAGGCGGCGGCGAGCAGGCGCGGCTCGTCGACGAAGAACAGCACCGTGGCGACGATCGCCAGACCGGCGAGCTTGGGCGCGGCGGCGATGCGGTGGAGCGGCGAAGTACCGGGGCGGGCGAGGGCGGCGATCATCGGTTCGCCTCGCGATAGCGGGCGATGACCTCCCTCGCCGCCCCGTCGCGGACCACCCGACCGGCTTCGATCATCACCACTCGCGGGAAGTCGGCGAGGAGGTCGAGGTCGTGGGAGACGACGATCGCCTGTTCGGGCAGCGCCTGAAGAACGTCGCGCAAGCGATTCCGATTTTTGAGGTCGAGGTGCGACGTCGGCTCGTCGAAGAGCACGGTCCTGGGCTCGAGCGCCAGCACTCCGGCGAGGGCGACGAGTTGCTTCTCGCCACCCGATAGTTCGTGGATGCGCCGCTCGCGCAGATGCGTGATGGCGAGCCGGTCGAGCGCCGCCGCGACCCGCGTCGCGATCTCGGCGGCGGAGAAACCGTGGTTCTTCAGCCCGAAGGCGAGATCCTCGGCGACGAGCGGCATGACGATCTGGTTGTCCGGATCCTGGAAGAGGAAACCGGTCGTCCGCCGCACGGCGCGGGCGTCGCGGATCGCGTCGCGGCCGTCGACGGTGATGGCGCCGGCGCTCGGCGCGACGAGCCCGATGATGCATTTGAGCAGCGTCGACTTGCCCGAGCCGTTGAGCCCGACGATGCCGACGCGCGGCTCCTCGAAGCCGATCGAGATGCGATCGAGCACCGTCCGGCCCGAGCGGACGACCGAGGCGTCGGAAAAGACGATGGTCTGGGAGAGCGTGCCCGGTTCGGCGCCCGTCGCGCCCCCGGCGCGCTCCGGGCTGGTGTCGCTCATGTCGTTCCCTTCGCCGAGGCGCCCGGAGCGGCCGGACGACGCCGGCGCGCCGCACTCCGCCCCCGGCCGGCGGACCTCCGGGGTCGGCGATGTTTGGAGACCCGGCGGACGAGAGTCAAGCCGCAGCGGAAACATCAGAATCTTCGAATTCGGCGGAATCCTGCGATTCTGTGGATGACAGACGGCGGCGGAGCAGGCATTGAGATGTCACCGCCGCCCGCTCGCGGCACCCGAGTCCGTGCATGCCGCTCCAGCTCCAGTTCGTCCTTCTCGTCTTCCTCGGCGGCGGTATCGGCTCGTCGATGCGCTACGGCGTCAATCTGGCGACGGTGGCCTGGTTCGGGCCGCTCTACCCCTGGGGGACGCTGGCGGTCAACGTCGTCGGCTCCGCCGTCATGGGCGCCGTCGCCGGCTGGATCCTGACGCGCGAACCGGGGACGGGATCGGACGCGTTCCGCCTCTTCGCCATGACCGGCATTCTCGGCGGCTTCACCACCTTCTCCGCCTTCTCGCTCGACGTCGTCGTGCTGTGGCAGCGCGGCGCGACGATGGCGGCGATCGGCTACGTGATCGCGTCCGTCGTGGTGTCGCTCCTCGCCCTCCTCGCCGGCATGGCGGCGATGAAGGCCGTCATGGCGCCGTGAGAGCGGCGGACATCGGCCGCGAAGCTTGCGTCCCGGCCCGCTTTCCGTCATGACGAGGCCTCACGAGGATCCCATGGCAGGCGTTGCGAACATCACCGTCGGCGGGGACGAGGCCGGAATGCGCCTCGACCGCTGGTTCAAGGCCCACTATCCCGGCCTTTCCCACGTCGCGCTGCAGAAGCTGCTGCGCAGCGGACAGGTGCGTCTCGACGGCAAGCGCTGCGAGACCTCGACCCGCATCGAGCCGGGCAACGTGGTGCGCGTCCCGCCGCTCGCCACCGACGCCAAGAACCTCCGCGAACGCGAGCCGAAACCGGAGAAGCCGCTGGAGGGCGACGCGGCGTTCCTCAAGTCGTTGGTGCTGTGGGAAGACGACGACGTCATGGTGTTGAACAAGCCGGCCGGCCTCTCCGTGCAGGGCGGCTCCGGCGTCCACCGCCACGTCGACGCCATGCTGCAGAGCCTCGTCGACAAGCGCGGCAACGTCCCCCGCCTCGTCCATCGCCTCGACAAGGACACCGCCGGCTGTCTGGTCATCGCCAAGCGGCGGCTGATCGCGGCGGAACTGGCGGCGATCTTCCGCTCGCGCAACGCCAAGAAGACCTATTGGGCGCTGGTCGCCGGCGTGCCCCATCCCAAGCAGGGCAAGATCTCCACCTGGCTCGCCAAGGACGAGGAGAAGGACGGCGAGAAGATGCGTGTCGCCCGCCACGGCGAGCAGGGCGCCGCCCATGCGCTGACCCACTATTCGGTGGTCGACAACGCCGGCCAGACCCTGTCCTGGCTGAGCCTCAAGCCGGTCACCGGCCGCACCCACCAGCTGCGCGCCCACACCGCTCACATCGGCCATCCGATCGTCGGCGACCCCAAATACTTCGACAAGCGCGACTGGGAACTGCCCGGCGGCATGCAGAACAAGCTGCATCTCCTCGCCCGCCGCATCGTCCTGCCGCACCCCAATGGCAAGGCGCCGATCGACGTCACCGCGCCGCTGCCGCCCCACATGAAGCAGTCGTGGAACCTCCTCGGCTTCGACGCCTCCGCCTACGACCCGGATCTCGACGGCGACGACGACTGAAGGCGGGGGGCGACGGCGTCCGGCGCCCGCGTCGGCCTCACCCGACGACGAGATTGCGCGGGCGTCCGGCGACGAAGGCCTCGATGTTGTCGATCATCTGGTCGGCGAGCCGCTGCTGCGCCTCCTCCGAAGCCCAGGCGACGTGCGGCGTGACGATGACGTTCGGTCGCGCCGCCAGCCGCATGATCGGCGCATCGGGTGGCGGCGGCTCCGGCAGAGTGACGTCGAGCCCGGCGGCCGCGACCAGCCCCTCGTCGAGGGCGAGGGCGAGATCGACCTCGTCGACCAGCCCGCCGCGCGAAGTGTTGACGACGATCGGCTTCCGCCGCATCCGCCGGAACTCCGCCATCGCCACCATGCCACGTGTCTGCGCCGTCAGCGGACAGTGGAACGAGAGGACGTCCGAGGTCTCGATCACCTCGTCGAAGGCGGTGCGCCCCGGGCGGATCTCGCTCGCGCCGCGATGTTCGGCGAAGACCACGTCCATGCCGAAGGCGCGGCCGATCTCGCCGACACGGGAGCCGAGCGACCCGGAGCCGAAGATGCCGAGCCGGCGTCCTGCGAGATCGATGATCGGGTTCGAGAAGAAGCAGAACTGTTCGGCCCGCTGCCATTCTCCGGCGAGCACGTCGGCTCGATAGGGCACGATCGATCGGGCGAGCGCCAGGATTAGGGCGAAGGTGTGTTCCGGCACCGTGGTGGTGGCGTAGCCGCGGATGTTGGCGACGGCCGTGCCATGAGCCCGCGCCGCCTCCTTGTCGATGCAGTCGCTACCGGTCGCCGCCATGGCGATCAGGCGCAGATCGGGCAGCGCCGCGAAGGTATCCGCGCCGATGTTCACCTTGTTGACGATCAGGATCGTGGCGCCCTTCGCCCGCGCGACCACCTCGCCGGCCCCGGTCTTCGGGTACTCGACCCAGTCGTGGGCGAAGGTCGGGCGGCGCACCCGGATCGCCGGGGCGAGCGTGTCGCGTTCCAGGAAGACGATGCGCTGCATCCGCGCCTCCGAGGGTCGGGGTCGCGGCCGTCCGGGGACTGCCGCGACGGGGCTGGATCTCACGGAACTCGAATGGATCCTTCGAATTCCGCGTTCCGCGTCAGAGCGCCGCGATCACCGCGATCTCGACCTTGTAGACCCGCGCCGCCAGGGCCGCTTCGACGGTGGCGCGCGCCGGGGTGGCGCCGGGGACCACCCAGGCGTCCCACTTGGCGTTCATCTCTGGGAAGGTGCCTATGTCGGTGAGATAGATGGTGGCGGACAGGAGCTTCGACTTGTCGGTGCCGGCCTTGGCGAGCAGGGCATCGATCTGCTCCAGGATCTGGCGGGTCTGCTCGCCGACGGACGCGCCTTCCGGAGCCGCCGCCACCTGACCGGCGAGATAGACGGTGTCGCCGTGGATCACGGCCTGGGACATGCGCGGGCCGACCTCGATGCGGGTGATGCTCATTCTCTGTCCTCGATGATGCTGGTTGGCGCGCCGGAGCGACCGGCCGTCGGCCGGCGCGGAGCCGGTGATCCTAAACGTCGCGATCGATTTGTCGAGGAACCGGTGTCGCCGATCCGTCGCCGCCCGGACCTCACTTCCGCTTCGCCGGCTTCGCCCCTGGCTCGACACAGGGGATCGGCGCCTCCCACGGCGCGACCTTCGAGCCCTTGGTCACTTCGAACTCGGCGGCCTCCTCGGTGGTGGCGTCCTTGCCGGTGAAGATGCGGAACCTGCCCGGCTCGACAACGTGGCCGCCGTCCTCGACGTGGAAACCGAGCGTGGCGATGCGGATCGGCACGGTGACGTCGCGGCTCTCGCCCGGCGCCAGGTCGACCTGGGCCCAACCCTTCAATTCGCGCGACGGCCGCGAGCGTGAGGCGATGACGTCGTGGACGTAGACCTGCACCGTCTCGCGCACCGCTCGCGGCCCGGCGTTGGCGACCGTCACCGTGACCTTCACCGTGTCGGCGGCCGTCGCCGTCGTGCGGTCGAGTCGCGGGGCGGAGAGAGTGGTGCGGCCGTAGGACAGGCCGTAGCCGAAGGGGAAGCGCGGCATCCAGGCGATGTCGATGTACTTGTTGGTCCACTTGTCGTCGGCGCTCGCCGGCCGGCCGGTCGGCAGACGATCGTAGGAAAGCGGCAACTGGCCGGTCGAGCGCGGCCAGGTGAAGGGAAGACGCGCCGAGGGCGACGCGTCGCCGAACAGCACTTCAGCGACGCCGATCGCACCGTGGGAGCCGGGGAACCACACCATGGCGATGGCGTCGACCTTCTCGATGAAGCTCTCCACCAGCATCGGGCGTCCGCCGCTGAGCAGCACCACCACCGGCTTGCCGGTCGCCGCCAGCGCGTCGATCAGCCTCGTCTGCGGCCCCGACAGGGCGAGATCCGCTCGAGCCGCCGCTTCGCCCGATTCCTCGTAGGTCTCGCCGACCACCGCGATGATGACGTCGGTATCCGCCGCCTTCTTCGCCGTCTCGGCGATCGCCGCGTCGTCGGTGGCGGCGGGAAAGCGGCAGGCGCCGCAGGCCTCGAGGAAGTCGACGCTCGCCCCGGCCTTCTCCGCCCGCGCCATGATCGCGGCGCGCAGCGTGACGATGTCCTCCGGCTTGCTCAGCGCCGGATGCGGCCCCATGTGGTCGCGCGGGCTGTCGGCGAGGCCGCCGACCACGGCGATGCGCTTCGCCCCGGAGAGCGGCAGGCGATCCTTCGGATTGTGCAGGAGCAGCGTGGTGCGCCGCCCCATCTCGATCGCGATCTCGCGACCGCGCGGATCGAGCTTCGCCTGCGTCGCCCTGGCCTGCGCCGGGTCGAGGGTCATGCGCTTGCCGAGGTCGGCCTCGAACTTGACGCGCAGCACCCGCCGTACCGCCTCGTCGAGCCGCGCCTTCGACACCCGCCCCTGGGCGATCGCCGTCGGCAGGTACTTGCGGAAGAAGTCCGACGCCATGTCGAGGTCGACGCCGGCGTTGAAGGTGGCGACCGTCAGGTCGAGCGGATCGGGTGACAGCCCATGGTTCTTGAGCTGGTCGATCGCTCCCCAGTCGGAGGTGACGATGCCGCCGAAGCGCATGTCGCGGCGCAGGATGTCCTTCAGGAGATGGCCGTTGGCGGTCGCCGGCACCCCGTTGAAGGCGTTGAAGGAGGACATCACCGTCTCGGCCCCGGCGGCGATGGCGGCGCGGAACGGCGGCAGCACCCGGTCGCGCAGGAAGGGTTCGCCCATCTCCACCGCGTCGTAGTCGCGCCCGCCCTCGCCGAAACCGTAGGCGACGAAATGTTTGGCGGTGGCGACGAGGCCGCCGGCGCGCAGGCCCTCGACACGTGCCCCGGCGAGGCAGGAGGCGAGATGGACGTCCTCGCCGGCGCCCTCGACGACGCGACCCCAGCGCGGATCGCGGCTGAGATCGACCATCGGTGCGTAGGTCCAATTGGTCCCGGCGGCGACCGATTCGAGTGCCGACTGCTCCGACGCCGCCCGATTGAGGGCGAGGTCGAAGGACGCCGCCTGACCGATCGGCGGCACGAACAGGGTGCGGTTGCCGTAGATGATGTCGGTGCCGTGCAGCAGCGGGATCTTCAGCCGCGACTTCTTCCAGGCGTCGAGAACCTTGGCGAACTCCGGCGCCGTTCCGAAGTTCATCACGTTGCCATAGGCCCCGGACGTCACCTTGTCGTAGTGGAAGACCTCGGCGATCGAGGCGAGGGTGACCTGCCCGATCTTGTCCTCGAGCGTCAATTTTCGCATCAGGGCGTCGATCTTGCGATCGATGGCGTCCGCCCGCGCCTCCGATACCGCTCCGGCGGCGAGCGCCAGAACGAGGGCGAACCTCACGGACTTCACGACCATCGAATGCTCCCGACTTCCGCGGCCCCGACGCCGCCGACCATCTCCTCCCTGCTCACGACGGAGTCGCGGCAGGACTTTTCCGGATGGCAAATTGGCCGAAGTCGTGGTCGTTTCGCAAGCGCCCCGAACGACCGCTTTCGAGGCGGTCGCCCGTCCTCGCGTCAGCGGGTGGTCGCGCCCCCCTTGCGGGAAGCGGGCGCGGCCGGCTTCTTCGCCTTCTTGGCTCGCGCCGCCTTCGCGGCCCGCGCCGCCTCGCGTCGCGCCGTGTGAGCGGCGAGTTCTCCGGCTTCGCCGACGTCCCAGTTCATCGAGAAGCACAGTGGCAGGTCGCGTGCCGGGATCGCCGGATCGGTGGCGCATTCGTGGAAGGCGAAGAGATCCTCGGCCTCTCGATAGTAACGGTAGGGGGCGATGAGGAAGCGCCCCGTGCCGTCGGCGAGCCCGCCGTAGCGATCGATCTTGCCCTTCATGTTCGGGTCGTGGGCGATGATCGCGTCGCGCAGCGTGTCACCCACGATGAAGGCGTCCGGCAATTGGTCGAAGGGGCCGTCGTAGGCGTTGTTGACCCGCGAGTTGCCCTCGAACACGCCGATCAGGATCTTCCGGTCGGTGCGGGGGTCGAGGTAATAGGCGAAGCCGGTGCGCTTGCCGATCAGGGTGCGCGGGTTCTCGTTCATGCCGAGGAAATCCTCGAGCGGCGGCCCGGTCTCGTCGAGCACGTAGTGGAAGACCTTCGCCTTCCGGTTCCACACCAGGAAGAAGCGCACCGCGCTGTCGTCGAAGACCGGCCCGATGAGGGTCTCGTCGGCGAGCACCGCTTCCGGTGGCGGCTTCACCCCCTTCATGTCGTTGATCTCGAAGAGTACCGAGCGGCCGTTCGCCGTCAGCCGATAGAGGAAGGGTTCGACCCGCTCGAGCTTCACCCCGTGCGTCTCGTCGAGAAGCAGGTAGGACATTTCCGGCTCGACCCGCCATTCCGCGAGATCTTCGAAATAGGCGAAATGCACCTTGCCCGCGTCGCGATCCTTGGCGTCGAGGCGGATGTTGCCGGCATATTTGACGCCTCGGTGGAAGAACGAGAAGTACCAATAGCTCTCGGTCGGCCACACCTTCACCCGCTCGGGCAACTGCGAGACCACCCAGGTGAACATCGCTCGCGGATCGGCGACCGGCAGTTCGCCCGACCGCAGCACGTCCTCGACGAAGCCCTGGTGGGGGATCAGCCGCGGCGGCGTCTCGGTCTCTTCCGCGGTCGCGGTGGGGCCGGCGAGGAGTGCGCCGAGGAGGCCCAAGCCGAAGAGGGCGGACCGACGAGTTGCGGTGGTCATGCGCGTCACCGGTTGGATGGGGGAGGGGGAGAAAGCGACGGCCGCGGGTCGCTGGCCCGCGGCCGTCCGATTTCCGGATGAACGGATGAGATCATCCGTTCACGAGCGCCCGATCAATTCGGCGGAGGCCGGCGGAGGCGCTGCAGTTGCTGAGGCTGCTGGCGAATCACGGGAGCCTGACGCTGGATCTGCAGGTTGCGCACCGCCGGGGGCTGCTGCACCCGGATGTTGGAGCGCACCGGCGGTTCACGCCGAATGACCGGAGGCGTCCGCACCGAACCGATCGGCCGATGGATCGGCTGGACGACCGACCCCGGCGGCCGATGCAGCGACCGGATCAGCGACCCGGGCGGCCGATGGACCGACCCGACCGGACGGTGGACGGATCCGACCGGCCGATGGACCGACCCGACCGGACGGTGGACGGATCCGACCGGACGGTGAACCGACCCGACCGG
>JAOTSD010000047.1 GCA_030247555.1 Siculibacillus sp. | reverse complement strand
CCAGCGCGACGGCGAGGCCCTCGGGCATGTCCTGGAGCGCGATGGCGGTGGTCAGCGGCACGCCGATGGTCAGGTCGGCGCGGGAGAAGCCGACGCCGATGGCCATGCCTTCGGGCAGGTTGTGCAATGCGATGGCGAAGACGAAGAGCCAGATGCGGCTCCATCGCTCGGCGCCGGGGCCGAAGGAGCCGGCGGCCGGATGGAGATGCGGGGTGAAGGCTTCGAGCCCGAGCATGAGGGCGACACCCAGCGCCATGCCGGCGACGACGATCGCCGCGGCGAGCGGGCCGCCGCCGGTGATCCGCTCGGCCGCCTCGAGGCCGGGAAGCAGCAGCGAGAAGGCGCTCGCCGCCAGCATCATGCCGGCGGCGGCACCGAGCAGGCTGTCCTCGAGCTTCTGCGGCAACGCCTTGACGGCGAGCGCCGGGACGCCGCCGAGCGCCGTGGCGGCGAAGGCGACGAGGCCGCCGATCAGGGCGAGGCGCAGGCCGGGGACGGGTTCGCCGGTGAGAATGCGCCAATTGGACAGGAGGATGAGGGCGAGCACCGCGACGATCGCCACCATCAGGCCGGCGGCCTGCGGACGATTGCGCCGGGCGTGACCGATCAGGGTCTGCCAACGGCCGATCCGCGGTGACGACGCCTCGATGCTCATGGGCCTCTTCTCCCGTTTCGCCCGGTTCCTCCGGCGCAGCGACGCCGCTTCGGAGCCGGAAGCCAAATCGTCCTCCGAACTTTATTGATAATAGGTTGCAATTGCAATCACCGAGAACGAGACGCGACCGACGGTCGCGCATCGACGCGTCGGCGACACGACCGCCGGCGAAACTTCGCCCTCGGTCGTGTCGAAAGGCTTCGAGACACAGTTCAGACGGCCGGCTTCGGCGCCTCCCAGCGCAGCTTGGGGGCGCGGGCGGCGCGAGTCTCGTCGAGGCGGCGGCGCGGGGCGAAGCGCGGGGCCGAAGTGAAGCGCTCGGTGTCGCCCCGCTTCGCCGACAGGACCAGATCCCGCAAGGTGGCGGCGAAGAGATCGAGCGAGGCGAGGGATTCGCTCTCGGTCGGCTCGATCAGCATCGCCCCGTGGACGACCAGCGGGAAATACATGGTCATCGGGTGATAGCCCTCGTCGATCATCGCCTTGGCGAAGTCGAGGGTGGACACCCCCGTCCCTTCCAGGAAGCGATCGTCGAACAGCACCTCGTGCATCGAAGGATGTTCCGGGAAGGCCACCGTCATCAGGTCCGACAGGCAGGCGCGGAGATAGTTGGCGGAGAGGACCGCGTCCTCCGACGCCTGCCGCATACCGTCCGCTCCGTGGGAGAGCATGTAGGCGAAGGCGCGGGTGAACATGCCCATCTGGCCGTGGAAGGCGGTGAGCCGACCGAAGGGCCGTTCGCCGCCCTCGATCCCGCTCTCGTCCTCGACCAGCACCGGCCGCCCGCCCTCCATGCGCACGAAGGGATAGGGGGCGAAGGGGGCGAGGCGTTCGGAGAGCACCACGGGCCCCGCACCCGGACCGCCACCGCCGTGGGGGGTGGAGAAGGTCTTGTGCAGGTTGATGTGCATGGCGTCGATGCCGAGATCGCCCGGCCTGACCTTGCCGACGATGGCGTTGAAGTTGGCGCCGTCGCCGTAGAAGTAGCCGCCGGCGGCGTGGATCGCGGCGGCGATCTCGGCGACCTCCGGCTCGAAGATGCCGCAGGTGTTGGGGTTGGTCAGCATGATGGCGCCGACGCTGTCGTCGATCGCCGCCTTGACGTCGGCGACACCGACCGTGCCGTCGGGCCGCGCCGGAACCGAGCGGACGGTCATGCCGATGAGCGCGGCGGTCGCCGGGTTGGTGCCGTGAGCGCTGTCGGGGACGAGCACCACCGGCTTGTCGACACCGCGGGCGCGCAGCGCCGCCTTGATCGTCGCCATGCCGGCGAGTTCGCCGTGGGCGCCGGCCTTGGGGCTCATGGCGACGGCCTTCATGCCGGTCATCTCGACCAGCCAGCGGCCGAGTTCGGCGATCAGCTCCAGCGCGCCGGGGACGGTCGAGGTGGGCTGCAGCGGGTGGATGTCGGCGAAGCCGGGAAGCCGCGCCATCTTCTCGTTGAGACGCGGGTTGTGCTTCATGGTGCAGGAGCCGAGCGGATAGAGCCCGGCGTCGATCGCGTAGTTCTTGCGCGACAGGCGGACGTAGTGGCGCACCGCCTCCGGCTCGGTCAGGCCGGGGAGCTTCGGAGCCCTCGCGCGGGCGTGGCCGCCGAGGCGGGACTTCGTGCCCTTCGGAACGGGAAGGTCGACGCCGGTGGTGTCGGCGCGGCCGATCTCGAAGATCAGCGCCTCTTCCTGGTCGAGGCCCCGGTTGCCGGTGAAAGTCTGGGTGGCTGGCATCTCGGCGGTCTCCGGACGCGTGGGGCGGCCCTTGTCGTTCAGCATCGGGTCTCTCCTCACAGTCCAGCGATATTCAGAAGGTCGTCCAACATCCCCGTATTGGGTAATTTTACTTGTATCCCCAATCGGGTCGGTCGCCGCCCTCGCCCAGGAACCTTATCAAAATTCAACATATCGTCATTTCTATACCGAGCTGCATTCACACCCCCCAACTTCTTCTCGAAAACTGGATTAAATGCAATTCCGACCGATTCGCCAGATAGCTTTCTGTTATAATATAATACTACGCCATCACTATTTTTGTACTCAATTACTTTATCGACAACATGGGTCTTCCTGAAGCCGCGTCTTCCAAGGATGCTATCAACCAACTCTTCCCGTTTAGCCGAGGTACTGGTCATGTTGCCCTCCCTCACAGGCTGGCGGAGACAGCGGCGACGAGCGCGGCGCGATCGTCGGCGGTCGAGGTTTCGGTGACGGCGACGAGCAGGAGGTCATCGAGCCCGGCGCCGGGCGCCAGCCGCGACACCGGCACGCCGGCGAGGATGCCGTCGGCCGCCAGTTTCTCGACCAGCGGCGCCGCCGGTACGGGTAAGCGCACGGTGAACTCGTTGAAGAACGTGTCGTTGAGCACTTCGACGCCGGAGAGATCGGCCAGCGCCTCGGCGGTCGCGACCGCCGCCTCGTGGTTGAGCGCCGCCAGCCGCGTGATCCCCGCCTCTCCGAGCAGCGTCGCGTGGATCGAGAAGGCGAGCGCGCAGAGGCCGGAGTTGGTGCAGATGTTGGACGTCGCCTTCTCGCGACGGATGTGTTGCTCGCGGGTCGACAGCGTCAGCACGAAGCCGCGCTTGCCCTCGGCGTCGACCGTCTCGCCGCACAGACGCCCCGGCATCTGGCGGACGTATTTCGAGCGCGTGGCGAAGAGGCCGACATAGGGGCCGCCGAAGCCGAGCGGGTTGCCGAGGCTCTGGCCCTCGGCGACGACGATGTCGGCACCCTGCGCCCCCGGCGGCTCGATGGCGCCGAGCGCCACCACTTCGGTGACCACGGCGATCAGGAGCGCGCCGACGGCATGCGCCTTCTCGGCGATGGGGGCGAGATCGATCAGCCGGCCGAAGACGTTCGGCGACTGGACGACGACGCAGGAGGTCTCGGCGTCGATCGCGGCGAGGATGTCCTCGGTGCCGGTCGGGTCGAGGGGAAGCGTGACGATGGCGTCGTCGGCGAGATCGGAGAGAGTGGCGACGGTCGCGGCGTAGTGGGGGTGAAGGCCGCCGGAGAGCACGGCCTTGCGCCGCCGGGTGATGCGGTGGGCCATCAGCACCGCTTCCGCCGCGCCGGTCGAGCCGTCGTACATCGAGGCGTTGGCGACCTCCATGGCGGTCAGTTCGCAGACCTGAGTCTGGAACTCGAAGAGGACCTGGAGCGTGCCCTGGGTGATCTCCGGTTGATAGGGCGTGTAGGAGGTGAGGAACTCGGAGCGCTGGATCATGTGATCGACGCTCGCCGGCACATGGTGGCGATAGGCGCCGGCGCCGACGAAGAACGGCACGTCGCCGGCCACCGTGTTCTTCGCCGCCATGCGCGACATCAGGCGTTCGACCTCGATCTCGCCTTTCGCCTTCGGCAGGTCGAGGAGGCCGACGAGACGCTCGTCGACGGGCACGTCGGCATAGAGGGCATCGACATCGGCGACGCCGATGCGGGCGAGCATCGCGGCGCGGTCGGTGTCGGTCAACGGCAGGTAGCGCATGGACGGGACCTTTCGATCGATCGGTCGGGATGGAGGGTGGACGGCGGACGGCGGCGGCGTGTTCCGTGAACGACGCCGCAGGTGGACTTCTTCCCTCTCCTCCCCGTCATTGCCGGGCTCGACCCGGCAGCCCGGCGGCGTTTCCCCCAAGGAGAGGCCGCATTGGGCCAGAGGTCGAGCCCGGGGATGACGGAGGAGGGGGAGTGCGCCCCTCACGATGGCGAGGCAAGCACCGATCTCCGGATCTGGCCTCGGCAATGCGCTCGAGGTGGACGTCCCACCTCTCCTCGTCGGCACACCGAAGTGGGACGGTCGCTCCTGCCCTCACAGGCTCTGGACGAAGGCCTCGTAGGCCGCCTCGTCCATCAGGTCCGAGGTGTCGGTGCCGGCGGCGATCCTGAGCTTGGCGAACCAGCCGCCTGCCTCCGGCTCGAGGTTCACCATACCGGGGTCGTCGACGAGCTTCGTGTTGGCCGCGACCACCTCGCCGGCGAGCGGCGCGTAGACCTCGCTCGCCGCCTTGACCGATTCCACCACGGCGGCTTCCGCGCCCTTGTCGATCTTCCGGCCGACCTCCGGCACTTCGACGAAGACGATGTCGCCGAGTTGGCTCTGGGCGTGGTCGGTGATGCCGAAGGTGGCGATGTCGCCCTCGATCACCACCCATTCGTGGTCCTTGGTGAAGAGCTTCATGGCGGGTCTCCTGAGTGTCGTTCCGAGGATCAGCGCCGGAAGCCGGCGGGGACGAAGGGAAGGTTCGCGACGCGGGCGGGAAGCGGGCGCCCACGCACCAGCACGTCGAGTTCGGTGCCGGGGGCGGCGAAGGCCGCCTCGACATAGCCCATGGCGACCGGAGCCTGGACGGTCGGGCCGAAACCGCCGGAGGTGACGCGGCCGACGATGCGGCCGTCCTTCGCGGCGATCTCGGCGCCCTCGCGGGCCGGTTGGCGGCCGTCGAAGGCGAGACCGACTCGGCGGCGGGCCGGGCCGGCGGCGAGTTCCGCCCGGACGCGGTCGGCACCGGGGAAGCCGCCTTCGATCCGGCGGCGCTTCTGGATCGACCACTCGAGGCCGCCCTCGATCGGGCTCGTCGTCGTGTCGATGTCGTGACCGTAGAGGCACAAGCCTCCCTCGAGCCGCAGGCTGTCGCGGGCACCGAGGCCGATCGGCTTCACCCTGACATCGGCGAGGAGCGCGTCCCACAGCCGCATCGCGTCCATCGCGGGAACCGAGATCTCGAAACCGTCCTCGCCGGTGTAGCCGGAGCGCGAGACGTGGACCTCGCTGCCGAGAAGCGTCATCGGGGCGCAGTCCATGAACTTCATCGCCGCTACGGGGGCGCCGAGCGCGACCATCACCGCTTCGGCTTCCGGTCCCTGGAGGGCGAGGAGGGCGCGATCCTCGAGCGGGCGCAGGCCGACGCCCGCCGGCAGATGCGCGGCGATGTGGGCATAGTCGGCCGCTTTGCAGGCGGCGTTGACGACGAGGAAGAGCCAGCCGTCGGGCGCGTCGGTCGGCCTGGAGACCATGAGATCGTCGAGGATGCCGCCGTCCTCCGCCAGGAGCTGCGAATAGCGCTGGCGACCGGGAGCCAGTTCGAGGATCGCCGCCGGGATCAGCGTCTCGAGCGCGGCGGCCGTGGTGGCGTGGTCGGGGCCGACGAGGAAGGCCTGGCCCATGTGGGAGACGTCGAAGAGGCCGGCGTGCTCGCGGGTCCAGCCGTGTTCGGCGAGGATGCCGGCCGGGTACTGCACCGGCATGGACCAGCCGGCGAAGGACACCATGCGGGCGCCGAGCGCGACGTGCGCATCGTGGAGCGGCGTGTGGAGGGGGCTGTCGCCCGTCGCGGTCGTCATGGGTCACTCCGGTCCGGTGAGGGCGTGGCGGCGCGAGGATCGGAACGATCCACGTGCGCCCCCTCTGTCGGAAGACCTGAGAGATTGACGGCCGATCGGCGGGGCGACGAGGTCGCCTGCGAACGCCCGCTTGCTCCTTCGGTGGATCGGAGGCCGGATGCCGCCGATCGCTTTCCAGAGTGTCGCTCGCCCCCGCGGTCCATCGGCCTGAGAGTTTCCGGGGCGGTTTCTCCTTCGGCGCCGGCACCGAACGCGGGACACCCGCACTCGGCCCGGGCTCTCCCGCCGGGGCACGTGACATCCTCCCGACGGGTGTTCCGCCGGAAGGACGACCGGGCGCGACTCCGACCCGGTGCGACGATGGTTAGATGGAAGGGCCGTGGGCGTCAACCGCCGTGAAGCCGAAGGCGGACCGGCGTGGATCGCAACGTTCGCCGGTAGGCGAGACGCGGACGGCGCCCCGGGGCGACGGATCAGCCCTTCGTGGGCTTCTTCGCCTTGTCCTTGCCGCCCTTCACCTCGCCCTTGCCGTCGAGGCCGGCGTAGATGGTCGCCTCCTTGCTGTCGGCGATCGACAGGACGACGGCATCGTCGACCACCGACCAGAGGGCGGAATAGTCCGGCGCCTGGACGTCGACGGCGGCCTGGTGGAGCTTGGAATAGACCACCCGGTCACCGACGGTGACGGCGACGCGGACCGGGACGTTGGAGGCGCCGGTCGCACCGGTCGGGCCGGAGAGCACGCGGCCGGCGATGCCGACGCGGACGCGGACGTTCTCGCCTTCCATGTCGCAGTCGCGGGCGACGCGCTGCACCGAGGCCTGGAACAGGATCTGCGAGGTGTCGCCGAACTTGCCCGGCTTGAACACCGGCATGAACTCGGTGCCGTCGCGGATCTCGACGTTGGGGCAGACCGGAGTGGCGGCGTAGATCGCCGGGTCCATCTCCTTCGGCTTCGGCGTCACGACGCTCATGATGTTGGAGCCGATCCCCTCGGTGGCGCCGCAGCCGGCGAGCGCGAGCGGCAGGACGAGGATCGCCGGACGAAGAACCCGGGCGAGGACCGCGGCCGAGACCGGCCGACCCGATACGCGCGAAACCATGTGATCCCTCGAACTTGCCTGCGTCCAACCGGTTGGGGGACGTCATCCATAGCAGCGTTTCCGCGGCCTCGCCACGGCTTCTTCCAGCCGATCGGGGCGGCGGTGTGGCGACGCGTCCGCCGCCGCGCGCGTCGGCGACCGCTTGCGCGCTTGACACCTCCACCCGACCCACCTCTATTCCCCCGATCGCGATCCCACCCCACGGCGGCCCGGACCCATGGCGGCGAAGCCATCCCTCGACATCCTGATGTGCGCGCCGCGCGGCTTCTGCGCCGGCGTCGATCGGGCTATCCGCATCGTCGAGTTGGCCCTCGCCAAGTACGGCGCGCCGGTCTACGTGCGCCACGAGATCGTCCACAACCGCTTCGTGGTGGAGAGCCTGAAGGCGGAGGGTGCGGTCTTCGTCGAGGAACTCGACGAGATCGCCGATCGGTCGCGCCCGGTGATCTTCTCCGCTCACGGCGTGCCGAAATCGGTGCCGGCCGCGGCGGCGGACCTGAAGCTCTTCTCGCTCGACGCCACCTGCCCGCTGGTCACCAAGGTGCACCGCGAGGCCCAGATCCACCACAAGTACGGCCGCCACGTCCTGCTCATCGGCCACACCGGCCATCCGGAGGTGATCGGCACCATGGGGCAGTTGCCGGAGAACGCGGTGACGCTGGTGACGAGCGCGGCGGAAGCCCGCACCGTCGCACCGCCGCCCGGCGCGCTCGCCTACACCACCCAGACGACGCTCTCGCTCGACGACACCGCGGCGATCGTCACGGTGCTGACCGAGCGCTTCCCCGGCATCGTCGCGCCCCACAAGCAGGACATCTGCTACGCCACCACCAACCGCCAGGAGGCGGTGAAGCAGGTGGCGCCGCAGGTCGAGGCGATGATCGTCGTCGGCGCCCCCAACTCCTCCAACTCGCAGCGGCTGCGCGAAGTGGCCGAACGCGAAGGCTGTCCGCGGGCGTTACTCCTGCAGCGCGCCGCCGACCTCGACCTCGACAGTTTCGCCGGGGTCACGCGGATCGGCATCACCGCCGGCGCCTCGGCGCCCGAGGTGCTGGTCGAGGAGGTGATCGAGGCCTTCGCCGGCCGCTGGCGGGTCAGGGTCCGGCCGATCGTCACGGCGGAGGAGACCGTCGCCTTCAATCTGCCGCGCGAGCTGCGCGACGTCGCCGCGACGACGTCGAGCAAGCTGCTCGGCCACGGGCGCGACGACGCGGCGGAGTGAGGTCATGGCGGTCTACACCGAAGTCTCCGACGAGGAACTGGAAGCCTTCGTCGCCGGCTACGACATCGGCACGGTCTCGTCGTTCAAGGGCATCGCCGAGGGGGTCGAGAACTCCAACTACCTGCTGCGGACCAGCCGGGGTCAGTACATCCTGACGCTCTACGAGAAGCGGGTGAATCCGGACGACCTGCCGTTCTTCCTCGGCCTGATGGAGCATCTGGCGGAGCGCGGTCTCGGCTGCCCGTTGCCGGTTCACGACCGCGCCGGAGGGGCGCTCGGCACTCTCGCCGGGCGGCCGGCGGCGATCGTCACCTTCCTCGATGGAATGTCGGCGCGGCGGCCGACGGCGCGCCATTGCGGCCTGCTCGGCGAGGCGCTCGCCCGCCTGCATCTGGCCGGCGCCGACTTCGGCATCCGCCGGCCGAACGCGCTGTCGATGCCGTCGTGGCGCCCCTTGTGGGAGCGCTCGCGGGCGCGGGCCGACGAAGTGGCGCCGGGCCTCGGCGCCGACATCGAGACCGAGCTCGACTACCTCGAGGCGCGCTGGCCGAAGGACCTGCCGGCCGGGGTCATCCACGCCGACCTCTTTCCCGACAACGTCTTCTTCCTCGGCGACCGGCTCTCGGGCCTGATCGATTTCTATTTCGCCTGCGACGACTTCCTCGCCTACGACGTGGCGATCTGCCTCAACTCCTGGTGCTTCGAGCAGGATCTCTCCTTCAACCTGAGCAAGGGACAGGCGCTGCTCGACGGCTACACCCGCGTCCGGCCACTGTCGGAGGGCGAATTGGCGCTGTTGCCCATGCTGGCGCGCGGTTCGGCGCTGCGCTTCCTCCTCACCCGCCTCTACGACTGGCTGAACGTGCCGCCGGGAGCGCTGGTCAAGCCCAAGGATCCGCTCGAGTACCATCGCAAGCTGCGCTTCCACCGCTCGGTGCCCGATGCCACCGGTTACGTCTTCGCGCTCGGCGGGCGGGCTTTCGAGGTGTCGCCGTGAGCGAAGACACGGTGACACCGGCGAGCACGGCGAACGGCCGCGACGAACGCCCGTCCGGCGTGGTGGTGATCCACACCGACGGAGCTTGCTCGGGCAACCCCGGTCCCGGCGGCTGGGGTGCGTTGCTCGAATGGGGCGGTCGGATCAAGGAGTTGAAGGGCGGCGAGGCCGACACCACAAACAACCGGATGGAGATGATGGCGGCGATCGCGGCGCTCGAGGCGCTGACGCGGCCCTGTACCGTCGAGATCTGGACCGACTCGGCCTATCTCAAGGGCGGCATCACCGGCTGGATCCACGGTTGGAAGAAGAACGGCTGGAAGACCGCCGACAAGAAGCCGGTGAAGAACGTCGACCTGTGGCAGCGGCTGGAGGCCGCGCTCGGTCGCCACACCATCGGCTGGCACTGGATCAAGGGCCACGCCGGCCACGCCGAGAATGAACGCGCCGATGCCTTGGCGCGTGAAGGCATGGAGCCGTTCAAGCGGCGCGGAGCGGGCGCGGTGACGGAGCCATGAACGGCGAACCCGACACCATCGAAGTGCGACGCGTCGCGTTGATGGTCAATCCGGCCGCCGGCCGCCATCGCGCCGGCCGCATCGCGCGACTGGCCGAACGGCTGGCGGCGACCGGTCTCGAGGTCGAGACGGTGATCAGCGCCGGCCCGGGCGATCTCGCCCGGCGGCTGCCCGGCATCCGTGCCGACGTGGTGGCGGTCGCCGGCGGCGACGGCACCATCGACGAGGTGGTCGGCGCACTCGTCGGCCTCACCGGGCGACGCCCGGCGCTCGCCGTCGTGCCGGCCGGCACCGCCAACGTCCTCGCTCAGGAATACCGCCTGCCGCGGCGCGCCGACGCCATCGTCGCGACGATCGCGGCGGGGCGGACGCGGCCGCTCCATCTCGGCACCGCGACCTTCGCCGACGGCACCGCCCGGCCGTTCTTCCTGATGACCTCCGCCGGCTTCGACGCCGAGGTGGTGCACGAAGTCGAATCGCGGAGCGGACGGCGTTTCAAGAAACTCGCCTTCGTCGGAGCGGCGCTCGGCCGGGTCTTCACGCCGCGCAACGACGTGATGGTCGAGGCGACGACGACTTCGGGAGAGCGGATCGCGGTGCGGGCGGCGCTGGCGGTGGTCACCAAGGCCCGTCACTACGGCGGCCCCTTCGTCATCACGCGGCGGACCTCCGCCGACGTCGCCGGCTTGCGGCTCGTCGCGGTGGTGGAGGGCCATCCGGCTGCGCTCGCTCGCGCCGCACTCGACCTCGCCGCCGGACGGCTCGAAGAGGCGTCGGGAGTGCTGTCGCAGGAGGTGGCGATGGTGCGCCTCACCGCGGTGAGCGGCGCGCCGGTGGCGGTGCAGATCGACGGCGAGGCCTGCGGCCACACGCCGGTCGAGATCCGAGCCGAGAGGACGGTGCTCGATCTCGTCGTGCCGGCGTGAGGCGAGGTCCGGTGCGGCGGGCGCCGGACGGGACGTCAGAGGTGGCCGAGCATGCAGGCACCGCCGGTCAGGTCGGCGACGCCCGGCTTCTCCTCGAAGTTCAACTCCTTCACCACACCGTCGTCGACCAACATCGACCAGCGCTGCGAACGCACGCCCATGCCGGCAGCGGTCAGATCGAGGGTGAGACCGATCGCCGAGACGAAGGCGGCGGCCCCGTCCGCGAGGAAGAGGATCTTGCCGTCGGCGTCGTTCGCCTTCGACCAGGCGTCCATGACGAAGACGTCGTTGACCGCGGTCACCACGATCTCGTCGACGCCCTTCGCCAAGATGGCGTCGCGGTTGGCGAGGTAGCCCGGCAGATGCGCCTTCGAGCACGTCGGGGTGAAGGCTCCGGGCACGGCGAATAGCACCACCTTGCGGCCGGCGAAGACGTCGGCGGTGGTGACCTCCTTCACGCCCTCGGCGGTCATGGTCTTGAAGGTGGCGGCGGGCAGGCGATCACCGACGGCGATGGGCATGGGGCGCTCCTGACGGGACGCCGCGGCGAGGGACGGCCACGGCAGGGGGTCGATGCGGATCTAGGGCGCCGCGGCCGCGCCGTCGAGGGTGACATTCTGCTCGACCACTCGATCTCGGATCCGCATGGTGAAGCGCAGTTCGCTGCCTTCCAGCCTGGCGCCACGCGGCACGCCGTCGAGATCGAAGCGCCAGATCTCGCGGCCGCGACCGGTGGCGATCCGCGCCGGCAGGGGCAGCGACCAGTCCCCGGTCGGCCCCTCGACCAACATGTCGCGGCCGGCGGCGTCGCCCTCTTCCTCGGGCATCTTGACCTTGACCAGGATGGAGCCGGGCACACTGTCGGGATCGCGTTCGAGCGCCATCACCCAGGGAGCGACACCCTTGACGGCCGGCAGAGGCAAGCGGGTGCGGGCCTCGCGCAGGCGGGCGAGCGCGGCGGCGTCGACCGGACCGGTGGGCGACACGGTGGCGGTCAGCCGCGCCGAGACCGGCACGCAGATGTCGCGGCACAGCCCGATCTGGACGTCGAGATCGAGCGTCGCCGGCTTCGCCGGATCGGCGAGGGCGAGATCGATCGGCAGGATCACCGGGGCGGTATAGCCGATCGAGGTGGTTCCCTCCTCGCCGAAGCGCACCGGCGCGGGAAATCTCAAGTCGAAGGAGGCGACACCCGCCGACTTCGACCAGTCGACGACGGGCGGGATGCCGGCGTCGCCGGGGTTGCGCCAATAGGTCTTCCAGCCGGGTTCGAGCGCGATCTCGATGCCGACTTCGGGGCGACCGTCGACGACGCCGGCGACGACGAGACGCAATGCGGCGCCCGCGGCGCCGGGTGCCGCGAACGCGGCGGAGGCCCCGAAGAGAAGCAGGAAAGCGAGGAGGGCGCGGGACCACCGCAGTGGCGCCGGAGGATGACGGACCATGGAATTCCCGATCGACGAAACGTTGCGTGACACCGGGGCTGACATCGATCCGTGTGGATCGGATCGAGAAGCGCCCGGTATCGATCTCTCGGCGGATTCGATTCGACCGGGCCCGCCGACCCGATCGGATCATGCTCTAGCGCGTCCGGGGCGTCGCGTCTCGTCACGGTCTCGCGCTTCTTCTCGAGAGCGCGTGAACGACGTCACGGAAATCGGACACTCGTACGGGAGGGACTTTCGGAACGACGCGACCCTACCTATCTTCGGCGGAAGGCACGCCCGTTTCGGGCGGCCTCGATGCGGTCCCGTGCATTCGGGGATACCGCGACGGCGGCCCGGGAGTCGAGGAACGGACATGGCGAAGGACGACACGACTCGCGAGCCGGACAGCTTGGCCGGGAAGATCCTCATCGCCATGCCGGGGATGGAGGACAAGCGCTTCGCGCGCTCGCTCGTCTATCTCTGCGCCCATTCGAACGAGGGTGCGATGGGCATCATCCTCAACCAGCCGGCACCGGCCGCCTCGTCCTTCCCCGACCTCCTGGTGCAACTCGACATCATTCCCGAGGAGGAACGCATCTCTCTGCCCCCGCTCGCCCGCGACATGACGGTGCAGAACGGCGGGCCGGTGGAGACGACCCGCGGCTTCGTGCTCCACTCCTCCGACTATTACATCGAGAGCGCCACGCTGCCGATCGACGACCAGTTCTCGCTGACGACCACGCTCGAGGTCCTGAAGGCGATCGCCGAGGACCGCGGACCGCGCGACGCCCTCATGACGCTCGGCTATGCGGGATGGGGGGCCGGCCAGCTCGAGAACGAGATCCAGTGGAACGGCTGGTTGCACTGCCCGGCGGACCCGGCGCTGGTCTTCGACCGCGACCTCGGCTCCAAGTACGACCGGGCTCTGAAGAAGCTCGGCATCGACATCGGCCTGCTGTCGCGCGAGGCCGGACACGGCTGAGAAGCCGAGGCGGCGGGCCGACGCGGTGAAGGCCGGTCGGGCGCGATCACGCGTTCGCTCGAGTCCGCCGTCGCCTCACGGCAGCTTGTCGAAGCCTTCGGAGAAGCCCTTGAGCGCGATCGGAATGCCGATGCCCTCCTCCGGCGTCTGGAAGACGATGAAGGTGGCGGTGGATCCCTTGCGCAACTGATCAGCGAGCTTGTCGTCCATCACCACCTCGGCGACGCAACCGTTGGGCAGACAGCGGACGAAGGGGGTGCGGCCGACGTCGGTCTGGTCGACCTTGAGGCCGAGGCCGGAAGGAAGCAGGACGCCGAGGGGCGCGAGCACGCGCAGGATGCGCTGCTTCTTGTCGGCGGTCTTCAGGACGATGACGGAGAGGCCGACGTTGGGCCGATCCTCGGCGGTGACGTTCTGGATCAGCGCGCACTGCTCGGTCTTGGCGCCCGGCGGGGTATCGCAACGGATTTGCCAATCGGCGTGCTGCGACTTGACCGCCCCTTGCGCCAGCGCCGGCGTCGCGACGGCGAGCGCGAGCAGAACTCCGGCGAGCGCCGGAGCGGCGCGACGCGGCGTGATCGTCGGATGAGTCATCGTCTCGTTCCTCCGTCCGGGGGACCCCGGCAACCGATTCATGCGAAAACCCTAATGATTTCCCGGGCTTCGCGGGGGCGCGACGAATCGTCTCGCCCATCGTCCCCGCGACCCTGCCCGAGGCGCGCGGCGGAGGCCAGAGGCCGGCCGCGAATCCGCCGCGGCCGGCGCGGGACGTCGGGCGAATTCCTCCGTCGCGATCGTGGCGTTCGTCGGGCACGGCGGCCCCGATCGCCCGCGAAACGGATGAAATGTCGCACCCCGCCTCCATCGGATGGTTGCGGACAGTCGCGAGCTGTGTACATCCTGTGTTCGTCCTTGATCTGGATCAATTCCGATGAGACGGGATGTCGCAGTGCGGAATCGTACTGAGACGGGTCGGCCGGCGACCGGGGCGCGAGAACCCCACGCGACGGGAAGACCTCGGAGGGAAAGCCGACCGTCGCGCCGATGAAATCGGCCGCGCGCGACGGAAGAGGAAAGGGGTCTCGAAAGATGATTTCGAAGACGACTACGCCGTTCGCCGCCTCGCCCACCCGCCCGCTCGCCGCATCGATCGCCGCGACCGCGGGGCTTCTCGCCTCGGCGACCGCCGGCTCGGCGTCGCAGCCCCAGCCCTGGCAGATCGGTCTGCAGAGCGGCGCCTCGGTGGTTCACGACAACATCGAGAGCTTCGCCGCCTTCACCTTCTGGATCATCATTCCGATAACGTTGTTCGTGCTCGGCCTGTTGATCTGGGTGATGGTGAAGTTCAACGCCAAGGCCAATCCGGTTCCCTCGCGCACCACCCACCACACCGGCCTCGAGGTCGCTTGGACGGTGGTACCGATCCTCATCCTGGTGGCGCTGGCGATCCCGTCCTTCCGGCTCCTCTACCAGCAGATGGTCGTGCCGCCCTCCGACATGACGATCAAGGTCACCGGCTACCAGTGGTACTGGGGCTACGAGTATTCCGACGTCGTCGACGACCGGAAGAAGGCGCTCGCCTTCGATTCGGTCATGCTCGACGACGCCAAGCGCAAGGATCCGGTGCGTCAGCCGCGACTCCTCGCCGTCGACAACGAGGTGGTGGTGCCGGTGGGCAAGGTCGTGCGCCTGCAGATCACCGCCGCCGACGTCATCCACTCCTGGGCGCTGCCGGCGTTCGGCGTGAAGATGGACGCCAACCCGGGTCGCCTCAACGAGACCTGGTTCAAGGCGGAGAAGACCGGCGTCTATTACGGCCAGTGCTCCGAACTGTGCGGGCGCGACCACGCCTTCATGCCGATCGCGGTCAACGTCGTGACCCAGGAGAAGTTCGACGCCTGGGCGAAGACCGCCCGCTCGGATCTCGACGCCGCCTATCGCCAGCTCGCCGCTTCCGAAGCGACCGAAGGCGAACCGACCCGCCTCGCCGCCCGCTGATCACGACAGACGCGGCGACGCCCGCCGGGGCGACCGCCGCTCCCGCCCGAGGGACCACCGATGGCTCACGTACACGCCTATTCCGACGCCAAATCGATTGAAGGCCACGCCGAACACCACGCCCACCCGACGGGCTGGCGGCGTTGGCTGATGTCCACCAACCACAAGGACATCGGCACGCTCTACCTGATCTTCTCGATCGTCGCCGGCGTGGTCGGCGGGCTCCTGTCGATCGGCATCCGCATGGAATTGCAGAACCCGGGTGTCCAGCTCTTCCACGATACGCACCAGTTCAACGTCTTCACCACCGCCCACGGCCTGATCATGGTGTTCTTCCTGGTCATGCCGGCGATGACGGGCTTCGGCAACTGGTTCGTGCCGATCATGATCGGGGCGCCCGACATGGCGTTCCCGCGGATGAACAACATCTCGTTCTGGCTGCTGCCGCCGGCGCTCCTGCTCCTGGTGCTGTCGATGTTCGTGCAGGGGCCGCCCGGATCCAACGGCTTCGGCGGTGGCTGGACGGCCTATCCGCCGCTGTCCTCCTCGGCGGGCCATCCCGGTCCCTCGGTCGACTTCGGCATTCTGGCGCTGCACATCGCCGGCGCCTCGTCGATTCTCGGCGCGATCAACTTCATCACAACCATCTTCAACATGCGCGCGCCCGGCATGACCATGCACAAGATGCCGCTGTTCGCGTGGTCGGTGCTGGTGACGGCGTTCCTGCTGCTCTTGTCGCTGCCGGTGCTCGCCGGCGCGATCACCATGCTGCTGACCGACCGCAACTTCGGCACGACCTTCTTCAAGCCCGAGGGCGGCGGCGACATCGTGCTGTTCCAGCACCTGTTCTGGTTCTTCGGCCACCCCGAGGTCTACATCCTGATCCTGCCGGGCTTCGGCATCATCTCCCACATCATCTCGACCTTCTCGAAGAAGCCGATCTTCGGCTACCTCGGCATGGCCTACGCGATGGTGGCGATCGGCGTCGTCGGCTTCGTGGTGTGGGCCCACCACATGTACACGGTCGGCCTCGACGTCGACACCCAGGCCTACTTCCTCGCCGCCACCATGGTCATCGCGGTGCCCACCGGCGTGAAGATCTTCTCGTGGATCGCGACGATGTGGGGCGGGTCGATCGAGTTCAAGACTCCGATGGTCTGGGCGATCGGCTTCATCTTCCTGTTCACCGTCGGCGGCGTGACGGGCGTGCAACTGTCCAACGCCGGCTTCGACCGGGTGCTGCACGACACCTACTACGTCGTCGCGCACTTCCACTACACGATGTCGCTCGGAGCGGTCTTCGCCATCTTCGCCGGCTGGTACTACTGGTTCCCGAAGATGACCGGCTACATGTATTCGGACGCGATCGGCAAGCTGCACTTCTGGGTCGCCTTCATCGGCGTCAACATGATCTTCTTCCCGCAGCACTTCCTCGGTCTGGCCGGCATGCCGCGCCGCTACGTCGACTATCCCGACGCCTTCGCCGGGTGGAACTACGTGTCGTCGATCGGCTCCTACATCTCCGGTCTCGCCGTACTGATCTTCTTCTACGGGGTGATCAAGGCGTTCCGCGACAAGATCCCGGCGGGCGACAACCCTTGGGGGGTCGGGGCCACCACGCTCGAGTGGACGATCTCCTCGCCGCCGCCCTTCCACCAGTTCGAGACGCTGCCGCACTTCGAGGAAGACGACGCGCACTGAGCGGGCGAGGGACCTCCGGGTGTCACCGCGAGGTGATGCCCGGCCCCCCTTTCGGTCTCTCCCTCCTCGGAGGGGAAGAGACCGAGAAGGGGCGCGGTGGCGCCTCCCGGGGTGGCGCCGAGAGGCGGCGCCGAAGACCTCGAAACGCCGAGAGCAGATGAGGAACGCATGACCGACATCGGATGGCGCCAGAGCGAGATCCGCGTCTCGCTCGCCGAGCCCGGCGACTACTGGCGGCTCCTCAAGCCGCGGGTGATGTCGCTCGTCGTCTTCACCGCCTTCGTCGGCATGATCGTCGCGCCGGTTCACGTCGATCCGGTGCTGGGCCTCGTCTCGCTCCTCGCCATCGCGGTCGGCGCCGGCGCCTCCGGGGCGCTGAACCAGTGGTGGGACGCCGACATCGACGCGATCATGACCCGCACCCGCGGCCGGCCGATCCCCGCCGGACGGGTGACCGGAGAGGAGACGCTGACCTACGGACTGACGCTGTCGGCCTTCTCGGTGATGACGCTCGGCCTCGCCGCCAACTGGCTCGCCGCCGGGCTGCTCGCCTTCACCATCTTCTTCTACGTCGTCGTCTACTCGATGGTGCTGAAGCGGCGCACGGCGCAGAACATCGTCATCGGCGGAGCGGCGGGCGCCCTTCCCCCGGTCGTCGCCTGGGCCGCCGTGACGGGGTCGCTCGACTGGGCGCCGATCGTGCTCTTCGCCCTGATCTTCGTCTGGACGCCGCCGCATTTCTGGTCGCTGGCGTTGCTGAAGTCCGAGGACTACGCCCGCGCCGGAGTGCCGATGCTGCCGGTCGTCGCCGGCGAGTCGGCGACCAGGACGCAGATCCTCGCCTATTCGGCTCTCCTCTTCCCGGTCGGGCTGATGCCCTGGGCGCTCGGCTTCGCCGGGGTGGTGCACGGGGTCGTGGCGGCGGTCGGCGGGGTGGTGTTCGTCGGGCTGGCGGCGGCGGTCTTCGTCACTCGCGGGGGGGCGGCCGCCCGCAAGGCCTGCGGCCGGCTCTTCGGCTTCTCGATCCTCCACCTCTTCACGCTCTTCGCCGTGCTGGCCGGCGAACGGCTCGCCACCGCCCTCTGAATTCCGGGAGACCACGATGAGCCCGACCCTGATCCGCGCCGAAGGCGGCATCCGCCTCACCGAGGCCGAGACCCGTGCCCGCGCGTCGCGCAACCGCGCCATCGCGCTGGTGCTCGCCGGGCTCGTCGCCCTCTTCTACGTGGTGACCCTGGCCAAGCTCGGCCTGCAGCCGCCGTTCAAGGGATGACGCGATGACGCCGGTCCGCCCCGCCCGAGCCCAGACGAAGAGCGAGACGCGCGCCAACGGCCGCGTCGCGGCGGTCCTCTTCGCGCTCACCGGCGCGATGTTGGGGGCGGCCTACGCGGCGGTGCCGTTCTACACCTGGTTCTGCCGGGTCACCGGCTACGGCGGCACGCCGGCGGTGGCCACGGTGGCACCGGGACGGGTGATCGATCGGGTGTTCGAAGTCCGCTTCGACGCCAACGTCCATCCGGGCCTGCCCTGGCGCTTCACGCCGGAGACGCCGTCGGTGCGCATCCGCGCCGGCGAGGTGGCGACCATCCTCTATCGCATCACCAATCTCGCCGACCGGGAGACCCGCGGCACCGCGGCCTACAACGTCACGCCCGATCAGGCCGCCGGACACTTCAACAAGCTCGCCTGCTTCTGCTTCACCGAACAGACGCTCGCGGCCCACGAAACGATCGAGGCGCCGGTGACCTTCTTCGTCGATCCGGACGCCGACGCCGACAAGAACATCAAGGGGCTGGCGTCGATCACGCTGTCCTACACCTTCTTCGCCGCCACCGAAGGGGCCGGACGCGCCGCTTCGGCGGCGATCGCCACACCGGTCTCGACCGCCCAGAACTGACGTCCGCCGAGGGGGAAACCATGGCAGAGGCACACGGCAAGACCCACGACTTCCACATCCTCGATCCCAGTCCCTGGCCGATCCTCGCCGCGACCGCGGCCTTCTTCATGGCGATCGGCGCCATCGGCCTGTTCCGTTGGCGCGTGGGGGAACAACTCGTCGTCGGCGGCATCGACTTCGCCTCGCCCTGGCTCTTCGTCGCCGCGCTGGTGGTCCTGCTCTACATCCTCGGCGCCTGGTGGACCGACGTCGTCGACGAGGCGCATCAGGGTCACCACACGCCGGTCGTCGGGCTGCACCTGCGTTACGGCATGATCCTGTTCATCGCCTCGGAGGTGATGTTCTTCGTCGCCTGGTTCTGGGCGTGGTTCGACGCCGCGCTCTACCCGAACGAGGCCAAGCAGGTGATGCGGGCCGCCTTCACACACGGAGTGTGGCCGCCGGCCGGGGTCGAGACCTTCGACCCCTGGCACCTGCCGCTGCTCAACACGCTGATCCTGCTCCTGTCCGGCTCCACCGTCACCTGGGCACACCACGCCCTGATCGAGGGGGACCGGGCGAGCCTGAAGCAGGGCCTCGGTCTCACCGTGGCGCTCGGCTTCCTCTTCACCTGCCTACAGGCCTACGAATACGCCCACGCCCATTTCGGCTTCTCCGGGTCGATCTACGGCGCGAGCTTCTTCATGGCGACGGGCTTCCACGGCTTCCACGTCATCGTCGGCACGATCTTCCTCGCGGTCTGTCTGATCCGCGCCAACGCCGGCCACTTCACGCCGAAGCAGCACTTCGGCTTCGAGGCGGCGACCTGGTACTGGCACTTCGTCGACGTGGTGTGGCTGTTCCTCTTCGTCTGCATCTACGTGCTCGGCCGCGGCATGGTGGCGGGGCACTGATCCTTCGACGACCCGTTCGCCGGCCCGGACGCACTCCGTCCGGGCCGGTGGCGTTTTCCCTCCACCGCGCCTCTCCGCCGCATCGGGTGTAGGATCTTCCCCATGACCGAAGCCGCCCCCCCGTCGCTGCTGCGCAACGCCGTCCTCTGCCGCTGTCCGCGCTGCGGCGAGGGCAGGCTCTTCCGCGGATTCCTGACGCCGGTGCCGTGCTGCGAGGCCTGCGACCTCGACACGCGCTTCGTCGATTCCGGTGACGGGCCGGCGGTCTTCGTGATGTTGGCGGTGGGCTTCGTGGTGGTGGCGGCGGCGCTGGTCACCGAGGTGAAGTATTCGCCGCCCTACTGGGTCCACGCGGTGCTGTGGTTGCCGACGATCCTCGTCCTGTCGCTCGGGCTGCTCCGGCCGCTCAAGGCGCTCGCCATCGGCCTGCAGTACCGCCACCGGGCGCGCGAGGCGCGTTCGCCGGACCGGGAGAAGCGGCCATGAACCCGGCGGCGCGCGGCCTGATCCTGCCGGGCGTCGCCGCGGCGATCGTCGTCGCCATCCTGGCGTCCCTCGGGACCTGGCAGTTGCGCCGCCTCGCTTGGAAGACCGACCTCATCGCCGCTCTGACGGAGCGGACGAAGGCCGCCCCGATCGCCGCGCCGAGCCTCGAGGCGGCGCGCGCCGCTGATCCGGAGGCGATCGATTGGACACCGGTCCGGCTCACCGGGCGTTTCCTCGCCGAGCGCGATCTCACCGTGCACGCCATCCTCGGCGAGCCGCGCGGGCGTTTCGGCGGGCCGGGAGTGTGGGTGATGACGCCCCTGGTGCGCGACGACGGGACGATCGTCTGGGTCAACCGCGGTTTCGTGCCGCGTCGGGGTTCGGATCTCGCCCCCCGCGATCCGCCTCCGCCCGGCGAGACGACGATCACCGGCATCCTGCGCCGGGCCGAGCCGCGCGGCACCCACACGCCGGCGGACGATCCGGCGCATCGGCTGTGGTTCGTCCGCGATCCGGCGGTGCTCGCGGCGGCGGCGGAGCTCGAGGCGGGGCGCGTCGCGCCCTATACCGTCGACGCAGATGCGAGCCTCACGCCGGCGGGCGGGCTGCCGCAGGCGGGCGAAACCCGCCTCTCCTACCCGAACGATCACCTCGGCTACGCCGTCACCTGGTACGGGCTGGCGGTCTCCTGCATCGCGGTCTTCGGGGTCTTCGCCCGAGGCCGACTGCGGTCGGGGTCCTGACGGCCCACCACCCCCGCCGCGGCGAGGATCAGGCGAGGTGCCGCGCCCCGTCCGCCACCAGCCCGGCGAAGAAGATCCACCCGGTCCAGCGGTTGGCGCGGAACAGCATGAGGCAGACGTCGGGGTCGTCGATGTCGAGGCGGAAGATCTGCCAGACGAGGTGGGCGGCGAAGGCCGCGAGCCCGATCCAGGCGAAGGGGCCGACCCCGGCGAGCCACAGCGCCAGGCCGAGCAGCAGCACCGTCGCGCCGTAGAGGCCGGCGAGCCAGGCCTCGGTGTTCTCGGCGAAGAGCCGGGCGGTGGAACGCACGCCGACGATGGCGTCGTCCTCCTTGTCCTGATGGGCGTAGATCGTGTCGTAGCCGATCGTCCACAGGATGCAAGCGACGTAGAGCACCACCGGCGCGGCGTCGAGCCGGCCGAGCGCCGCCGCCCAGCCCATGAAGGCGCCCCAGGAGAAGGCGAGGCCGAGGAAGAACTGCGGCCAGTCGGTCACCCGCTTCATGAACGGGTAGATCGCCACGACGAGGAGCGAGGCGAGGCCGACGAGAACCGTGAAGCGGTCGAACTGCAGGAGCACGACGAGGCCGACCAGCGCCTGGAGGACGAGGAAGACCCGCGCCTTGGACTTGGTCACCTGCCCCGAGGGGATCGGGCGGGAGCGGGTGCGCGCCACCTTCTCGTCGATGTCGACGTCGACGAGGTCGTTCCAGGTGCAGCCCGCCCCGCGCATGGCCACCGCACCGATCAGGAACAGCACCAGATGCCAGGGGTTCGGCCAGGGTCGGCCGGCATGGTCGGAGGCGAGCGCCGCCGACCACCAGCACGGCCAGAGCAGCAACCACCAGCCGATCGGCCGTTCCCATCGGGCGAGCCGCGAATAGGGGCGCAACCACATCGGCAGGATCGTGTCGGCCCAATGCCCGCGGACCGCGTCGGCGACGACGCCGCCATCGGTCGGTCGGGGCTGGGGGCTGGTGTCGCGGGCGGTCATCGGCGGGATCTCCGGGCTGCCGATGGGCGTGCCCCGATCGAGGCCGCGCGTCAAGGGCGGAGACGTGCCCTCGAGAGGTCCGGCGTGCGCCATCCGGACTCGACGCTACTCCCCCCGGCTGCTAGATCGCGGGCCGAAGGCCGCGAGATCCGGGGGAGAGGTTCGATGAAGGTGCTGCTGATCGGTTCGGGGGGCCGCGAGGATGCGCTCGCCCATGCGCTCGCCCGCTCGCCCCGCCTGACCGGGCTCTTCGCCGCGCCCGGCAATCCCGGCATCGCCCGGGTGGCGAGCCTCGTCGCCCTAGACCCGGCCGACCACGCCGCGGTGATCGCCTTCTGCGAGGCCCGAGCGATCGACTTCGTCGTCGTCGGGCCGGAAGTGCCGCTGGTCGCCGGCATCGTCGACGATCTGGCCGCCGCCGGCATCGCCGCCTTCGGCCCGTCGCGCCTCGCCGCCCGGCTCGAGGGCTCGAAGGGCTTCACCAAGGACATCTGCGCCAGATACGGCATCCCGACCGCGGCCTACGGCCGCTTCGCCGACGAGGCGGCGGCGCTCGCCCATCTGGAGCGCGTCGGCGCGCCGATCGTGGTCAAGGCCGACGGGCTCGCCGCCGGCAAGGGCGTCACCGTCGCCATGACGATCGAGGAGGCGCGCGCGGCGATCGTCGACTGCTTCTCCGGCGCCTTCGGCGCGGCCGGCGCCGAAGTGGTGATCGAGGAGTTCCTCGACGGCGAGGAGGCGAGCTTCTTCGCGCTCTGCGACGGCACGACCGCCCTCCCCTTCGCCTCGGCGCAGGACCACAAGCGCGTCGGCGACGGCGACACCGGCCCCAACACCGGCGGCATGGGCGCCTATTCGCCCGCCCCGATCATGACGGCGGAGATGACCGAGCGGGTCATGGCCGAGATCATCCGCCCGACGGTCGCGGCGATGAAGGCCGAGGGCTGCCCGTTCAAGGGCGTGTTCTTCGCCGGTCTGATGATCGGTTCGAAGGGTCCGCAGCTCATCGAATACAACACTCGCTTCGGCGACCCCGAGACCCAGGTGATGCTGGAGCGCTTGGAGAGTGACCTGCTCGAGCTGCTTCTGGCCTGCGCCGAGGGCAGGCTCGCCGGCGAGGCGGTGCGGCTGCGCGACGAGGCGGCGTTGACCGTCGTCGTCGCGGCCAAGGGCTATCCCGGCGCGGTCGAGAAGGGCTCGGAGATCCGTGGCCTCGCCGCCGCCGAAGCGATGCCTGGGGTGACGGTCCAACACGCCGGGACGAAGGCCGACGGCGCTCGCATCCTGGCCAATGGCGGCCGGGTCCTCAACGTCACGGCGCGCGGCCGCTCGGTCGGCGAGGCCCGGGCCCGCGCCTATGCCGCGGTCGACGCCCTCGACTGGCCCGAGGGCTTCTGCCGCCGCGACATCGGCTGGCGCGCGGTGGCGCGCGAGCGGGCGTGAGCGCCCTCTCCTTCCGCCTCGGCGGGAGTGGGGCAGAGGCCGTCCGACGCCGGGCTCCCTCGTCGGTCGTCGCGGATGCGGGGCCGCGTCCCGTGCGTGGCGCTTGTCCCCTCTCCCCGACCTCTGGCAGTCTGGCCTCCTCGATGGCGTCATCCCGAGGGGCGAGTTCATGCCGCATCATCCCGCATTGCCGTTCCTGAAGTCGGCCGAGAAGGGCAAGGTCGTCTCCGCTGCCGAGGCGGTGCGGCTGATCCGCGACGGCGACACGGTGGCGACCGGCGGCTTCGTCGGCATCGGCTTCGCCGAGGAGGTGGCGGTGGCGCTGGAGGACCGCTTCCTCGCCGGCGAGGGGCCGCACGACCTCACGCTCGTCTATGCCGCCGGTCAGGGCGACGGCAAGCATCGCGGCCTCAACCATCTCGCCCACGAGGGGATGGTGAAGCGCATCGTCGGCGGCCACTGGGGGCTGGTGCCGAAGCTGCAGAAGCTGGCGGTGGAGAACAGGGTCGAGGCCTACAACCTGCCGCAGGGCGTCATCAGCCACCTCTTCCGCGACATCGCCGCCCATCGCCCGGGCCATCTGACCTCGGTCGGCCTCGGTACCTTCGTCGACCCGCTGAACGGTGGCGGCAAGCTCAACGCGCGGACCACCGAGGACATCGTCGAACGCGTCCACATCGCCGGCGGCGATCATCTCTTCTACCGCGCTTTCCCCATCCAGGTCGGCATCGTCCGCGCCACCACCGGCGATTCGGACGGCAACCTCACCATGGAGAAGGAAGCGCTGACGCTCGAGGCGCTGGCGATCGCCATGGCGGTGCGCAATTCCGGCGGCATCGTCATCGCTCAGGTCGAGCGCGTCGCCGAGAGCGGCAGCCTCAATCCGCGTCAGGTGAAGATCCCCGGCGTCATGGTCGACTGCGTCGTGGTGGCGAAGCCGGAGAACCACTGGCAGACCTTCGCCACGCCCTACGACCCGGCCTTCTCCGCCGAGATCCGGGTGCGGGCCGGCGCCATTCCGCCGATGGCGATGAGCGAGCGCAAGATCATCGCCCGCCGCGCCGCGCTCGAGTTGAAGCCCAACGCCGTGGTCAATCTCGGCATCGGCATGCCGGAGGGCGTCGCGGCGGTGGCGGCGGAGGAGAAGATCATCGACCTCATCACGCTCACCGCCGAGCCCGGCATCATCGGCGGGATCCCGGCGAGCGGCCTCAACTTCGGCGCGGCGATCAACACCCAGGCGGTGATCGACCAGCCCTACCAGTTCGACTTCTACGACGGCGGCGGCCTCGACGTCGCCGTCCTCGGCCTCGCCCAGGCCGACCGTCACGGCAATCTCAACGTCTCGAAGTTCGGACCGAAACTCGCCGGTGCCGGCGGCTTCATCAACATCTCGCAGAACGCCAAGCGGGTGGTCTTCGTCGGCACCTTCACCGCCGGCGGCCTCGAGGTGACCGCGGCGGGGGGCCGCCTCGCCATCGTCGAGGAGGGTCACACCCGCAAGTTCGTCCGCGAGGTCGAACACCGGACCTTCTCCGGCGAGGTCGCGGCGGCGCGCGGCCAGTCGGTCACCTACGTCACCGAGCGCTGCGTCTTCGCCCTCTCGCCCGACGGGCTCGAACTCATCGAGATCGCCCCCGGCATCGACGTCGAGCGCGACGTCCTCGCCCACATGTCGTTCCGCCCGCTGATCCGGCGCGACCCCGCGCCGATGGATCCGCGCATCTTCGCCGAGATCCCGATGGGCCTGCGCGAGGGCCTGCTCGGCCAGCCGCTCGCTGAGCGCTTCATGCTCGATCCGGCGCGCGGCGTGTTCTTCGTCAACCTCGAGCACTTCGCCCTGCGCCACGCCTCCGACATCGACGCCATCCGCGCCATCGTCGAGGCGAAGCTGACGCCGGTCGGCGCCAAGGTGCGGGCGGTGGTCAACTACGACAACTTCACCATCGTGCCCGAACTGCTCGACCCCTACACCGCCATGGTCCAGGGGCTGGTCGAGCGCTTCTATTCCGACGTCGCCCGCTACACGACGAGCGGCTTCCTGCGCATCAAGCTCGGCGACGCGCTCGCCGGACGCGGCCTCGCCCCGCACATCTACGAGACCGTCGCGGAGGCCGCCGAGGCGCGCGACGTGTCCTGAGCGGGGCGGCGACGAAAGGTTATCCATGGGGCGCGACCGGACGGCCGGCGCCGTGGGATCGTGCTAGAAAGTGGCGACCCATCGGAGACGATTCATGGACCTCGGCGATCTCTTTCCCGGCTTCGAAGCGCGGACCGTCGACACCGGCGAGGTGAAGATCTTCTGCCGCGTCGGGGGCCGCGAGGACGCCCCGCCGCTCGTCCTGCTGCACGGCTTCCCCGAGACCCACGTCATGTGGGCCAAGATCGCGCCGCGGCTCGCCGAGCGTTTCCGCCTCGTCGTGCCGGACCTGCGCGGCTACGGCTGGTCGAGCGTGCCCGAGGTGGAGGCCGACCACGCCCAGATGTCGAAACGCGCCATGGCGCGCGACGTCGTCCGCCTGATGGAGGACCTCGGCCACGCCCGCTTCGCGCTGGCCGGCCACGACCGTGGCGCCCGCGCCGCCTACCGCTCGGTGCTCGACCACCCCGGCCGGGTGACGAAGCTGGCGTTGCTCGACATCGTGCCGACGTCGACGATGTGGGCACGTATGGACGCCGGCTTCGCCATGAAGACCTACCACTGGCTCTTCCTCGCCCAGCCGGCGCCGATGCCGGAACGGCTGATCGGCCGCGGCCCGGTCGAATGGCTCGAGCACACGCTGGCGAGTTGGACCGCGACCAAGGATCTCTCGCCCTTCGGCAAGCCGGCGCTCGCCCATTATCGCGCCTTCTTCTCGGTACCCGAACGGCTCGCCGCGACCTGCGAGGACTACCGCGCCGGGGCGACGATCGACCGGGCGCTCGACGAGGCCGACCTCGCCGGCGACCGCCGCATCGACGTGCCGACCTTGGTGCTTTGGGGGAACGCCGGTATTCCGGCCGGCCCGACCGGAAGCGATCCCGAGGCCGGGCCACTCGTCGCTTGGGCGCCCTTCATGGCGCCGGGCACGCCGCTCGCCGGGGAAGGCATCGCGGCCGGCCACTTCCTCGCCGAAGAAGCGCCGGAGGCGACGGCACGGGCTCTGCTCACCTTCCTGTGAGATCTCGACCGAGATCCGACCGGCCGCCCTTTCCTTCGCGGGTGCGAGAACCCATCTGAGGGAAGAAGCGGCGAAGGGCGAAAGCGATGTCCGAACCCAGGATCGGATTGGTACTCGGCGGCGGCGGAGCGCGCGGCATCGCCCACGTGCCGGTGATCGAGGCGCTCGACGAACTCGGAGTGCGGCCGGCGGCGATCGCCGGCACCTCGATCGGCGCGGTCTACGGCGCCGGACGGGCGGGCGGGCTCACCGGTGCGGAGTTGCGCGCCGTCACCCTCGACCGGTTCGGCAATCGCGCCGCGGCGCTCGCCCGGCTCTGGACCCTGCGGCCGAAGAAGTTCGCCGACCTGCTCTCCTCGGGCCTCGGCCTCGGCCAGATCGACCCGGAGAAGATCCTCGCGACCTTCGTCGGCGACGAGATCCGCGCGACCTTCGGCGAACTGACGATCCCGCTGGCGGTCGTCGCCACCGACTATTACGGCGGCGGCGCGGCCTCGCTGATCAGCGGCGATCTGCGGCGCGCCGTCGCCGCCTCGATCGCCATACCGGCGGTGTTCCGCCCGGTGGTGATCGAGGGCCGCGTCCTCGTCGACGGCGGCGTGGTCGATCCGGTGCCGGTGGGGGCGCTGCCGGTGGAGGTCGATCTCATCGTCGCGGTCGACATCGCCTCCTACCCCGAACCGGCCGGCGGCAAGGCGCTGCCCGGAGCGCTCGAGGTGATGTTCGGTGCGAGCCAGTTGATGCAGCAACAGATCGCCGCCGCCCGCTTCGAGAGGAACCCGCCCGACGTGCTCATCCGGCCGCCGGTCAACCACGTCCGCGCCCTCGACTTCCTCGATGCGCCGAAGATCCTCGCCGCCGCCGAACCGGCGAAGGAAGAGGCCAAGCGCCGCATCGGCCGGTTGATCGAGGCCCACATGGCCGAATCGGTGCGGGCGCTCGAATCGCCGAAGAAGCGGCGGTGGCTGCCGGCGGTGCGGCTGCGTGAGCGCTCGCGCGGGGAAACGGCCTGAGGACCATGGTCCGGGCCGGACATGAAGAGGGCGGGATCACTCCCGCCCGAAGATCTCGTATCCGGCGACCATCACCGGCTCGGTCGGCGATCGCCCGGTCTTGCGCCGGGTGAGGAAGCGCGGCCGCCGGCCGTTCATCACCGACCGCGCCCGGCGCGGACGGACCCGGCCGACCACCACCTGCCCGATACGGCTCTCGACCTCGCGCCAAGTGCCGTCGCTCTCGACCAGCAGCATCGGCAGACCGAGCACCTTCGCCCAGGCGCGCCAATCCGCCACCACCTCGGTGAGGTCGCTCGCCACGGCGAGCGGCAGCGACAACTGCGGATCGCGATGCATCAGTTCGACCACGGCGCGCCCGTCGCCGTCGCACTCGCCGTCGGCACCGATCGTCGCGGCCACCATGCGCACCGCGACGCCCTCGAAGGCGGCCATCGGCAGGCGCATCGCCATCGGGATGCCCGAGGGCAGATGGCGGCAGATCGACGCCATGGTCTTCTCGAGGAACACCGCCGCCGGGCCCATCTGCTTGCCACTGCGCGGATCAATCCCCGTATCGTAACGGAATCGATGCGGCAGGGAGAACGGGTCGAGACGCAGCGGCTCGGCCGCATCGCGGAAGTTCTCCTCCGCCGCCTCCATCGTCTTCGTTGCTCGACGCCTCAAATTCGCCTCCTGCGGGTCTCTGTTCTTCTGATGAAGACCTCGCTTCTTCCCGATGAGATTGACTCGGCGGCGATGAAGGCCGGCTTGAGAAAGCTGGTTGAATTTTTATTGATGGGGAAAGGGTTAGTGGAATCTCACCGCTTCGGTGACGAAGTCTTCACCATGGCGGGCGCGGGCATGCCGACTCGGCGTGCATCGGTCGAGCGCGCGGATGACCGCACCACGTCGGCGGCGGCGCTCGCCCTTGCCGCCGGTCGCCGCGCCCCGTAAACCGGTCGATGCCCGTCGCCGCCCGTGGGGCTGCGACCGTTCCCCGCGAGGTGCCATGCGCGACGTGCTCGACCAGTCCGATCTCGAGAACAAGGCCCACCGTCTCGTCGAGGCGGCGAAACGCGCCGGTGCCGATCGCGCCGATGCGGTGGCGGTTCGCGGCGTCTCCCTGTCGGTCGGCGTGCGCCTCGGCGAGGTCGAGGACAGCGAACGGTCGGAGGGCGACGACTTCGGCCTGCGCGTCTTCGTCGGCCGCCGCTTCGCCACCGTCTCGGCCAACACCCTCTCCGACCCCGATGCGCTCGCCACCCGCGCCGTCGCCATGGCGCGCGTCGCTCCCGAAGACCCATGGGCCGACCTGATCGAAGCGGAGCGACTCGCGACCGCCTTCGCCGAGCTCGACCTGCTCGATCCCTCGGTTCCCACCGCGGGGGAGCTCACCGCCCGGGCGCTCGCCTGCGAGGACGCCGCCCGCGCCGTCGCCGGCGTCACCAACTCCGGCGGGGCGCACGCCTCCTGGTCGCTCGGCGGCATGGTGCTGGCCACGTCGCACGGCTTCTCCGGCGCCTGGCTGCGGTCCGGCCACTCCCTTTCGGTCTCCGCCGTCGCCGGCACCGGCACCGGCATGCAGCGCGACTGGGAGGCCTCCTCCAAGATCCACGCCGAGGAACTCGACGATCCCGCATGGATCGGCCGCCGTGCCGGCGAGCGCGCCGTCGGTCGGTTGAACCCGCGCAAGGTGGCGACCGTCACCGCCCCGGTCATCTGGGAGCCGCGCGCCGCCACCGGCCTCGTCGGCCACCTGCTCGGCGCCATCAACGGCGCGGCGATCGCGCGCAAGACGTCGTTCCTCAAGGATCGGCTCGGCACCGCGGTCTTCTCCCCGGGCATCACCATCGTCGACGACCCCTATCGCCGCCGCGGCCTCGCCTCGCGCCCCTTCGACGGCGAAGGCGTCGCCGGCCCGGTCCTGAAGCTGGTCGAGGGCGGCGTGCTGAACCATTGGCTGCTCGATGGCGCCACGGCGCGCGAACTCGGGACTTCGACCAACGGTCGCGCCTCGCGCGGCACCGGTTCGCCCTCGCCGGGCTCGACCAACGTCGCGCTGCTCCCTGGGGCCATCTCCCGCGACGACATGTTGAAGTCGGTGAAGTCCGGCCTCTACGTCACCGACATGATCGGGTCCGGCGTCAACGGCATCACCGGCGACTATTCGCGCGGCGCTTCCGGCTTCTGGATCGAGAACGGCGAACTCACCGACGCGGTGAGCGAGATCACCGTCGCCGGTAATCTCGTCGAGATGTACGCCCGTCTCGTCGCCGCCGACGACCTCGAGCACCGCTTCGCCATCGCCGCCCCCAGCCTGATGATCGAGGGCCTCACCATTGCCGGACGCTGACGCGCACTGGTCCACCTTCGCCGGCGAGCTCGCCGCCGATCTGGCGCTGCTCACGACGACGGCGCGCGAGGCCGGCGAGATCGCCATGCGGTGGTTCCGGCGCGACCCGCGGGTCTGGCACAAGGACGGCGGCTCGCCGGTGAGCGAGGCCGACCTCGCCGTCGACCGCCATCTGAAGGAGCGCCTGCTCGCCGCCCGGCCGGAATACGGCTGGCTCTCGGAGGAGACCGCCGACGGGCCGGACCGGCTCGATCGCACCCGCGTCTTCGTCGTCGACCCGATCGACGGCACCCGCGCCTTCGTCGCCGGCGACGAAGGCTGGACGGTGTCGTTGGCGATCGTCGAGGCCGGCCGGCCGATCGTCGCCGTGCTGGTGCAACCGCCGACCGGCTCGCTCTGGCAGGCCGCGTCCGGCGGCGGGGCGCGGCGCGACGGCGAGCTCCTGACGATCGCCGATCGCAGCGATCCCGTCGGCGCGAGGGTCGCCGGACCGAAGAAATTCCTCGAACGCCCGGCGATGCGGCGGCTCGGATTCTCCGCCGGACGCTTCGTTCCGTCGCTGGCGCTGCGCATCGCCCAGGTGGCCGACGGACGCCTCGACATCGCCTACGGATCGGGCAATGCGCACGATTGGGACCTTGCCGCGGCGGACCTTTTGGTGCAGGAAGCCGGCGGCAGGCTCGCCGTTCCGAGCGGTGAAGCTCTCGCCTACAACAGGGCCGACCCTCGCCATCCCGCACTGGTGGCCGCAGTACCCGGACTGTTCGACGTGGCGCGGAGCCTCCTCGCCGACGTCGTCTGATCCGGGTCGCGTTCCGGCGGGTGGAAGGCGGCCGAACGACCAACCCGGGATCGGAACCTTCCACATGACCGCGACATCGCCCAAGCCGCAGTTGCTCCATCTCGTCCTCGGTGGCGAACTCGAAGACCTGCACGGACACGAGTTCCGCGACCTTTCCGAGGTCGACATCGTCGGCCTCTTCCCGAACTACGAAGCGGCGCGCGTCGCCTGGAAGGCCAAGGCCCAGTCGACCGTCGACAACGCCCACATGCGCTACTTCATCGTCCACCTGCACCGTCTGATGGACCCGGACCATCCGGAGGAGTGAGACCGCCCGAGCGACGTGGCGTGCGAGATCCGATTTCCGGGGGGAACGGGTCACGCCCGCCACCGTGATCGCGGTCCCCCGTGACGGCGGGCCGCCGAGGCGCTAAGAAGCGCCTCGGGGACCGAGGGACCGTCGCCGCCCGCCGAGGGGCGCGGCGACGTGAGCCTCGCCGGAGGGTCGTCGCCGGAGCGCCGGTCGTGGTCCCTTCCCCGGAGCGGCGGACCGATCGTCGCCTGCCGTTCGGCGCGGAGTGACATTCGGAATGCTCAAGAGACTGGTCCGCAGCGAACGCTTCCGCGCCTTCGTCGGTACCGCCCTGGCCGGGTGGTTCCGCCTCGTGCGACGTTCGTGCCGAACCGTCGTCGAGCCGCCGGGCATCCTGCAG
>JAOTSD010000152.1 GCA_030247555.1 Siculibacillus sp. | reverse complement strand
GTGCGTGGTTGTACTTCGACAGCCGCAGATCGCGGATGGCGTCGAGGGCGGAACGGATCTCGCCGTGGTCGGCCTCCACCGCGGCGGCGCGCCGGACCACGGCGGCCTCGAAGTCGTTCGGTCGCAGCGTGTCGTAGTAGACGCCGCTGCGGTCGACGATCCAGCCGATCGCGACTTCGTCGGCGCCCGGCCGCACCGACCGCAGGAAACCGTCCTCGATGGCGACGTAGGGCAGGTCGGCGGCGGCGGCGCGGGCGCGGATGCGGCGGGTGGTCGCCTTGTGCCCCCACCCGGCGAGGAGGTCGCAGCCGCGCGTCGACCATGGGCCGATACGGACCGGCTCGGCATCGAGCAGCCTCGCCACGCTCTCGCGCCGGCGCCAGACGCCGCCCGAGGCGATACCGACCCGTGGCCGGTGGGAGGGCGCGGGGCCGGGCGGCGGGACGGGAAGCGCCGTGGTGGGTTCGCCGATCGGGGGCGCGACCGGAGGATCGAGGCCGCGGATCAACCGTTCGGTGACGCGCGCCGCCAGCGCCGGCCATGTCGCCGGCAGGTAGTAACTCCCGGGCAGCAGCACCTCGTGCATCACGTGTTCGCCGAAGCGCCAGGCACGGACCACGTCGACTTCGGGCGGGGCGATCCAGAAGCGGTCGAGGTCCTCGACTCCGTCCGGCCGCCGCGACAATCCTTCGAGGTGATAGAGCGCCTCGCCGAAGGCGATCACCGGGATGTGGTTGCGCAGCGCCGCGATCCCCGCCGTCGAGTTGATCGTCACCAACCCGCGGGCATGGCGGACGATCGGCAACAGCGGGCCGCTCTGCAGGAACTCGACCCGTGCGGCGAGGCCGTACTTCTCGATCAGCAGGCGGATGTTCTTCTTGTTGTGGCCGTGGCCGACGTCGAGCGGATGGGCCTTGATCACCAGTCGCGCCTCGGCCGGCGCGGCGCGCCGGAACGACTCCAGCACCATCTCGACGAAGGACATGGTCTTCCAGCCGCGGCCGTGGACGCGCAGTTGCATGTCGTCGTGGACCTGCAGGGCGACGATGAAGAACGGCGGGTGGAGCCCGGCGACGATCTCCGCGACCAGCGCCCGGTCGTGACGGTGGCTCATCGCCCGCCGCCAGGCGGAGCGGATCCAGAAGCGGAATTCGTCCCGGAGCCGGCGCTCCCGGTGATGGGTGTAGCCGGGGAAGAGGCGTCGGGAGATGCGATGGGCGACGAAATAGCCCCAAGCCCTGAGCCCCATCGCGACGGTCTGGCCGAAAAGGCGGGGCGCCGCCGCGACCGTCGGCGGGACGACCGTCGGATCGAAACGCGCCCGCAGCGAGGAGTTGGCGTTGTTGCCGCCCTTCTCGAAGGTCACATGGTCGGGCCGGATGTAGCCTTCTTCGAAGCACCACACCGGAATGCCGGCTTCCTCGGCGCACTTCCGTGCGGCGCGATGCACCGGCCGTTCGTCCCCGAACAGCACGATGGCGTCCGGCCGCCATTCGGCGAGCAGCCGATCGAAGAACGCGGCGTGGCTCTCGGTCCCGAAGCGCACGATCTCGTAGGGGCTGCCGAGCGCATAGGCGATGTCGCCACCGTTGAACACGAGGCGCCGCGCTTCGAAGCCCTCGCTCCGAAGATGGTTCTGGAGAAACCCGAAGAACCCGCCGACGGGTCCCTGGAGCAGCAGAAGGCGTCGTGTCATCGCTCGGCAGGATCGGTTGACCGCACGACCGCGTCGTCCGGGCGGACGGTCGCCGAATGCGTTTAGCACGGTCGGGTCCGAAGGGGCGCAGAATTCGCCGCCGCCGCCCGAATCGTCGCGGCGTCGCGCCGAGGAAGAGGACGCCCGGCCCCGGGCCGGACGTCCGGATGACACCTCAGACGACGATGTCGAAATAAGTCTCGTCGATCGTCGGAGCGCCGGAGATGACGGCGATGAGGACGCGGGCCGTGGAGCCGGTGCCGTCGACGTCGAACCACAGGTAGCCGTTGTCGGTGTCGTAGAGGAAGCGGTCGTCGCCGTCGTGGGCGAGGCCGGTGGTGCTCGCCCAGAACTGCGATGCCGCGAGCGGTCCGGCGACGAGCCCGCCGCCGAAGGCCGCGGCCGAGACCTCGAACCGGTCGGCGGCATCGAAGTCGGTGACGACGTCGCGATCGGCCGCGCCCGGCGAGAACACGAAGGTGTCGCCGCCCGCCCCGCCGTAGAGCCGATCGATGCCGGCCCCTCCGACCAGCCGGTCGGTGCCGGCGTTGCCGAAGAGCGAGTCCGCCCCCCCCGCCCCGACCAGCGTGTCGCCGCCATCGCCGCCGTAGATGGTGTTGACGAGGTCGTTGCCGGTCAGCGTCAGGGCGCCGGCGCCGGTGTCGGCCGACAGGCGCTCGATGTCGAGATCGGCGGCGAGCGTGTAGGAGATGCTGGTGTAGAGCATGTCCTGCGCGCCCTCGCCGGTGACCTCGACCATCACGTCGCCCGGCTCGTCGACCCAGTAACGGTCGTCGCCGGTGCCGCCGACCATGGTGTCGGCCCCGGCGCGGCCGTTGAGCAGGTCGTCGCCGGCGTCGCCGACGAGGAGATTGGCGGCGGTGTTGCCGTTCAGCACGTCGGCGAAGCCGCTGCCGACGACGCCCTCGATCGAGACCAGCCGATCGCGACCTTCGGCGACGGTGTTCTGGCT
>JAOTSD010000046.1 GCA_030247555.1 Siculibacillus sp. | reverse complement strand
TCTTGACCGGCGAACTCCGGATCAGGCCTACTTCAACAACACGCCGCTCCTCGCGGCGGCATGAAAGAGGCGGAAATCCACTCAACCGGACCGGGCCTGACTGTTCAAATCAGCGAGACCACCTCTCTGTGGCATTTGCGATCGCGCCGATAAGCGCGCCGACAGCAATTGCGCCGAGTCCAAAGATGTGCCCATTCCGATCCGCCTTGTTGACCGGATCATTCCCGGCATAGCCGTACCGGTTGGTCCCGACGCCTTCCTGCAGCGGGTCCCAGGTGTCCGGGGAGACGAAGAGGCCGATCTTCGGGTCGTAGTACCTGGCGTGGAGGTACAAGAGCCCGACCTCGGGGTCGTCGCGTTCGCCGGTGAAGCCTTTCGCTTCGGCGCGGTCGGGGGTCGTCCCGCCGGCGCCGGGGGTCAGCGTCGGGGTGCGGGTGCCGTAGGGGGCGTAGGCGTCGGTCTCGACCGTCGTCGCGCCGGCGTCGGTGATGCGGGCGACCGAGGCGAGGTGGTCGCGGTGGAGATAGAAGGTCTCCGCCGCCGTACCGGTGCCGACCCTTTTCACGTCGGCATGGGGGTATTTCGTCCATTCGGTCTTCGACACCCAGGCGCCGGCGTCGCAACGCCAGCTCGTCCGCCGCTCGACGTCGGCGGACAGCGTCAGGACGACGTCGGTCTTGGTCCCCGTGCAGCCCTCGGCCGGACGGGTGATCGATTTCACCAGCCGTTCGCCGCCGGGGGCGTAGGCGAGGGCGAGGGAGGTCGTTCCCTTGACGATGGTCGCCGGGCGGTTCTCGGCGTCCCAACCGAAGGTGCGGGAGAGGCCGGAGACCATGTTGCCGGCGGCGTCCCAGGCGAAGGCTTCGGCGCCGACGGTCACCGGGGCGTGGGGCCGGGCGGGGTCGTAGGCATAGGCGCCGTTGCCGGTCACCGCGGTGAAGCGCGAGCCGAGGTCGTGGGCGAAGGTCTGCGAGCGGGTGTCGTCGTCGAGGTTGGTCGAGGAGATCAGCCGGTCGAGACGGTCGTAGGCGTGGCTCCAGCTGTCGCCCGGGGTGGAGGAGGTGACGGTGATGATGCGGCCGCCGGCGTCGCGGGCCCAGGAGGTGGAGGCGAAGGTGACGCCGTCGACGGCATGGGTGACGTCGGTCAGCCACTCGCGCCAGGGCGAGTAGGTGAAGGTCGAGGTGACGCCGTTGAGATAGATGGCGCGGGTGGTGTGACCGGCGGCGTCATAGGTGAAGGAGGCGACGGCGCCGGGGATGGAGCGCAGACGGCCGGCGTGGTCGTAGCGCATCGGCGTGGTGGCCGAGCCGGTCGCATCACCGTCCGGCCAGGTGCGGGTGGTGAGGCGGCCACCGGCATCGAAGGTGGAGGAGAGGGTGAAGCTCTCCGAGCCGGCGGGGTCGATGCCGCAGGCGGTGGTGGTGTCGGCGGGAAGCGTCCAACGCTCGGAGAGCACGCGACCGGCGAGGTCGTGGTCGCGGCAGACGCGGGCGGTGGGCGAGGCCTCGCGGGAGAGGCGGCCGAGGTTGGCGAAGCCGGGGCGCTCCTCGTCCCAGACCGAGCGGGTGACCTCCGCGGCGCCGCCGGGCGGCGTCACGGTGCGGGTGAGGAGCCGGCCGAGCTTGTCGTAGGCGAGAGCGACGACGTTGCCGCGGGCGTCCTCTTGGCGGGTCAGGCGACCGGCCGCGTCGTACTGGTAGGTCCAGGTGCCGAGGTCGGGATCGGTGGCGGCGACGCGCCGGCCGAGGCTGTCCCAGGTGTTGGACCAGACTGCGCCGATGGGGTCGACGATGGCCGTGACCCGGCCGAGGGCATCGCGGGTGATGCGGGTGGTGGCGGTCTCCGCCGCCGAGAGGATGCGGTCGCGGCGGATGTCGCGGCCGAAGGCGTCGGCGTGGGTGATCGAGACGTTGCCGTTGGGGTCGGTCACCGAGACGGTGGCGATGCCGAGCGGCTCGTCGGAGAGATCGTGGGTGGTGGTGGTGGTGGCGCCGTCCGGCTCGATCGTGGCGATCGGGCGGGAAAGCGCGTCGAAGCGGAACTGCCGGGTGCGGGGCGTCGCCGCGCCCCAGCGCGGCAGCGTCTGCGAGGCCTTGTTGCCGCGGGCGTCCCAGCCGGTGTCGACGATGATCGGGGTGGTCGGCGTGGAGCCCGACTTCGTCACCGTCACCTCACGGCCGAAGCCGTCGAGGAGGGTTTCGGTGAAGAGCTCGTCGGTCTGGCCGGTGGGGGCGGGGGTGACCATGCGGGCCGTCCAGCCGTTCACCGGATCGTCGACCCGGGACCAGTGCTCGTAGTCGCCGAGCGGCTTCTCGACCGTGGCGATGCGGCAGAACGGATCGTGGGTGGTGGTCACCACCGCGCCGTTGGGATCGGTGAGCGAGGTGCGTGCGGCGCAGCCGACGTCCCAAGTGGAGGTGGAGGCGAGGCGCAGGCCGAACTCGTTGGCCGGCTTCGTCTCGACGACGGGGAAGAGATTCCATTCGGTGTCGTAGGCGATGTCGGTGCGCCGCGCCGGATCGGTGATCGAGCCGGTCTCGTCGGCCTCGCGAATGCGGTTGCCGGCGGCGTCCCAGGCCCAGCGGCGGTCGAAATAGGTGTTCGATCGGTCGTACCAGCGCCGCAGGCGGGTGACGTCGCCCCTGGTCGGCGGCACGGTGTAGCTCGACTGGTCGTCGAAATAGGCGAGCGCCTTGGCGCGATAGGTGGTGACGCCGGCGACCACCTCGGTCAGGTATTCCGCCGCCTTGCGGTCGACGATGTAGGCCTCGGTGTTGGGGTAGTAGCCGCGGCGGACGATGCGGTCGTCGGCGGTGGTGTCGAGGCGGCCGCGCCGGATCTCGCGCACGACGTTGCCGAAGCCGTCGTGCTCGTATTCGGTCCGGGTGGTGCGGGTGGTCGAGGACGATCCGGACGCGACGTGTTCGGTCACTTCCACCGCCGTCTCACGGGCGAGGAAGGGGGCGACGTCGGTGGTGTCGTATTCGTGCGCGACGCTGCGCAGCAGGCGACCGGCGCCGTCCTTCACTTCGAGTTTCTCGAGGAGTCCGGCGGCGGCGACATCCTGACGGAAGGTGTGGGTGCGGGTCGGCGCGGCGGTCTCGCCGGCGATCATCGGCAGCGTCTCGACGACGGTGCGGAAGCCGAGGAAGCGGCGTTCGCGGTAGTCGTAGAGGCCGCCGGCATAGGTGTAGGAGGTGGTGGCGGCGTGGCCGCGGGCGTCGTTCTCGGTGACCGAGACGACGGTCTGGCGGATCTGCCGGAGGAGCGTGTTCGACCACTGCGACGAGGGCGCATAGGCGATCGTCGTGGTGGCGCCGTGCGGCGCGGTGACCGAGGTGAGGAGGTCGGGGATCGGACCGGAGAGGGAATGCCAGCGGCCGTTCGGATCGTTAGAGGCGTTGGGGGCGGCGAAGAAATCGAGGCGCCCGTCGCCGTCGACGTCGCCGACGACCTGCGGGGGATCCTGACCGTTGTCGGACCACGGAACGTCGAGAACGGACGCGCCCGTCGGGGTGATCAGATGCTGGGTGTAGAGCCCGGGAGGAGCCGCCGGAGACGCGACCTGGACCTCGGGAAGCCCGTTGCCGTCGAGATCGACGATGCGCAGGCAGGGCTGCTCGATGGGATCACTGGGAGAAAGTACGCAGCTCTCGTCATTGGCCACACCGACGTTCATGCTCTCCTGCACGAAGCCGTGGCCGGTGGATCGGAACACGATCCAAGTGGTCGCCCCGTGTGGCGCGAAGAGGATGTCGGTGCGGCCGTCGCCGTCGACGTCACCGACGGCGACGCCGGGACGGCCGAGTTGGACACCCGAGACGTCGACGGAGAGTTGCGAGGCCAGAGACCACGACGAACCGTCGGCACGAATGACCGAGACGTCGTAGTGCCACGTCGATGTCGCAGCGTTCCACGTCGGGAACGGCGGAACGTAGAAGAGGTCGTCGCGCCCGTCGCCGTCGAGGTCTCCCGTCTTGGGCGCGTAGAACGTCAGTCCGTTGGAGGTGATGAGATCGAGCAGCGCACCATCACGGAGGGCGACGTCCGGGTCGGGCTGATAGTCCGGTGCCGCACCGTTCCAGCCGCAGTAGCGCAGCGTTTCCCTCTTAAGCAAGGCGTGTCGACCGTTGCCGAAATAGTCGAGTACGACGCTCGTGGGTTGTGGATACCACCCCTCGAAGGACGGATTGCCGCCGGGGGAGAGGTCGCAAGCGACCACCTGCTCTCCTTGCCGATGGATACCCAAGCTGTAGCGGTACGGAAGATCGGACGGCGGGGCGGTCTGCGGCGTCGCATAGGTGAGCAGGGCGCCGTCGCGGGGGTCGTCCGAGAGGTGCATGGTCTTCGCGGCGAATTCGCCTGCGTAGTTCCAGCAGGTCGCGGCGGTGTCACCGAAGCCGCAAGGGAAGATCGGAGCTCCCTCCGGGACGGTCGTCATCCACGCGGTGGTGCTCTCGATCTTTCCGTCGCCGTCGAAATCACCGAAGAGCAGCGAATGGTCGGGCAGCCACGGCTGGATGGTGTTCGGCCCTCCGCTCCTCGTCTCCATCACCGGCGCGGCGTCGCCGGAATAGGCGAAGGTGGTCGGCGGCAGGGCGGAGCCGGTGACGTCGCCGTCCGGCGCGATCACCGCGTCGCGGCCGAACTCGGTGATCGCCGTCAGCCGCGGCAGGCCGGTGGCCGGGCTCGCGGCATGGTCGAAGCGCCAGGCATTGATGCGGGTGACCGGTGTCGAATCGTGGGCGACGACATTGACCTCGATCGAACGCAGGCGGCGGTCGAGGGTGGCCACGGTCCTGCCGGTGGCGTGGCGCAGCGGCGTCGGGTTGGCCTCGGTATGGAAGACCACCTCGTAGGGACCGTAGGCGACGCGGCTCGGCCAGCAGGCCGGCAGGGTGGCGCAGTCGTAGGACCAGGTGACGGTGTTGCCGTGGGTGTCGATCACTTCGGCGAGGCGCCAGCGGAAGTGCTCGGCGACATCGGCCGGCACCGATCCGGCGCCACCGGCCCAGGTCGAGACGGACCGATAGATCCGGCGGGTGCCGTTCTTCTTCCACACCGTCCAACTGTTCGCCGCCGCGTCGTAGCGGATGCGCTCGTCGCCCTCGTAGCGGGCCTCGAAATCGCCGTCCGTCGGCGTGCCGGTGGTGCAGGAGGGCGAGGTGGAGAGCTCGGTGCAGCGGGTCAGTTCGACGCCGTCGAGGCGATGGACGTCGGTGCTGTCGGGCACGGCGCTCGCGTCGTAGCGCGGCGAGCCGCCGCGGGGGCCGGAGCGACGGATCTCGGAGAGCCCGTCGAGGCGCCAGCCGACACCGAGGAAGCCGGCGTCGAACTCGCCGGCGTGCCAGCCGGCGTTGGAATCGTAGAGCGCGGCGAGGGTCGGTGCGATACCGCGCCAGGCCGGAAGGTCGAGCTTCACCGATCGAGTGTAGCTGCCCGAGAACGGCGCCGGATCGGGTTCCTCGGCGGCCTTGCGATCGGGGTCGTCGACGGTGGCGACGATCTCGGTCTGCTGCATCGCGTCGCCACCGCTGGTGTCGAGGAGGGCGGCCGGCGGGCTCTCGGAGGGCGCCTCGACGAGGGGCGTCGCCTCGCCCGCCGCCGACGGCACCGCGCCGGCCTCCTCGCCGGTCCGCGGCGCGAGGGCGGCGGCGGGCGGCTCGACCGGCGATGCGGTCTCCGCCCGCATCGGAAGCGTGGCGTTCAGGAAGAACGAGGCGGCGAGCGTGGTCGCCAGGAGGCGATGGGCGAGACGCCGCTTCGGCGGCGCTTCGGGTCTTTCTCGGGTCGGTGTCTGCTGCATGATCGCGTTCCGTCATTCGGGAGAGGCGGGAGCCTCCCCGACGGAAGCGTAGTTCCTTGAGTGCGATCGGTGGTTGTATCACGGTTATCCCCGCGGCTCCGGAGACGGACCGGATCCGGTGGTGCGAATCGGCGAGGAGCACCGGGCGGCCGGGTGATCGCCGGTCGGCCGGCGGGCGGCGGCCGCGGACGCCGGAACACTCTGAGAACGCATCCAGATTCACTCAACTCCAACAAAAGGTTGAAGGTGCTCTTGCGGAACGGAACAAATCATGTACATTGACCGCGATTGGCAGGCTACGAGCCGCGTGAGATAAGGGAGCTGGACGATGGCACAGGCTTCACTTCGCCTCGTCGAAGGGGACGGTATGGACAGGACCAAGGCTTTGGACGCGGCGCTTCAGCAGATCGAGCGCAACTTCGGCAAGGGCTCGATCATGCGGCTCGGCCAGGGCAAGGTGGTCGAGGTGGAGACCGTCCCGACCGGTTCGCTGGGGCTCGACATCGCGCTCGGTATCGGCGGTCTGCCGCGCGGGCGCATCGTCGAGATCTACGGGCCGGAATCGTCCGGCAAGACGACGCTGGCGCTACACTGCATCGCCGAGGCGCAGAAGAAGGGCGGGGTGTGCGGCTTCATCGACGCCGAGCACGCGCTCGATCCGATCTACGCCCGCAAACTCGGCGTCGATCTCGACGATCTCCTCATCTCCCAGCCCGACGCCGGGGAGCAGGCGCTCGAGATCACCGATACGTTGGTGCGCTCCGGAGCGCTCGACGTGCTCGTCATCGACTCGGTGGCGGCGCTGACCCCGAAGGCGGAGCTCGAGGGCGAGATGGGCGACAGCCTGCCGGGCCTGCAGGCGCGATTGATGAGCCAGGCGCTGCGCAAGCTCACCGCTTCGATCTCCAAGTCGAAGACGATGGTGATCTTCATCAACCAGATCCGCCAGAAGATCGGCGTGATGTTCGGCAATCCCGAGACGACGACCGGCGGCAACGCGCTGAAGTTCTACGCCTCGGTGCGTCTCGACATCCGCCGCATCGGCGCGATCAAGGACCGCGACGAAGTCGTCGGCAACCAGACCCGCGTCAAGGTGGTCAAGAACAAGATGGCGCCGCCGTTCAAGGAGGTGGAGTTCGACATCATGTACGGCGAGGGCATCTCGAAGGTCGGCGAGCTGATCGATCTCGGGGTCAAGGCCGGTGTGGTCGAGAAGTCGGGTGCCTGGTTCTCCTATTCGAGCCAGCGCGTCGGGCAGGGCCGGGAGAACGCCAAGCAGTTTCTGCGCGACAACCCGGCCGTCGCCGACCGGATCGAGGCGGCGATCCGCCAGAACGCCGGTCTCATCGCCGACAAGATCATTCCGACCGGAACCGCCGAGGACGAGGACGGCCCGGTGGCCGGCTGATCCCGGGGCGTCTCTCCGGGCCGTGGATCCGGCGCGTCGGGGCGAAGCGGCGATTTCGGAGACGATCCGAAGCGGACGGCGGGGTGACCCGCCGTTTCGCGTTTCGGCGGCGGTTACCGTGGGGCGACGTTTCGAAGGGCGTGGAGGATCGGGCCGGTGCGACCGGCGTTCGAATGGCCGGTGGAGCGGCGGCGGGTGATCGCGCGAGCGCGCCGCAGGGGCCGCGCTTTTCGTGGACAGGGAGCGGAACGCTCGATAAAACCACCGAGCCGAATTCCACGAGAGGTCCGAGCAACATGGCGAGAGGTTCGAGCAGCAATCTGAGTGGCGTCAACGAGATCCGCGCGACGTTCCTCGACTATTTCGCCAAGAACGGGCACGAAGTCGTCGCCTCGAGCCCGCTGGTGCCGCGCAACGATCCCACTCTCATGTTCGCCAATTCCGGCATGGTTCAGTTCAAGAACCTGTTCACCGGGATGGAGAGGCGCGACTATTCGACCGCGACGACCGCGCAGAAGTGCGTGCGGGCGGGCGGTAAGCACAACGACCTCGACAACGTCGGCTACACCGCGCGCCATCACACCTTCTTCGAGATGCTGGGGAACTTCTCCTTCGGCGACTATTTCAAGGACCGGGCGATCGAGCTCGCCTGGAATCTCGTCACCAAGGAATTCGGCCTCGATCCCAAGCGCCTGCTCGTAACCGTCTATTCGGAGGACGACGAGGCCTTCGATCTGTGGAAGCGCATCGGCGGGCTCTCCGAGCGCAAGATCATCCGCATCCCGACCTCGGACAATTTCTGGCAGATGGGCGACACCGGCCCCTGCGGCCCCTGCTCGGAGATCTTCTTCGATCACGGAGAGCACATCTGGGGTGGTCCACCGGGTTCGCTCGAGCAGGACGGAGACCGCTTCATCGAGATCTGGAATCTCGTCTTCATGCAGTACGAGCAGTTCTCGGACGGCTCGCGTTCCCGCCTTCCCCGGCCGTCGATCGACACCGGCATGGGGCTCGAGCGTGTCGCAGCGGTGCTGCAGGGCGTCCACGACAACTACGACATCGATCTCTTCCAGGCGTTGATCCGCGCCTCGGTGGAGTTGACCGGGGTTGCGGCGGAGGGCGATGCGCGAGCGAGCCATCGGGTGATCGCCGACCATCTGCGTGCGGCTTCCTTCCTCATCGCCGACGGGGTGTTGCCGTCGAACGAGGGGCGTGGCTACGTTCTGCGCCGCATCATGCGCCGCGGCATGCGCCATGCGCACCTGCTCGGCGCCCTCGATCCGCTGATGTGGCGTCTGGTGCCCTCGCTGGTCGGAGAGATGGGACGGGCCTATCCCGAGCTCGGGCGCGCCGAGGCGTTGATCAGCGAGACGCTCGAACTCGAGGAGAAGCGCTTCCGGCGGACGCTCGAGCGTGGCCTGGGGTTGCTCGACGAGGCGACCGCCGGCATGGGCGAGGGCGACATGCTCGACGGCGAGACCGCGTTCAAGCTCTACGACACCTACGGTTTCCCGCTCGACCTGACGCAGGACGCGCTGCGCCGGCGCGGCATCAACGTCAATCTCGACGGCTTCCAGGACGCGATGGCGCGCCAGCGCGCCGAAGCGCGCGCCTCCTGGGCCGGATCGGGCGAGGCGGCGTCGGCCGCCGTGTGGTTCGCGATCAAGGAGAAGGTCGGGGCGAGCGAGTTCCTCGGCTACGACACGGAAGAGGCGGAGGGCACGATCGTCGCCCTCGTCCGCGACGGGGCGGAGGTGGCTTCGCTGGACGCCGGAGAAGAGGCGGCGGTCGTCGTCAACCAGACTCCGTTCTATGCGGAATCGGGTGGTCAGGTCGGCGACACCGGCGCCATCGTCGGTGACGGCTTCCGCTTCCGTGTCACCGACACGCGCAAGGAAGGCGAGGGTCTCTTCGTCCACATCGGCGTCGTCGAAGCCGGGCCGATCGCGGTCGGTGCCGCGGTGAAGCTCTCTGTCGACGGCGAGCGGCGTTCGGCGATCCGCGCCAACCATTCGGCGACCCACATCCTGCACGAGGCGCTGCGCGAGGTGCTCGGCGAGCACGTGGCGCAGAAGGGTTCGCTGGTGACGCCCGATCGCCTGCGTTTCGACTTCTCCCACCCGAAGCCGATTTCGGCGGAGGAACTGTCGCGAGTCGAGGAGATCGCCAACGACGTCGTGCTGCAGAACACCGTGGTCTCGACCCGGTTGATGACCATCGACGACGCCCAGGCGTCCGGGGCGAAGGCGCTCTTCGGCGAAAAGTACGGCGAGGAGGTCCGAGTGGTCGCCATGGGGCGACAGAGCGACGGCAATCGCGCCGGGCGGAGCTTCTCGGTCGAATTGTGCGGCGGTACCCATGTGGCGCGTACCGGCGACATCGGCCTCGTCTCCATCGTCATGGAGAGCGCGGTGGCGGCCGGCGTGCGGCGGCTCGAGGCGCTGACGGCGCGTGGCGCCCGGCGTCACCTCGTCGAGCAGGACCGGCGGGTTCGCGATCTCGCCGCGACGCTGCGGGTTCAGCAGTCCGACGTGGTCTCGCGCGTCGAGACCATCTCGGAGGAGCGGCGCAAGCTCGAGCGCGAGCTCGGCGAGGCCAAGAAGAAGCTCGCCATGGGTGGCGGCTCGGGCGGCGGGGGCGACGATGCCCGCGCCATCGGGGCGATCCATTTCGTGCCGCGCATCGTCTCGGGCGTCGCGCCCAAGGATCTCAAGAGCCTCGTCGACGAGGCGCGCGGCGGATTCGACAATCGGGTGGTCGCGCTGATCGGCCGCGCCGACGACGGCAAGGCGAGCAGTATCGTGGTCGGCGTGACTCCGGACGCGGCGGGCTCGATCAACGCGGTCGAGCTCGTTCGGATCGCCGCCGAGGTCATGGGCGGCAAGGGCGGCGGTGGCCGGCCGGACATGGCTCAGGGCGGCGGGCCGGACGGATCGAAGGCGGAAGCGGCGATCGAGGCGATCGCCGAGAAGATCCGGCAGGTGGTCGGCGCCTGATCGCCGAGGCCGACCCCGGACGAGGGAAGGACGGGCGAGAATGGCGGCCACTTCGAGATACCGGGCGTGGAAACGCCGGATCTTCGAGATTCTCGAGGTGTCGCCACTCGGCGATCGCACGGCGATGATCGTCGATCGGGCGATCGTGCTGCTGATCGTCGTCAATCTCCTGGCCGTGGTGATGGAGACGGTGCCGGGTTATCGGAAGAGCTACGGTGAGCTCTTCCTCGCCTTCGAGATCGGCACGGTCGCGATCTTCGCCATCGAGTACCTGCTGAGGGTCTGGGTCTCCGACGAGCACGTGCCGCTGAAGCGCCATGGGCGGATCGGTGCGCGGCTGCGCTATGTGGTGACCCCTTGGGCGATCGTCGATCTGATGGCGGTGGCACCGACCCTGATCGGCTTCGCCTTCGGCGTCTTCGACGTCAATGTGCTGGTTGTCTTCCGCCTGCTGCGCTTCCTCAAGCTGGCGCGCTATTCCGCCGGCATGAGTTCGCTGATCAACGCGGTGGCGTCGGAGCGACGGGCGCTCTTCGCTTCGGGCGTGATCATGGCCGGCCTCGTCGTCACCGCGGCGTCGCTGATGCACTGGTTCGAGGGTGAGATCCAGCCGGATCGGTTCGGTTCGATTCCGCTCGCCATGTACTGGGCGGTGACGACGCTGACCACGGTCGGTTACGGCGACATGGTGCCGGTCACCCCGGCGGGCCGGGCCCTCGCCGGCGTGGTGATGCTCTTCGGCTTCTGCATGTTCGCACTGCCGGTGGGCATCATCGCCACCGCCTTCGCTCGCGAGATCCACAGCCGCGACTTCGTCGTCACTTGGTCGATGGTGGCGCGGGTGCCGTTGTTCGCGGAACTCTCGGCCTCCGAGATCGCCGACGTCATGCGCCTTTTGCGCGCCCAGACGGTGGATGCCGGCACGATCGTCACCGCCGCCGGTGATCCGGCCCATTCGATGTACTTCATCGCAGCGGGTGCGGTGGAGATCCACCTGCCGCGGGAGAAACTGCGGCTCGGAGAGGGGCAGTTCTTCGGTGAGATCGCGGTTCTGCGCAAGGCCCGAAGGTCGGCCGACGTGGTGGCGCTCAGCCACAGCCGCCTTTTGGTGCTGGACGCCGAGGACCTCCACTACCTCATGCAGAAGAAGAGCGACATCGCCGCCCACATCCGCGCGGTGGCCCGCGAACGGGTGGCGCGGGAAGCGGTGACGCCGCGCGGCGACATCGCCATCGAAGAGATCGACGACACCCGCGAGAGCCAGGACGAATGGATCTGAGGCCGAGAGCGGGCGGCCGCGCCCCGTCCGAAGCCTCCTGTATGAGAGCCGCCCCGAAGCGGCGGCGCCGGTGGGCGACGAGCCGTGGGGAGCGTCGGCTCACCCTTCCGATTTCCACACCTGCGACAAGGCCTCGAGCCGTCCCTTCCAACTGCGGCGCTCATCCGCGAGAGCGTCGAGGAAGTTCGCCAGCCGGCGCGCCTTGTAGACGGTGTAGAAGGTGATCAGCGCCGAGGGGACCAGAGCGGCGAGGAAGATCAGAACCTTGTCGGAAGTCTCGGCCTCGGCCCAGCCGAAGAGGTTCATGCCGAGGAAGCCGGTCGCCAACATGCCGATCTGGCTGAACAGCGTCACCACGGTGAGCTGCAGGATGGTGACCGCCTGCCGGCGCAGCAGGTCGGTCTCGAGGTAGGACGCCATGTCGTTGATCTCCGCGCTCAGCTCCTGATAGAGCCGCTCGGTGCCGAGGTGGCCGGACCACAGGCGGAAGATGTCGCGGATTGTCGCCTGATCGGAGATCTCCGAGAAATAGTAGCGGTGGGTGAAGCGCAGGAAGGTCTCGAGCGTGGCGCGGATGTCGTGGCGGAAACGTCCGACCGATTCCTTTCGCGACGGGTCGAGCCGGCTCATGGTGGCGACCAGCCGGTCGGAGAGCATGAGCAGCGCGGCGCGATGGAAGTGGGCGACGAGACCGGTCAGGAAGATCTGGTGGCGGAACTGGGCGAGGAAGCCGCGCTCGGGGTCGTCGAAGACCGGCCGACCGGCCTCGCCGACCGCGACGAAGGCCTGGCCCGAGCACATCAGCCGGGTGTCGACCCAGCCGTCGCGGGACGGCTCGTGGAAGCGGTCGTAGCAATAGAGCTTCTCGAAATCGGCGAGGAACGGCTCCGAATAGGGGGGGCGTTCGGGCTCGCCGGGGGCGCCGGCGAAGGCGAGGCGCATGTGATCGGCGCGGGTCAGGCGACGCGGATCGTCGAGTGCGAGCCAGACCATGATCGGCATGCGATGGAATTCGAGTTGGCGATAACGCGCCCGCCCGCGGGCCTCGCTCTGGTTGGGCGACATCGGCTCGAGCAGGTGTTCCCAGTGGGCGGAGATGGCGGTGGTCTGGTGGCGGCAGACCGAAGCCATGAACTTGTCGCGCGCCTCGTAGTCGGAGGCGGCGAGGACGGTGCCGTCCGCACCGAGCCATTCGACCTTGTCGAAGCAGTTGGTGGGCGCGCCGTCGGATTCCCAGCCGGCCGGGTAGGCGCGGCCGAAACGATGGACGACCTCCTGCACCTCGGGCAGGGCGAGGGCGGATCCCTCGATCTCCACCACCAGGATGACGACGTCGACGTCGTAGAAGAAATAGAGGTCGACGTGGACGACGCCGAGCGTCAGCGGCGCGCGTCCGCCGCTGCGGTGCAACCGGACCGCGGAGGCGTCGGTGCGACGGAAGATGCGGATCGGGCTGTCGCCATAGGTGGTGCGGCCGGTGCGCGAGGCGCGCTCGCCGTAGAGGAAGCGCTGGACGTGGGGCAGAAAAGCGACGAACTCGCGATAGTGCCGTTCCTGGTAGTTGCGCGGGTCCTCGGGGAAGTCGTCGTCGAGTTCGGTCCAGCGCCGGCCGTCGTCCTCGGCGAGCAGCGCCTCCCAAGGGGCACGATCGCCACCGGATGACATCAACTGCAGGGGCCAGATGACGATCTGGCGGAACGCTTCGACCCGCGGCGATGCCGCGTCCGCCATGATCGCTCCGGTCTCCATCTCCGCACTCCCCCCGACACGACGGTTCTTCTTCTCGCGGCAGAGTGTGTCAGGCCGATGCGCCCGGCAAGGGCTGCGAAAGGGGAGGGTGGTGCGGAGGATGGCGTCCGGACGGGGGCCGTCCCCTCCGAAACGAAGACCCCCCGGAGCGGGCTCCGGGGGGTGCGATGGTTCGTCGAAGGCGATCGGCCCGAGGCGGCTCAGCCCCAGGTGGCCATCTCGGCTTCCATGTTCTGGGCGACTTTCTCGAGGAAGCCGGTGGTCGACAGCCACTTCTGCTCGGCGCCGACGAGGAGGGCGAGGTCCTTGGTCATGAAGCCGGCCTCGACGGTCTCGACGCAGACGCGCTCCAGCGTGTCGGCGAACTTGGCGAGGAGCGCGTTGTCGTCGAGCTTGGCGCGGTGGGCGAGACCACGGGTCCAGGCGAAGATCGACGCGATCGAGTTGGTCGAGGTCTCCTGACCCTTCTGGTGCTGGCGATAGTGGCGGGTGACGGTGCCGTGGGCGGCCTCGGCCTCGACGGTCTTGCCGTCGGGGGTGAGCAGCACCGAGGTCATCAGGCCGAGCGAGCCGAAGCCCTGCGCCACGGTGTCGGACTGGACGTCGCCGTCGTAGTTCTTGCAGGCCCAGACGTAGCCGCCCGACCACTTGAGCGCCGAGGCGACCATGTCGTCGATCAGGCGATGCTCGTAGGTGATGCCGGCGGCGTCGAACTGCGCCTTGAACTCGGTCTGGTAGATTTCTTCGAAGATGTCCTTGAAGCGGCCGTCGTAGGCCTTGAGGATGGTGTTCTTGGTCGACAGATACACCGGCCACTTGCGCATCAGGCCGTACATCATCGAGGCGCGGGCGAAGTCGCGGATCGACTCGTCGAGGTTGTACATCGCCATGGCGACGCCGGCGCCGGGGGCCTTGAACACTTCCTTCTCGATCACGGCGCCGTCTTCACCGACGAACTTGATCGACAGCGTGCCCTTTCCGGGGAACTTGAAGTCGGTCGCCTTGTACTGGTCGCCGAAGGCATGACGGCCGACGACGATCGGCTGGGTCCAGCCGGGGACGAGGCGCGGCACGTTCCGGCAGATGATCGGCTCGCGGAAGATGACGCCGCCGAGGATGTTGCGGATGGTGCCGTTCGGCGACTTCCACATCTCCTTGAGGCCGAACTCCTTCACGCGGGCCTCGTCCGGCGTGATGGTGGCGCACTTGATGCCGACGCCGTGCTTCTTGATGGCGTGGGCGGCGTCGATCGTGACCTGATCGTTGGTGGCGTCGCGGTTCTCGACCGAGAGGTCGTAATATTCGATCTCGAGATCGAGGTAGGGCAGGATCAGCTTGTCCTTGATCAGCTGCCAGATGATGCGGGTCATCTCGTCGCCGTCGAGATCGACGACCGGGTTCGCCACCTTGATCTTCGCCATCTGTGCGTCCTCGCTGGCGCCCCACGGCCCGGCCCGGGCGCGGGCCGGTCGATCGACCGGGAGCGTTCAAATGTCGCGGGGTCCATATCACGCGAGTGCGAGAAGCGCCAACCCTTGCCTTCGGAGGATGGCGGATACTCGACCCGGGAGGGGAGGGCGGATAGGATCGAGCCACGGGCGTGTGGCGAGACGAGAATCGCGCGGAACGGGAGAGCGGCATGGCGGGCAAGGGGGCGGCGAGCCACCTGTGGTACGGCGACAATCTGGTGGTGCTGCGCGACCACGTCGCCGACGCCAGCGTCGATCTCGTCTATCTCGATCCGCCGTTCAATTCGAACGCCACCTACAACGTGCTGTTCAAGGCGCCGGGCGGTGAGGCGAGCCGGGCGCAGATCGAGGCCTTCGACGACACCTGGCACTGGAACGAGACGGCGGAGCGGGCTTTCGACGAGGTGATGAGTTCGGGCCACTCCGACGCCGCCGAGATGCTGCGCGCGATGCGCTCGTTCCTCGGCGAGAACGACATGATGGCCTATCTGGCGATGATGGCGGTCAGGCTGATCGAACTGCACCGGGTGCTGAAGCCGACCGGCAGCCTCTATCTCCACTGCGACCCGACGGCGAGCCACTATCTTAAGATCTTGTTAGATGCGGTGTTCGGGAAGGACAATTTTCGGAATGAAATAACGTGGAAGAGAACGACTACTCACTCTGATAGTAAAACTTGGAGCCGCGTTTCTGATATAATATTATTTTATACAAAATCCAACTCATTCAACTGGAATACCCCAAGAGAAAAATACTCAGAAGAATACTTGAGTGAAAAATATAGATATGACGATGGAGATGGGCGCAAATATATGCTTGATAACATGCTTAGCCCGAATCCTCGCCCAAATATGATGTATGAATGGAAAGGATTCCCATCGCCTCCCATGGGGTGGAGATACCAGCGGGAGACAATGGAGAAATTGGATTCAGAGAATCGAATTTACTATCCGAGAACAAAAGACGGAAAGTACGATACGAATAAGCGACCCAGAATTAAAAAATATATCGATGAGATGGAAGGGGGCGTGATGGGTGTAGTCTGGACCGACATCCCTCCGATCAACTCTCAGGCCCAAGAACGCCTCGGCTACCCCACTCAGAAGCCCCTGGCGCTGCTCGAGCGTATCATCGCCGCCTCGTCGAACGAGGGCGACGTGGTGCTCGATCCGTTCTGCGGCTGCGGCACCACGGTGCATGCGGCGGAGAAGCTGAAGCGCAAGTGGATCGGCATCGACGTCACCCATCTCGCCATCGGCCTGATCCGCCGGCGGCTGATCGACGCCTTTCCCTATGCCTCCTTCGACGTGCTGGGCGTGCCGGGCGACGTCGAGGCGGCGCGGATGCTGGCGGCGGCCGACAAGCACCAGTTCCAACTGTGGGCGCTGTCGACGATCGAGGCGCAGCCCTACAAGGGCGGCAAGAAGGGCGCCGACGGCGGCGTCGACGGCTACATCTGGTTCAAGCCGGACGGCAAGGCGCCCGAGAAGGCGGTGGTCTCGGTCAAGGGCGGCGGCAACGTCGGCGTCACCATGATCCGCGATCTGATCGCCACCATCGAGCGCGAGAAGGCGAAGATCGGCATCTTCCTCACCCTCGAGCCGCCGACCGGGCCGATGAAGACGGAAGCCGCGAGCGCCGGCTTCTACGAGAGCCCGCTGCACGGCAAGTTCGCCCGCATCCAGATCCTCACCATCGAGGAGATCTTCGACGGCAAGCAGCCGCACATGCCGTGGATCGACCCGTCCGTCTTCAAGAAGGCGAAGCGGGAGACATCGGAAGTTCAGAAGGAACTCGACCTCTGAAACCGATCTCCGCCGCATCGGCGGGTGGGTCAGCCGCGGCGGCGCAGGTCGGCGAGGAAGCCGAAGAGGTCGCTGCGGACCTGTTCGAGCTCGGAGATTTCGGCGGTGAGTTCGGCGTGGCGGCGGGCGATCGTTTCTGTGAGGCGGGTGTGGAAGGCGTCGGCGGGGAGGGCGTCGCGGGCGGCGAGCAGTTCGGAGATCTCCTCGACCGTGAATCGGAAGCGGCGACAGGTCACGATCAACCCGAGACGCGCCACGTCGGCGACGTCGAAGATGCGCATGTTGGTGCCGATGCGCCGCGGGTTGATCAGGCCCTTCTGCTCGTAGAAGCGGATGGTGCGCAGGGTGATGCCGAACTTCTCCGCCAGCTCGCCGATGTGATGGGGCCGGTTCTCGACGGGCATCAATTCCGACATGGCGAACATCTCGTCGTGGTGGGCGTACACGGAATTCTCCTCGATCGAATGGTGCGGACGGCGGGGGGCTCGTCCGATTTCTGTGACCGGTATGGTGGCATGCCGGGGGGAGGAGAAGGTCGTTACGGTTCATTCCCTCGGGGCAAACGGTTGCCTCAAGGGCAGGAAACGCTCGCAACGCTTTGATACAAAAGATCGTTTCATCGGATTACGCGTCGTCATGAGGTTCGCCGCGGCCGAGGTCGACCCGGCGCTTCCTGATCACATGCGGGCGCGATGGAGGCCGGCGGCGACGAGATCGACGAGGAACCGGTCGGCGACGGCCTCGGTGAAGCCGCTGCGGCGCAGGTGGGCGCGCGGGTCGTCGCGCATCTCGGGTTCGGCCTTCAGCAGTGACGCGACGGCGGCGGCGGCGGCGGCCTCGTCACCCCGGCGGTGGGCGCGGATGGCGGCCGCGGCGAGGTCGAGCGGTTCGGACGAGCCGGCGAGCAGGGCGACCCCGTCGTCGGCCTCGCGGGTCCGGCCGAGATTGTTGAGCGCCAGGAAGGCGTGGAAGCGCACCCATTTCGGCAGGACCGCCGTGTTCGCCGCGGCGCGATCGAGCAGGTGGACGGCCTCCTCGTAGCGGCCGATGCGCGCCAGCACGGCGCCGTGGGCGCCGATCGCATTCATGTCCTCCGGATTGTTCTGGACCGATCGTTTGCCCGCGATGACCGCGGCGTCGATGTCGCCGCGCGCCAGAAGCAGGTTCTGCAACACCTGATAAGGAGCCGAGGAGGTCGGCGTGATCGCCGTGGCGCGACGGATCACCGCCTCGGCCCGCGCCAGCGGGTCGTCGTCCGTGACCTCGCCGCGTCGGCGGGGTTCGCCGAGATGAACGACCCCGAGCATGGTCAGGGCCGGCGCCAACCTCGGGTTGGCGGTGACCAGCGGGATCAGGCATTCCTCGGCTGCGAGCCGGCTGCCGGGAGAAGGTTCGAGTTGATGGGTCCAAGCTCGGGTCAGGCAGGCGAGTTCCGGTCCGAGATCGGGGAGATTGGCCAGATCCTGGGAGATGGCGCCGTGCAGTTGCACCGCGTCGCGGACGAAGGCGAGGTCGGCGGGGGTGGCGAAGCTCTCGTGGGCGGGTGAACGCGAACGGTCGACGACCAGCGCGGTCGAGCGCAGGACGCGTTCGTCGGCGACGTGGACGAGCTGGACATGGGCGTTGGTGGTGCCGCCTTCGCGGGCCACGAGGAAGCGCAACCGATAGAGCGGCTGGCCGGGGGTGGGCTGGGTCGGGGTGGCGCGGCGGGTCACCACCACGGCGTCGTCGAAGCGGCCGGCGAAACTCTCGATGTCGCTGCGGTAGACCTCCGCGTCGAAGTCGAAGGGCTTCGGCTCGCGGACGTCGACCGTCACGGTGACGAGCGGCAGCACCCTGCTGGCGTCGAGACCGATCACCGTCGTCTCCGTCTCCGACGAAGAGCGGGACACGGCGAGATTCACCGTCTCGGCCGGACGCGTCTCGGCCGGCACGCCGAGCCACGAGCCGGCGTACCACCCGGTGAACGCGGTGGCGACGACGAGGAGGACGAGGAGCGGCGCGACACCACGTGGCAACGGAAACGTCCGGTGACGCCGGTGCCGTGAGCCGGGCCGACCACGGGGGTCGCCGGCGCGGGAGGGCGGCGGGGCGCGGCCGGTGGGGCGCGCCGCGGCGTCGCGGGGAACGAAGCTCGGCACGTAGGTGCCGAGCGGTAGTTCGATGACGAGATCCGCGTCGCGTCCGTCGGTGAGGTAGTGACGCTCCAGCGCCCTTCGCAGTCGCCGTGCCTGGACGCGGACGAGAGGATTGTCGTTGGGGTCGAAGTCTTCGGGCCGGTCGAGGGCGCCGACCGCGATGGTGTAGGCCTTGAGCCGATCCGCACGACCGGCGAGCGTCTCCTCGACCACGAAGCGCAGGAAGGCGGCGAGCATGGGCGACGCGACGAAGGCGTCTGAGGCCAGAACGCGACCGAGTTCTTCGACTTCCCGCTCGTGGCCGTCAGACATCCGCTGCCCTCGCGTAAGCACCCTCCATTTCGCAGGCCCGAAACGTTTTTTGTCAATCCGTTCGTCATCGACACGCGTCGACAGTCGTGACGGGTTGCGGTAACCCGTCGACGCCGGGACAGCGAGGAGAGCGGGATGGCAGCGCAGGTGAACGACGGGACGGATCGTGAGGCGTCGGCGCCTCCGGTGATCGTGCTCGTCGAGACCCAGATGGGCGAGAACATCGGCGCGGCGGCACGCGCCATGGCCAACTTCGGGCTGAAGGACCTGCGGCTCGTCAAGCCGCGCGACGGATGGCCGAACGACAAGGCCCGGGCGGCGGCGAGCCGGGGCGATGCGATCATCGACGAGGTGCGGCTCTTCGATACGCTGGAGGCGGCGATCGCCGACCTCGAGTTGGTCTACGCCACGACCGCCCGACCGCACGACATCGCCAAGGAGGTCGAGAGTCCGGCGGTGGCGGCGGTCGAGATGGCGGCGGCGGCGCGCGCCGGAGCGCGCACCGGCGTCGTCTTCGGTCGGGAAAAATGGGGGTTGACCTCCGACGAGGTCGGGCTCTGCGACCGCATCTGCACCGTGCCGGTCGACCCGGCCTTCGCCTCGCTCAACGTCGGGCAGGCTGTGATCCTCGTCGCCTACGAGTGGCGGCGGTTGGTGCTCGGAGATGCGGCCTGGACCCCTTTCGTCGAGAAGGAGCGTTCGCCGCAGGCTTCCAAGGGGGACGTCTTCGCCTTCTTCGCCCATCTCGAGAGTGCGCTCGACAAGGTCGAGTTCTTCCGCCCGGCGCACAAGCGCGACCACATGATCCGGAACCTGCGGCAGATCTTCCAGAAGGCGCGCCTCTCCGAGCAGGAGGTCCGGACGCTGCGCGGCATGGTGGCGGCGCTCGAGGGGCGGCCGACGCGGCTCGATCTGGCGCGCTTCCAGGAGATGCGGGATGCGGCGGAGCGCGAGCGCGGAGTGCGAAATCGGGACGAGGAGTGATCGTCCCGTTTCATTTTTCGTGCACCTTTCCTCAACTTCGCTTTAACCATGGGTGTGGTTGGATGCATGCGGGGCCGGGCGATGGAAGGTTCTGCGTCGCGCCCGCGCCCCACTTCTCCCTCCGCGACATGCGAGTGCCGGACCGGACCGCCGGGCGGAGGGACTCGTGCCCGACGCGGGGAGCCGGCCCATGGCGGCACAAGACGAGACGACCGGAGAAACCGCGCCGCCGCGCGCCGCCGCGGGCGGCCGGCCTCCGCGGATCGTCGTCTTCGACAGCGGCATCGGCGGGCTGTCCGTCGCCCGTGAGATCCGTGCCGCCCGTCCCGATGCCGAGATCGTCTATGTCGCCGACGACGCCGGTTTCCCCTATGGCGATCGCGAGGAGGGCGAACTCATCGCCCGGATCGTCGACCTCGCCGGGCGGTTGATCGCGGCCCATCACCCGGACGTCTTCGTCGTCGCCTGCAACACCGCCTCGACGCTCGTCCTGCCGCATCTGCGCGCCGCGCAGACCGTCACCTTCGTCGGCACCGTGCCGGCGATCAAGCCGGCGGCGACCACCACGCGCACCCGGATGATCTCGGTGCTGGCGACCCCGGGGACGGTGAAGCGCGACTACACCCGCGCCCTGATCGACACCTACGCCAGCCACGTCGAAGTGACGCTGGTCGGCTCGACCATGCTCGCCCGGCTCGCAGAGGACCATCTCTCCGGTCGGCCGGTCGAAGACGCCGCGATCCTACGCGAGATTCGTCCGTGCTTTCGTCGTCACGGCGGTCGGCGGACCGACCGGATCGTCCTCGCCTGCACCCACTACCCCTTCCTTCTCGACCATTTTCGGCGGCTGGCGCCGTGGGAGGTCGAATGGATCGATCCGGCTCCGGCGATCGCCCGACGGGTGGTGCAACTTCTCGGCGCGGTGCCGGGCGGGCGGGGGCGGGGCGCGGGCCGCGCGATCTTCACCTCCGGCGCCGACCCGTCGCCGGCTCTGGCGCGGGTGCTCGACGGCTTCGGGCTGACGTCGGCGCGGGGAGCGCCCTGAACCTCTCTTCGGCGAGTTTGCGGGGTGACGTCTGGGGGCGAACCTCTATGATGAGCGGGCTCGATCGTGCTCTCGGGGCGCTCCGCCGCGAGTGGCCGAATGGCGGGTGGGCGTGCCGCCCGGCGTGACGGCGTGGCGATCCGAGGGAGGAATCGTGGAACCACCGATCTGCAACACGCTGTGGATCGGCGATCGGCTGGGGCCGGTCGCGGCCGCCTGTCTCGCGTCCTTCCTCCGCCACGGTCACCGGGTCAGGGTGCACGCCTACCGACCGCTCGCCGATCTGCCGCCGGGTGTCGAGATCGTCGACGCCGCCGAGGTCCTGCCCGAGACGGCGATCGTTCGCCATCGCCCCAGCGGCAGCCCGGCGCTCTTTTCCAACCGCTTCCGTTATGAATTGCTCCGCCGCGGCGCAGGCCTGTGGATCGACGCCGATCTCTATTGCGTCCGGCCGATCGATTTTCCGGAGGATCACGTCTTCGGGCTCGAGGAGCCGGGGGCGATCAACGGAGCGGTCCTGCGGCTCGCACCGGATGATCCCGTCCTCGAACGTCTCGCGGCGATCTTCACCGAGCGCGCCGCGATTCCGCCGTGGATCGAGCTACCGGCGCGCCGACGGCTGGTGTTGCGGGCGCGACGGCTTCTCGGCCTCGCCAGCGATCTGGGAAAGTTGCCGTGGGGCGTGGCGGGGCCGCGCGCCGTCACCTGGCTCCTGCGGGAGGCGGGTCGTCTCGATGAGGCCCATCCGGTCGACGTCTTCTATCCACTCCACTGGTCACAGATCGACCGGCTCTACGCCGCCGACGGCGACATCGAGGCGGTGGTGACGCCGCGCACCCGGACCATCCACCTGTGGAACAACCTCCTCGCCCGGCGACCTCTCGAAGAGGCGGAGACGGGCAGTTTCCTCGAGCGGCTCGTCACGGGGAGGCTGAATTGGTGAGGCGGGAAGCGGATCCCGCGGGGCTGGGAGCGATCGTGGGTGAGACGTCGGCACGAGAAGGGGAAGGCGACGCGGGGCTTCCCGTCTGCAACGCCCTGTGGATCGGCGAACGCCTGGGGCCGATCGCGCGAGCCTGCCTCGCCTCGTTCCTGCGTCGCGGCCACCGGGTGCGCGTTCATTCCTACCGGGCGCTGGACGATCTGCCGGAGGGCGCCGAAGCGGTCGACGCCGCGTCGGTCGTCCCTCGGCGGTCGATCGTTCGCCACCGTCGCAGCGGCAGCCCGGCGCTCTTCTCCGATCTCTTCCGGTACGAGCTGCTGCGGCGAGGTGCCGGCATCTGGATCGACGCCGACCTCTACTGCGTCCGGCCGATCGACTTCCCGGGGCCGAACGTCTTCGGGTTCGAGGAGCCGGGATCGATCAACGGTGCGGTGCTCGGGCTCGCGCCCGACGATCCGATCCTCGACGGGCTCCTTTCGGTCTTCGCCGATCCCGGCGTGATCCCCCCGTGGGTCGACCTGCCGGGACACCACCGGATCCTGCTGAAGGTGCGGCACCTCCTCGGTCTCGGCGATCAGCTCGCCGATCTGCCGTGGGGAGCGGTCGGTCCGAGAGCCTTGACCTGGTTGTTGCGGGAGGACGGTCGTCTCGACGAGGCCCAACCGATCGATGCATTCTATCCGCTCCACTGGTCGCAGATCGACCGGCTCTACGCCGCCGACGGCGACATCGAGGCGGTGGTGACGCCGCGCACCCGGACCATCCACCTGTGGAACAACCTCCTCGCCCGGCGCCCCCTCGAAGCGGCGGAGACGGGCAGTTTCCTCGAGCGCCTCGTCGCCGGGACGTTGACGTGGTGAGGTGGGAGGCGGCCGACTCGGCACCGGCGAGGCGGGGACGACGTCCCGGGTGCGGCGGGGCGGCACGATTTGACAAGCGCGGCGGCAGGGACTAAGACCCCTCCAGCTTCGCGGGCCTCACGGTCCGCGAAGTCTTTTCACGTGCTCCCGTGGCTCCCGCCGATACGCTCGGATCGTGGAACCTGTCGGCGCCTCGCGGCGCAGAGGAGGGCGCGCTCTCAAGAACAGCGGCAGGTTCGCCTCGCCGTGCCAACAAAGTCGAGACCGCGATGTCGAAGCGTCATTCTGCGAAGTACAAGATCGATCGCCGCATGGGCGAGAACATCTGGGGCCGTGGCAAGTCCCCGGTCGCCAAGCGCGAGTACGGCCCGGGTCAGCACGGCCAGCGCCGCAAGGGCAAGCTCTCCGACTTCGGCGTGCAGCTGAAGGCCAAGCAGAAGCTCAAGGGCTACTACGGCAACATCTCGGAGAAGCAGTTCAAGCGCACCTATCAAGAGGCGATGCGCCTCAAGGGCGACTCCTCGGAGAATCTGATCGGCCTGCTCGAGCGTCGCCTCGACGCGGTGGTCTATCGCGCCAAGTTCGTGCCGACCGTCTTCGCCGCCCGCCAGTTCATCAACCACGGCCACGTCAAGGTGAACGGACGTCGCGTCAACATCGCCTCCTATCAGGTGAAGATCGGCGACGTCGTCGAGGTCAAGGACGCTTCCAAGCAGCTCGTCCTGGTGCTCGAGGCCGTCCAGTCGGGTGAGCGCGACGTTCCGGACTACATCGAGGTCGACCACAACAAGATGGTCGCCAAGTTCCAGCGCATCCCGGCGCTGGCCGACGTGCCCTATCCGGTCCAGATGGAACCGAACCTGGTCGTCGAATTCTATTCGCGTTGATCCCTCGCTGGTCCGCGACGAAACGAGAAGGCCGCCGGAGCGATCCGGCGGCCTTCATCGTTTTCGGCGTGGCTCCCCCGGGCGGCGCCGATCCGCCGCCGGCGGTGCGGCCCGGTGTCGGTCAGACGGCCTTCTCCGCGAGGCGGGAGGCGTGACGGCGCAGAAAATGTTCGACGTGGTCGCGGCGCAGGTGGTCGCGGCGGAACACGAGTTCCATCATCGGGTCGGAGAGGATCTCGGCGAGGCTCGGCTCGACGAAGGGGTCGGTCCAGTCCCGCCTGTCCAGGGCTTCGGTGGCGCCGCCACGGATGTCCAGTGTCATGGGTGGTCCTCCTCTTGCGGTCACGGCGTCGCGCCGTCCCGGCTCGATGGCGTCGTCTCGTGGGGCACACCGGGCATCACGCCGCCCGGACTCCCCACTTCCCGTTCATCTGCTGCACTCCTAAGTCGGAAGGCATGTCACTACGATGAACATGATCACGCAACATTCGACTTTTGTCCATGGTCGCGTCGATCAAAAAGTATTCACGAGGTCGAAAGCCGATGAATCCATCATCGATCGCTCCGATCGACCGGTGAAATGTGGGTTCATCGACATTTCAGCGGGTCACGGCGGCTCTCGAACCGCGGAGACGACCGCGTCGAACCGAGTTCGGCGAGTTTCTCTTCGATCCGGAAAGATCACCTTGATCGGAACCATCGCCGACGAAGATGGCACGAAGATGGTCGCCCACGACTTTCGTCGGGGCCGCCATGACGGCCCTCGACACCCGCGCGGCCGATCCGGGGCGCGGCGCGCGCCGTTGCACGATCAGTCGAGTTCGGCGCGATGCGGGATCAGTTCGAAGGGCAGGCCGGACATCAGCACCTCGATCCAGGCGGTGCGCTGGTAGTGGCCGTTGACCGAGATGCGGGGGAGGGCGGTCAACCGGTCGAGATCGGCGGCGCTCAGCGTTCCCGGCTCGGTGGTGACGGCGAGGTCGAAACCGCGGGCGGCGGCGAACTCGCGCACGCCGGCGCTGGCGTGCGAGCCGTAGGGGTAGGCGAAGACGGTCGGCCGCCGGCCGAGGATGGCGGCCACCTCGGCGACGCCGCGTTCGATGTCCTCGACCAGACGATCCTGGGAGACGCGACGCAGATTGACGTGGCTCCAGGTGTGGGCGCCGATGGTCGCCATGGGCGAGGCGGCGAGCTCGCGCAGTTCGGCCGCATTCATCACTTCCTCGTCGACGACGGCGGTGGCCGAGACGCCGTGCTCGACGGCGACGCGGTCAAGGGTGGTGATCGCCCAGTCCTCGTCGACGGAATTCATCCAGTCGACGACGCGTCGGAAGGTCATCGCCTTGGCGTGACGGCCGGCACAGGAGAAGTGCAGCCGGCGGTCGCCGGTGTCCCACCACAGATCGCGGACGCGTGCGATGATCCGCTCCAGCGTCAGCCACCACACCGTCCGTTCGCGCGTGACGAATCCGGAGGTGGCGAAGACGGTGAAGGGCACGCCGTGGCGTTCGAACACCGGGCGGGCGTGGACGAGGTTGTCGCGGTAGCCGTCGTCGAGCGTGAAGGCGACGAAGCGCGACCCGCCATCGGGCGCGGCGAGGCGTGCGGGGACCTCGGCGAGCGGTATCGGTTCGTAGTCGCGGGCACGGACGTGTCGGATCAGGGCGTCGAGGAATTCGGGTGTGATCTCGAGGTGCGCCGAGGCGTGAAAGGCGTCGTGGGCGAAAGGGCGCACGTGGTGGAGAGTGAAGATCACGCCGCGACCGCGCAGCCGATCGGTCGCGAGGCGGGCGGCCCCGGTCAGGTGCATGGCGCCGAGCATGGCGGTGATCGCAGCGTAGCGCAGCCCGTAGGCGGCGTGACGGGCGAAGTCGTGGACGGTGAACGCCATGTCGATCGCCGGCGGGGGCGAGCCCCGTCGACCTTCGTCATTCCCGGGTTCCACCGAGCCCAGCACGCGGTTCATCTCCGTTCCGCCCGCATCGAAGCGGTTCCGCCGTCCCGATTCGCAGGGTGCCCCGCAGAGTCGGCGCCGACGGCCCTTCGCTAGATAGGCCAAGGGGCCGCCGAAACCAAGCCGCGTACGCTTCGATCGAGACGGTCGCGCGAAGCCGCTGCTCCGCCGCGTCGATCATTTTCACACGACGCCGATGTTCCAACCGAGGCGCGACATGCACTAAGGTCGCGCCGAGTGAGGAGCGCACGACATGGCCAGACCCCGATCGCGAACCGACGAGGCGGTACTCGAGGTGCTTCGGGCGGCGGCGACGCCGATGAGCGCCTATCAGGTGCTCGACCGGCTGAGGCCGCAGGGGGTGCAATCGCCACCGGTGGTCTACCGGGCGCTGGACCGGCTCGAGAAGGCGGGGCGGATCCACCGGCTCGAGGGGCTCGGCGCCTATTTCGCCTGTTGCGGTCGCGATCACGCCAAGGGCACGGTCTTCGCCGTGTGCACCACCTGCCACAAGGTCGAGGAGTGGTCGGGCGAGGGGATCGACGTCCTGCTCGGGGCGCGAGCGGCCGAATCGGGCTTCACGCTCGAGGGACGGACGATCGAGGTGCGGGGCATCTGCGCCCATTGCCGCGGCGAGACCTCGGCCGAGGAGGGCGGATTGCACTCCCACGGGCCGGGGTGCGAATGTGGGCACGATCATTGAGACGCGGCGATCGACGAGTCGGTGCCTCGAAACGACGAAGGCCGGGGATCGCTCCCCGGCCTCGCCGATTCGGTCGCGACGCGTCCGGCCTCAGGCGATCAGGCCCTTGTCCTTGAGGAGGGTCTGGAGCTCGCCGGCCTGGAACATCTCGCGGGTGATGTCGGCGCCGCCGACGAACTCGCCCTTGACGTAGAGCTGCGGGAAGGTCGGCCAGTTGGAATAGTCCTTGACGCCCTGACGCAGCGCGTCGGACTCGAGGATGTTGACGCCTTTGAAGGGCACGCCGAGGTGGGAGAGGATCTGCACCACCTGACCGGAGAAGCCGCACATCGGCATCTTCGGGGTGCCCTTCATGAAGAGCAGCACGTCGTTGGACTTCACTTCGGCGTCGATGGCGGCGTTGATGTCGGACATCGGAGGGTTCCTTTCATGGCGCGGGGTCAAGGGCCCGCGATGGAGGGGCACGGGACGGCGATCAAGCCGGAGCGCGGGTGGTGAGGGAGAGCGCGTGCAGGGGACCGGCGAGCGCTTCCTTCAGCGCGGCGTTGACCATCTGGTGCTGCTGGACGCGGGACTTGCCGGCGAACTCCGGGGTCACCACTTCCGCGGCCCAGTGATCGCCGTCGCCGGCGAGGTCGGTGATGGTCACCTTCGCGGAAGGGAAGGCGTCCGTGATCAGCTTCTCGATTTCGGCGGCGGTCATCGCCATGCGCGGTGGTCTCCCTGGCTGCGTTCACCTTCCGACGGCATCGTCGGTGAGGCGACGAAATTGTCGCGGTTTCCTCTTCGAGCGGTGCTCAGACGCCGCTCATGTAGGAGGGGAACCAAGATTCGTGCCGATGACGTAGGTCGTCCACCGAAACGGTCAAGTGCGGGGCGATCACGAGGGCGTCACCCCCGACCGCGCCGATCGCGGTCGCCGGCACGCCCGCCATGGCGGCGTCGACGATGAGCTTCGAGGCCTCGGCCGGAGAGGCCGTCACCACGTAGCGGGCCTGATCCTCGCCGAAGAGGAAGGCGTGCAACGGCACGTCGAGATCGGGCAACAGGATGCGGGCGCCCTTGCCGCCGGCCATCGCCATCTCGGCCAGCGCCACGAGGAGACCGCCGTCGGAGAGGTCGTGGGCGGCGGTGACGCGGCCGGCGACGACGGCCTCGCGCACGAAGTCGCCGTTCCTCTTCTCCACTGAGAGATCGACCGGCGGCGGGGCGCCCTCCTCGAGCCCGAAGAGTTCGTAGAGGTAGGACGACTGGCCCATCCAGCCGGCGGTGTCGCCGACGAGAACGATGACGTCCTCCTCGGCGGCGAAGCCGATGCCGACGGTCTTCGTCACGTCGTCCATCAGGCCGACGGCGCCGATCGCCGGAGTCGGCAGGATGGCGACGCCGTTGGTCTCGTTGTAGAGCGAGACGTTGCCGGAGACGATCGGCATGTCGAGCGCGCGGCAGGCCTCGCCGAGGCCTTCCAGCGCCTTGACGAACTGGCCCATGATCTCGGGCCGCTCGGGGTTGCCGAAGTTGAGGTTGTCGGTGACCGCGATCGGCAGGGCGCCGACGGCGCAGAGGTTGCGCCAGCTCTCGGCGATCGCCTGCTTGCCGCCCTCGAAGGGGTCGGCCTCGACGTAGCGTGGCGTCACGTCGCAGGTGAAGCCGAGGCCCTTCGCCTTGCCGCCGTTGGGGCGCTCGACGCGGACGACCGCGGCGTCGCCGCCGGGGCGTTGCACGGTGTTGCCCTGGATCAGGTGGTCGTACTGCTCCCAAACCCAGCGGCGCGACGACAGGTTCGGCGAGCCGAGGAGATCGAGCAGCGCCTTCGAATAGTCCTCGGGCGCGCGGGTGGTGGCCGGATCGAGGATGGAGAGCTTCTTCGGCTCGACCCAGGGGCGGTCGTACTCGGGGGCCTGATCGCCGAGGTCCTTGATCGGCAGGTCGGCCATGACGTCGCCGTGGTGCTTGACGACGAAGCGCAGCGTGTCGGTGGTGCGGCCGACGATGGCGAAGTCGAGGCCCCATTTGCGGAAGATGGCTTCCGCCTGCTCCTCGAGATGGGGGTGGAGGACCATGAGCATGCGCTCCTGGCTCTCCGACAGCATCATCTCGTAGGCGGTCATGCCGGGTTCGCGGGTCGGCACGGCGTCGAGGTTGAGCTCGAGGCCGAGGTTGCCCTTGGCGCCCATCTCGACGGCGCTACAGGTGAGACCCGCCGCGCCCATGTCCTGGATGGCGATGACGGCGCCGGAGGCCATCAGCTCCAGCGAGGCCTCGAGCAGCAGCTTCTCGGCGAAAGGGTCGCCGACCTGGACGGTCGGGCGCTTCTCGGCCGAGTTGTCGTCGAATTCGGCCGAAGCCATCGAGGCGCCGTGGATGCCGTCGCGGCCGGTCTTGGAGCCGAGGTAGACGACGGGCATGCCGACGCCCTTGGCTTCCGAAAGGAAGATCTTGTCCGCGTCGAGGAGGCCCGCGGCGAAGGCGTTGACCAGACAGTTGCCGTTGTAGCGCGGGTGGAAGTTCACTTCGCCGCCGACGGTCGGCACGCCGAAGGAGTTGCCGTAGCCGCCGACGCCGGCGACGACGCCGGAGACGATGTGGTGGGTCTTGGGATGGGTCGGCTCACCGAAGCGCAGCGCGTTCATCGCCGCGATCGGCCGGGCGCCCATGGTGAAGACGTCGCGCAGGATGCCGCCGACACCGGTCGTCGCGCCCTGATAGGGCTCGATGTAGGAGGGGTGGTTGTGGCTCTCCATTTTGAAGACGACCGCCTGGCCGTCGCCGATGTCGACCACGCCGGCGTTCTCGCCGGGGCCGATGAGGACGCGCTCGCCCTTGGTCGGGAGCTTCCTCAGCCACTTCTTCGACGACTTGTAGGAACAGTGCTCGTTCCACATGGCGGAGAAGATGCCGAGCTCGGTCAGCGTCGGCTCGCGGCCGATGAGATCGAGGATGCGCTGGTACTCGTCCGGCTTGAGGCCGTGTTCGGCGACGAGTTCCGGGGTGATGGCGATGTCGTTTCTCAGCATCGTGTCATTCCTTCGTCGCATTACCGCTTCGTCGTCAAATCGGGTCGCTTCGCGATGCCTGATCCGCCGACCAACTCTTCTTCGCGATCGAGACGAACTGGGAGATCCCCAGCGAGCCCCGTTCATTCCTCGCCTTCGACCCTGGGGCCAGTAACCGCTTTTCGACGTCGTCGCGGCTCGCTTCCCACACTTCCAGAAGATCCAACGAATTCATGTCCAACAGCGCAAGTGCGACGATGTCGAACTCATGGTTCAATCGGATTGATGGTACGCGACCGCGGCGCCTGTCTGCCGGATCGACCGCGCGACCCTTGATCTGGATCTTTGTCCTACGGTCTCCCTCGGTGCGTTCGGCGTCATACCCTTTGGTACGTGGTGGAGCCAATACGAGATCGAGAACGCGGGCCACTTCGACTTCGGCGATTTCACCAGAGATACCCAACGGTTTTCCCGTAAGATTGCGATAGCGAACAGCTAATACCTTGGCCTGTGCCATTATTTCTTCGAGTTCCGCGGTCGCATCGGCCATGGTTCGATCGCTGCCCTACACCTATGCCACTTTCGCCAGGCTTTCGAACAGGCCGCGGCCGTCGATGCCGCCCTGCAGCGCCTCGATCAGGTTCTCCGGGTGCGGCATCATGCCGAGCACGTTGCCGCGCTCGTTGACGATGCCGGCGATCGCGTTGATCGAGCCGTTGACGTTGGCCGCCTCGGTCAGTTCGCCCTTTTCGTCGCAGTAGCGGAACACCACCCGTCCTTCGCCCTCGAGCCGCGCCAGCGTCTCGGGATCGGCGAAGTAGTTGCCCTCGCCATGGGCTACGGGACAGCGGATCACCTGTCCCGGCGCATAGGCCGAGGTGAAGGCGGTGGTGGCGTTGTCGACGCGCAGGTTCACCTCCTTGCACATGAACTTCAGCGAGGCGTTGCGCATCAGGGCGCCGGGCAACAGGCCGATCTCGGTGACGATCTGGAAGCCGTTGCAGATGCCGAGCACCCAGCCGCCGCGCTCGGCGTGACGGCGCACCGCGTCGATGATCGGCGAACGGGCGGCGATGGCGCCGCAGCGCAGGTAGTCGCCGTAGGAGAAGCCGCCGGGGATGGCGACGACGTCGACGTCGGGGAGCTCCGTCTCGGTGTGCCACACCATGTGCGACTTGACGCCGGAGACCACCTCGAAGGCCCGGGCGAGATCGCGTTCGCGGTTGATGCCGGGGAAGACGAGAACGGCGGACTTCATGGGCTTCTTCCTGTCTTGCGGCCGATGACGTCGACGGCCGGGAAGGGGAGGGCGGCGGACACGCGGGTCGCCGCCGCGGCGGGCGCGGGGCCCGGCCGGCCGATCAGATCAGCTCGATCCGGTAGTTCTCGATGACGGTGTTGGCGAGCAGCTTCTCGCACATGGCGGTGACCTCGGCCTCGGCCGCGGCGCGGTCGGAGGTGGCGAGGTCGAGCTCGATCAGCTTGCCCTGGCGGACGTCCTCGACACCGGCGAAGCCGAGCGACTTCAACGCGCCCTGGATCGCCTTGCCCTGGGGGTCGAGAACGCCGTTCTTGAGGGTGACGGTGACGCGGGCTTTCATGGGAGCATCCTCGGTCGCTGCGGGCTGGCGCGGGAGAAACGCCGAAAAAGCCGGCCCGGACTCGCCATCCGCCGACATCTCCCTCATCGGAGCCGCGCGTAGCACGGGGCGTCGGGTGGGGCAAGCCGAACGGACGGCGCAGAGCGGCGCCACGGGCGGTTGGCAGCCTCTCGGGCGTCCTGTAGAACCGAGCGGTTCGCCGCGGACCGGGGCGAGCGGCGCGGCCGCGAGAGGGACATCGGGCATGGCGGGTGACGAACGGATCGCCGCGGCGAAGCGGATCGCCACGTATCTGGCCGAGAGGGTCGGCGCCGACCTTTCGATCGAGCTGTGGAACGGCGAGGTGGTGCCGCTCGGCGTCGGTGCGCGCGACGACATCCGCATCCGCATCGCCCATCCCGACGTCGTCCGGCGCATCCTGTTGAAGCCGCGGCTGATGACCGTCTACGCGCTCTACGCCTCGGGCGACATCGACATCGTCGGCGGCACGCCGCTCGAGGCGATCGAGCGCTGGGACCACATGAAGGCGCTCGGCGCGGCACGCGGGCTCTCCAAGTGGTGGCTGGTGAAGAACCTCCTGCCCTTCCTCTTCTCCCGCCGCGAGGTCGCCGCCATCGACGCCGGCAACGCCTATACCGCCAGCGTCGCGGCGAAGCCCGAGGCGGGCCGCGACGACAAGGAACTGATCTCCTTCCACTACGACGTGTCGAACGAGTTCTTCGGCCTCTTCCTCGATCCGGAGATGGTCTATTCCTCGGCCTATTTCCGCGACGACACGACGACGCTCGAAGAGGCGCAGATCCTCAAGCTCGACATGATCTGCCGACGTCTGCGGCTGAAGCCGGGCGAGAAGCTGCTCGACATCGGCTGTGGTTGGGGCGGCCTGATCTGCCACGCCGTCACCAACTACGGAGTGACCGCCCACGGCGTCACGCTGTCGCAGAAGCAGTTCGATTTCGTCACGGCGAAGCTCGCCCGGCTCGGCATCGCCGACAAGGTGAGGCTCGAACTCAAGGACTATCGCGAGATCGAGGGGGCGGAAGTCTACGACAAGATCGCCCAGATCGAGATGTTCGAGCACGTCGGGCTCGACAATCACGATCGCCACTTCCTCCACATGCACAAGCTCCTGAAGCCGCGCGGGCTCTATCTGCATCAGGCTTCGGTCAGGCGGGCGACGCGGAACCTCTCCGAGTTCCGCCGGCAGACCGCCTACATGAAGTTCATCACCACCTGCATCTTCCCCGGTGGCGAGCTCGATCACATCGGTCTCACCATCACCAATCTCGAGCGCTTGGGCTTCGAGGTGCACGACGTCGAGAACTGGCGCGAGCACTTCTCGCGGACGACGCGGCTGTGGAGCGAGCGGCTCGCCGCCAACCGTGCCGCGGCGGAGGCCGAGGTCGGCGCCGCCAAGACGCGGTTGTGGCTCGCCTATTTCGCCATGACGACGCTCGGTTTCCGGCGCGGCCCGATCCTCGTCTACCAGACGCTCGCCTCCAAGCGCCGCTCCGGCCCCTCCGGCCTGCCGTGGACGCGCGAGGACCTCTATCGCTGAGCGAGGAGGGCGGCGCGGTGGCGATCCGACGGGAAACGCCGCCCGCTTCGTTCGGGTCGCCGAAAGGCCTCACGACATTCCGGGCGTCATCCCCGTCTCGAGCCGGGGGCGCATGTTT
>JAOTSD010000045.1 GCA_030247555.1 Siculibacillus sp. | reverse complement strand
ATGCTGCTCGACGAGATCTCGGAAATGGACCTGCGTCTGCAGGCCAAGCTCCTGCGCGCCATCCAGGAACGGGTGATCGACCGCGTCGGCGGGTCGCGGCCGGTGCCGGTCGACATCCGCATCCTCGCCACGTCGAACCGCAACATGGTCGACGAAGTGCGCAAGGGCACGTTCCGCGAGGACCTGCTCTATCGGCTCAACGTCGTCAATCTGAAGATCCCGGCGCTGCGCGACCGCCCCGCCGACGTCCAGGCGCTCGCCGATCATTTCGTCGAACGTTACGCCAAGGCGAACGGCCTTCCGGCGCGCCCGATCGACCAGGATGCGCGGCGCGAACTGATGCGGGCGCGCTGGCCGGGCAACGTCCGCGAACTCGAGAACTGCATGCACCGCGCCGTGCTGCTCGCCAGTGGCGACACCATCGCGCTCGAGGCGCTGCGCACCCCCGACGGGTTGCGTCTCGACGAAGCCCACGGCGGGGTGCCGTCCACGACGCCGAAGTCGGTCGATGCCGCCGTGCGCCACGCGGCCGAGACGGCGGAGGCGGTGACGCGGGCGCTGGTCGGGCGCACCGTCGCCGACGTCGAACGCCAGCTGATCCTGGAGACGCTCGGCTCGACGCTGGGCAACCGGACACATGCCGCCAACATCCTCGGCATCTCGATCCGAACGCTGCGCAACAAGCTCAAGGAATACGGCGACGAGGGCTTCGACATCCCGCCCCCCGGCGGCGGCGTCGAGGCGGCTTGAACGGCGCACCGGCCCCGTCGACCGCGATCCCCGCTCGGAAAGCCTCGGCGAGAGCTCTCGCGCTCCCTCGACCGCCGGCCGGCGGGGGGCGGGCGTCGTCGCGATGGCGTCGGCGAGGGGCGGCGGAGGCGGGTGGGGAATCCTCCCGAAGGCTCGCGAATTTACTCAACGTTAACCATACACTCGGCAAATATTGCCTCGTGGCGTTAACCCACGACCCGACGCCCCGCCGATCGCCCCGCGAGAGGATCCGTCCGTGACCGACAGCCTGCAGATCATCGCCACTCTCGCCGCCGCCCAGGTGGTGATCGCCATGGCGCCGGGGCCGAACACGTTGATCGTGGTCCATGCCGGCATGCGCGGCCGCCGGCTCGGGCTCGCCGCCGCCTCCGGCATCTGGCCGGTCGGCTTCGTCTTCGCCACACTCGGCCTGCTCGGCATCGGCACGGTGCTCACCGCCCTGCCGGAGATCGCCGGGGCGATGCGCATCGCCTGCGGCCTCTATCTCCTGTGGCTCGGCGTCGCGGCGATCCGCCGTTCCTTCGCCGAGGGCGGCTCGATCGTCGCGGGGACGCCGCGCGAGATGACGGCCGGCGAGGCCTTCCGTTCCGGCATGGTCACCAACCTGCTGAATCCCAAATCGATCGCCTATTTCATGTCGATCTTCTCGGCGACCGGCGCTTCCGCGCTCTCGGGCGGCGAACAGATGCTCGCCTTGGTCATGATGCCGACGATCTCGTTCCTGTGGTACGCGGCGCTCGCTTTCGCGGTGGCGAGCCCGCCGGTGACCGCGGTGGTCGACCGCGGCCGGTCGTGGTTCGATCGGCTCGCCGGCCTCACCATGATCGGTTTCGGCGCGAAACTCCTCGCCTCGCGCGGCTGAGGGCTCGCCTCGCGGGTACTACGGAGGGATCTCCGGCCTCTCGCGGCGTAGAATGGCGTCCGATGTCGCGTTCCCCGGGAGGAACCGCCATGGATCTCATGTATCTGCTGCTGATCGCCGAATTCGCCTTCCTCGTGTTGATGGGCGTGGCGCTCTGGGCCGTGCTGCGGGCGATGCGCCGGCGTTCGGGGGGCACCTCCGGCGGATGGGCGGCGGCCGAGGCGATGTGGGGGGTCGCCGATCCGCCGCGTGACCCGATCGCGCGGCGCGAGAACCTCCTCGTCGGCAAGGTCCTGTGGCGCAACTGCGTCGTCGTCGGCGTCGACCCGCGTGGCCTGCATCTGGCGATCGCGGTCCCGATCTTCGGCGCCTTCGGCAAGAAGCCCGTCCTGATCCCTTGGGACGCCTTCCACGATCCCGAGCCGACGCGCCTGATGTGGGCCGAGGCCCACCGCTGGCACCTCGGCACCCCGGTGGTGACGACGATCACCATGACGAGGGCGCTCGAGGCCAAACTCGGATCGAGGCTCGGAGCGAAAGGGCGCGAGTTCGACGGCCGCGCGTGAGGGGCGCCGTCCGATCCGGCGGGCGCCTTAACCACCCGTTAACCATGCAGTCGGCAGATTTTGCCCAGCGCTCGGAACTCGCCGTGCGCGATTCCCGGTTCGTGCGCGAAGGTCCCATCGATGTCCGACACCACCGCCGGCGGTTCCACCCCGAAGTCCTTCGTCATGCCCTTCGGGCTGCCGGGACCGGGGCAACTCCTCGCCAATGCCCGGCGCGGCGACGTCGGACTGGCCATCGGCGTCATGGCGATCCTGGTGGTGTTGGTGGTGCCGCTGCCGGCGTGGCTGCTCGATGCCGCGCTCGCCATCTCCTTCACCCTGTCGGTGCTGATCCTGATGACGGCGTTGTTCATCCAGGCGCCGCTGGAATTCTCGTCCTTCCCGACCCTGCTGCTCATCGCCACGATGCTCAGGCTGTCGCTGAACCTCGCCTCGACCCGCCTCATCCTCGGCCACGGCCACGAAGGGACGTCGGCCGCCGGCCACGTCATCGAAGCCTTCGGCAACTTCGTGATGGGCGGCAACTTCGTCATCGGCATCATCGTCTTCGCGATCCTCTTGATCGTGAACTTCATCGTCATCACCAAGGGTTCGGGACGCATCGCCGAGGTCGCCGCCCGCTTCACCCTCGACGCCATGCCCGGCAAGCAGATGGCGATCGACGCCGATCTCTCCGCCGGCCTGATCGACGAGAAGGAGGCCAAGCGTCGGCGCAAGGAGCTGGAGGGCGAGAGCGCCTTCTTCGGCGCCATGGACGGCGCCTCCAAGTTCGTGCGCGGTGACGCCGTCGCCGGCCTGTTGATCACCTTCATCAACGTCATCGGCGGCATCATCATCGGCGTCGCCCAGCAGGGCATCAGCTTCGCCGAGGCGAGCCATTCCTACACGACGCTGACCGTGGGCGACGGACTCGTCACCCAGATCCCGGCGTTGATCGTGTCGACCGCCGCCGGCCTGCTGGTCTCCAAGGCGGGCGTCTCCGGGGCCGCCGACAAGGCGCTCTTCGGCCAGCTCTCGGGCTATCCCCGGGCGCTCGGCATGTCGTCGGCGGTGATGGTGGCACTGGCGCTGCTGCCGGGCATGCCGACCCTGCCGTTCCTGGCGCTCGCCGGAGCGGCGGGCGGCCTGGCGCTCGCCGCCGAGCGGCGCAAGGACACGGCCGCCGCCGCCCTCGTGGCGGAGAAGGTGCTGGCCGACAAGGCCGCGGCCGAGCCGAAGGAGGAGCCCATCTCCGCGGCGTTGAAGATGGACGATCTCAAGATCGAACTCGGCTACGCGCTCCTGTCGCTGATCAACGCCCCGGACGGCTCGGATCGGCTCACCGACCAGATCAAGGCGTTGCGCCGCCAGATCGCCATGGACATGGGCTTCGTCATGCCGTCGTGCCGGCTGCTCGACAACGTGCAGCTCCAGCCCAACGAATACGTGGTCAAGATCAAGGAGGTGGAGGCCGGGCGCGGTCAGGTCTATCCCAACCAGTTCATGGTCATGGACCCGGAAGGCCGGCCGATCGACATGCCCGGCACCCACACCACCGAGCCGACCTTCGGCCTGCCGGCGACCTGGATCGACCCGGCGCTGAAGGAAGAGGCGGCGATCCGAGGCCTCACCGTGGTCGATCCGCCGACGGTGCTGTCCACCCATCTGACCGAGATCCTCAAGGCCAACGTCGCCGATCTCCTCTCCTACGCCGACGTCTCCAAGCTGATCGCCGATCTGCCCAAGGAGCAGCACAAGCTGTTCGAGGACATCGTCCCCGGGCAGATCAACATGTCGGGCATCCAGCGGGTGTTGCAGGGGCTGCTCGCCGAGCGTGTTTCGATCCGCGATCTCGGCGCCATCCTCGAGGGCATCGCCGAGGCGGTGGCCTTCTCGCGCTCGGTACAGACCATCACCGAGCACGTGCGTGGCCGGCTCGCCCGCCAGATCTCGGCCGCCAACCTGTCGCCGATGGGTTACCTGCCGATCCTCGCCATGTCGCCGGCCTGGGAGTTCGCCTTCGCCGAGGCGCTGGTCGGCGAGGGAGAGCTGAAGAGTCTCGCCATGGCGCCCTCGAAGCTCGGCGAATTCGTCAACGCGGTGCGCGACGGCTTCGAGGACGCGGCGCGGATCGGCGAGATCCCGGTGCTCTTGACCAGCCCGGGCATTCGGCCGCACGTCCGCTCGATCGTCGAACGCTTCCGCCCGCACACGGTGATCATGAGCCAGGCCGAGGTGCATCCGCGGATGCGGCTGAAGACGGTGGGCTCGATCTGAGGCGGATCGGTCACACCGGGGTGCGAACCGGCACGGGCGACGGAGCGGGGCGCGTGCCGGCGGTTCCAACCGCGGTCATATTCCCCTAACCATCTTTCCACACCGGTCGCCAACCATCTCGAGCCATGTTCGAGGGAAGGTCCGGGCCGCTCCGGCCGCCGCGTTCGAGGTCTCCGATGTCCCGCCGTCTCACGCTCGCCCTTCTCGTCCTCGCCGCCGGTCTCGGCGCCGCCCGCGCCGGCGACGACATGGTCGTCACTCTCGGCGGCGGGTTGAAGACCGAGCCCGGTTGGGAGGGCTCGAAGTCCCACGTGCTGTCGCCCTTCCCGATCATCGGCCTGCGTTTCCTGCGGTCGCCGCTGACCGGCGAAGCGACCTCCGACACCGGCTTCGGTATCGCCCCGTCGTTCCGGCTGCTGTCGAGCCGTTCCTTCGGCGCCGCCTCGGCGATGGCCGGCCTGCCGAAGGTGGCCACCGCCTTCGAGGCGGGCGTCACCATCGACTACACCGATCGCAACTGGCGCGCCTTCGTCACCGCCCGGCAGGGCTTCGGCGGCCACCACGGCCAGATCTTCGAACTCGGCCTCGACGGCATCTTCCACCCGATGGCCAAGCTGACGCTCGAGGCCGGGCCGCGGGTCTCCTTCGCCACCACCGACTACATGCGCACCTATTACGGCGTCTCGGCCGCCTCGGCGCTCGCCACCGGCATTCCCGCCCATGCGCCGAACGGCGGCTATCGCGGGGCCGGGTTGGCGGCGCGTGCCACCTGGGAGATCGACCGCAACTGGCTGGTACGCGGCGACGCGTCCTGGACGCGTCTCTCCGACGAGATCGCCCGGTCGCCGATCATGCGCGCCGAGGGCCGCCGCGATCAGTTCGCCGTCGGGCTCGGCGTCGCCTACCGCTTCGGCGTGAACTGGCGTTGAGCCCGGGCGCCGCGCCGTGACCGTCCTCGACACCCGTCGCAACGGCTACACCGAGCTGCCGCCCGGCAAGATCGCCGCGGCGGTGATCCATCTGGAGCAGCGGACACGTCCGGCGCCGCGCCCCGAGCCGGTGGTCGAGGGCTTGAAGCTGGAGCGGCTGACCGACGCCGATCTCGATCGCTACCTCGCGCTCTTCGCCGCGGTCGGCGAGCCGTGGCTGTGGTTCGGTCGACGGATCATGCCGCGGGAGACGCTCGCCGCCATCCTCGCCGATGTCGACGTCGACGCCCGGGCCCTCACCCGCGACGGGGTCGACATCGGCCTCGTCGAGATCGACGGGCGGACCGCCGGCGAAGTCGAACTGGCCTATTTCGGGTTGGTGCCCGCCGCGGTCGGCGGCGGGCTCGGGCGCTGGGCGATGAACCGGGCGCTCGAGGCGGCCTGGGCGCGAGGACCGGCCCGCGTCACCGTCCACACCTGCAATCTCGACCATCCCGGCGCGCTCGACTTCTACGTCCGCTCCGGCTTCGTGCCCCATGCCCGCTCGATCGAGATCGCCGACGACCCGCGTCTCACCGGCCACCTGCCGCGAAGCGCCGGTCCGCACGTGCCGTTGATCGAGGCGTGAGCCCGCAGGACGGGCGGACACGAAACGGCCGCCCCGAGGGGCGGCCGATCGTCTTCCACACGGTCATTCCGCCGGCCCGCGGGGCAGGGGAGCGGTCCGCGGCGGGCTCCGGTGCCTCAGCGCCCGAAGGCGTGGCGGCGGCCGGCCATCTCGTCGAGGGCTTCCTGCTCCGCGGCGTCGCGCTCGGCGCGCTCGCGGCTCTGGTCGCGCTCTTCGATCAACTCGATTTTCTTCAGGTCCTCGACCGCGATCGCCAGTTCGTCGCGCGCCGCCTCCTGCTTCATCTCGAGGTCGTGGATCGACACCTTGAGATTGTCGCGCCGCTGGATCGCCGCCTTGGCGAAGGTCGGGTAGGCGAAATGGGTGACGTCGTGGATGCCGACCCGGTTCTGTTCGGCGACGATCTGGTCGTCGAGATCGGAGACCATCCGATTGAAGTCGGCGATCATCATTTCGATCTGTGTGACCTGACGGCGCTTCTCGTCGACCTGGAACCGCTTCAGGCGGATGAGACTGTCTCGGGACTTCATGACTCGATACTCCCCATGTTCGAGGAGTGATCATAGGTGACAACAGTTGCCGAAAAGTGAGTCGTGGCGCACCTCATGACAGGATCGCCCTCAGCCTCTCGTAGCAGGCCGGCAGCGAGGTCGATTCCTCCTTGCCCTGCTTGAGAAAGGCCTCGAAGGCCGGGTTGAGGCGGATGGCGGCGTCGACCTCAGGGCTCGAGCCGGCGCGGTAGGCGCCGAGGCGGATCAGTTCCTCCATGTCGGCGTAGGTCGCCATCATCCGCTTGGCCTCGAGGATGAGCGGGCGCTCGGACTCCGGCACCGACCGGGGCATGGTGCGCGACACGCTCTTCAGCACGTTGATCGCTGGGTAACGGCCACGCTCGGCGATCTGGCGTTCCATGACGATGTGGCCGTCGAGGATGCCTCTCACCGCGTCGGCGACCGGTTCGTTGTGGTTGTCGCCCTCGACCAGCACGGTGAAGAGACCGGTGATCGAGCCCGATCCGACGCGGCCCGGCCCGGCGCGCTCGAGCAGGCGCGGCAACTCGGTGAAGACGGTCGGGGTGTAGCCCTTGGAGGCGGGCGGCTCGCCGGCGGCCAGGCCGATCTCGCGTTGCGCCATGGCGAAGCGGGTGACCGAGTCCATGAGGCAGAGCACGTCGGCGCCCTGGTCGCGGAAATGCTCGGCGACCGCCAGGGTCAGATAGGCCGCCTGACGGCGCATCAGGGCGGGTTCGTCCGAAGTGGCGACGATCACCACCGAGCGGGCGAGGCCGTCCTCGCCGAGATCGTCCTCGATGAACTCCTGCACCTCGCGACCGCGCTCGCCGACGAGGCCGATCACCGCGACGTCGGTCGAGGTGTAGCGGGCGAGCATGGAGAGCAGCACCGACTTTCCGACGCCGGAACCGGCGAAGATGCCCATGCGTTGGCCACGGCAGCAGGTGACGAAGGTGTTGAGGGCGCGGACGCCGAGGTCGATCGGGGCGCCGACCCGGGCGCGCTCGCCGGCGGGCGGGGGCGGTGCGCGCAGATGTCGCGCCACCGCACCCTGAAGGAGAGGACCCTTGCCGTCGAGCGGTTCGCCGAGCGCGTTGACGACGCGCCCCAGCCACGCTTCGCTCGGCCGGACCGAGCCGTCCGCGGCGCCGAGGACGGCGCGGCAGCCCATGCGGACACCCTCGAGCGCGCCGAAGGGCAGGCAGAGAGCCTTGTGGCCCTCGAAACCGATCACTTCGGCCGGCACCACCCGCCCCGAGGCGGCTTCGATCGCCAAACGCGAGCCGACACTCATCTCATGCACCGGTCCGGCGACCTCGATCATCAGGCCGCGCACGCCGACGACACGACCGAAGGTGGTCGTGGTGGGCAATTCGGCGATCTCGCGGATCAGCGGCTCCATGGTGACGAATCGGTCTCCGCAAAGCAGGCGTCGGATGCGCGGTCAGTAACGCGTTGTTAACGGCCTTCGTCAAACAATATGAACGAGCGGGCGATGTGGGGTCGCGCGCGAAGCTCGGCCAGTGGCCTCCCAGAGGTGATTCGAGAGAGTCGCTTAGCGGCGTCACTTAAAGTGATACGTTAAGCATCAACTTACCCGATTCCCCTTGAGATTCAGGACTCTGACGAGTTTTGCCGGTCGAGACCGAGACGACGCTTGCCGAGGCGAATCAGATTCTGTTAACCATTGTCCGGTACGCTACCGAGTCGGGGTTGATGGGGTGTCGTTCGCAGCGGCTGTCGGGGGCCGATGCGCCAAGCCCGGGTGAAGGCGACAAAGGGGATTGGCATGCGCGTACTGCTCATCGAAGACGACAGCGCCACGGCGCAGAGCATCGAGTTGATGCTCAAGTCGGAGAATTTCAACGTCTACACCACGGATCTGGGCGAAGAGGGCATCGACCTCGGCAAGCTCTATGATTACGACATCATTCTGCTGGATCTGAACCTGCCCGACATGTCGGGTTACGAGGTTCTCCGGACGCTTCGCGTGTCGAAGGTGAAGACCCCCATCCTCATTCTCTCCGGCCTTGCCGGCATCGAGGACAAGGTTCGCGGTCTGGGCTTCGGCGCCGACGATTACATGACCAAGCCGTTCCACAAGGACGAACTGGTCGCCCGTATCCACGCCATCGTTCGCCGCTCGAAGGGCCATGCCCAGTCGGTGATCACGACCGGCGATCTGGTGGTGAACCTCGACACCAAGACGGTCGAAGTGAATTCCCAGCGCGTGCATCTGACCGGTAAGGAATATCAGATGCTGGAGCTGCTCTCGCTGCGCAAGGGCACCACGCTGACCAAGGAGATGTTCCTCAATCATCTCTACGGCGGCATGGACGAGCCGGAACTGAAGATCATCGACGTCTTCATCTGCAAGCTGCGCAAGAAGCTCGCCTCGGCGACCGGCGGCAAGAACTACATCGAGACCGTCTGGGGCCGCGGCTACGTGCTGCGCGAGCCCGACGAAAACGAGGTCTACGCCGACATCGCCTGACCCCCGATCGCCTGCCTTCCCCGCACACGAAGACCCCCGCCTCGGCCCGAGGCGGGGGTCTTCGCATGTGGCGCCGGCAAGAGGCGGCGGAGCGGGATCGCCCCGGGTGCGCCCCACGGATGGCTCAGTCCAGTTTCGCCCGCGTGTCCTTCCTCGCCAGACGGGCGAGGAGGTGGTCGACTTCGGTCTTCGCCGTCGGGGTGAGGGCGGAGCCCGGTTTCCTCTGGGCGTCGCAGGCGATGGCGCCGCGGCGCATCAGCACGTACTTCCTCACCGCCAGACCGACGCCCTGCTGCTGCTCGTAGCGCACCAGCGGCAGGTGGGCATCGAAGAGGTCGTGGGCGGCGTCGCGCATCCCCGCTTTCATGAGGCGCACCACGTCGGCGAGCATGTCGGGGAAGGCGTAGCCGGTCATCGCCCCGTCGGCGCCGCGCTCCATCTCGAAGTCGAGGAAGAGGGCGCCGTTGCCGGTGAGGATGGACAGGTCGCGCAAGGACCCTTCCGCCTGAAAGCGGCGCAGCGTCGAAATCTTCTCGAGGCCGGGCCAATCCTCGTGCTTGAGCATGACGCAGGAGGGGTTGTCCATGACGATGCGGCGGATGACGGCGGGCGTCATCTGCACCGTCAGCGTCAGCGGATAGTCTTGGAGGACGAAGGGGACGTCGGTGCCGACGGCTTCGACGGCCTGCGCGAAATACCCGACGATCTGATCGTCGGTCCTGAGGCTCGGCTGCGGGGCGATCATCACGCCGGCCGCGCCGATTTCCATGGCGTCGCGGGCCAGCCGGCGCATGGCGGCGAAGCCGGGGGCGGAGACGCCGACCACCACGGGGACGGGGGCGCGGGCGACCACCCGGCGGGTGATCTCGAGGCTCTCCTCCATTTCCAGCTTCCCCGCCTCGCCCATGATGCCGAGGATGGTGAGGCCGGTGGCGCCCTTCTCGACGTAGAAATCGGTGAGGCGATCGAGGCTTTCGAGATCGAGCCGACCGTCGGCGTGGAAGGGCGTGGCGGCGATGGCGTAGACGCCGGAGGCGGTCGCGTCGAGTCTGGTCATCACTGCTTCGAGGCCTCGTAGCGCGCCTTGGTCTCGGCGTTCATCGGGTAGAGGCCGGGGAGGGCGACGCCCTTGCCCACCTCCTCCATGATCCAGCCTTCCATGCGCTCCTGCTCGACCGCTTCCGGCACGACGGTGTCGAGCAGGGCGGCGGGGATCAACACGGCGCCGTCCTGGTCGGCGACCACCACGTCGTCGGGGAAGACGGCGACGCCGCCGCAGCCGATCGGCTCCTGCCAGCCGACGAAGGTGAGGCCGGCGACGGAGGGGGGAGCCGCGACGCCCGAGGCCCAGACCGGCAGGCCGGTCGACAGGACGCCCTCGATGTCGCGGACCACGCCGTCGGTGATCAGGGCGGCGACGCCCTTCTTCGCCATGCGGGCGCAGAGGATGTCGCCGAAGATGCCGGCGTCCTTGCAGCCCATGGCGTCGACCACGGCGATGACACCCTCGGGCATCGCCTCGATGGCGGCGCGGGTGGAGATCGGCGAGGCCCAGGAAGCGGGGGTGGCGAGATCCTCGCGGGCGGGGACGAAGCGCAGGGTGAAGGCACGGCCGACGAGCCGGGTCTGACCGGGACGCAGCGACAGCGCGCCGCGCATCCAGACGTTGCGGAGGCCCTTCTTGAGGAGGACCGTGGTCAGGGTCGCGGTCGAGACGTGGGAGAGGGCTGCGACGACGGCGGGATCGAGGGACATGCGGGGCTCCGGTCGGGACGTGCGCGGGGCGGCCAATCTGGCACGGATGGCGGAAGCGAGCGACGAGAAATGCGCAGGGGCGGGATGCGGTCGTGGAGCGGTGGCCAGTCACGATTGCCGCTTGCGGTGGCCCGGGGCTCGGATAGCCTTCGGCAGAACTGCGGAGGGATCCCATGTCGATCGAACGGCTGTTGTGGGAAGAGGATGCGACCGGGCTGGCGGCGCGGGTGAAGGCGGGCGAGGTGGCGCCGGCCGAGCTCGTCGAGGCGGCGATCGGGCGCGCCGAGCGGCTGGCGCCGGTGATCAACCCGATCGCCGAGCGGCTCTACGAGCGGGCGCGGGAGAAGGCCACGACGATCGATCGCGCCGCTCCTTTCGCCGGCGTACCCTTCGCCATGAAGGACATCGGCGCGACCATCGCCGGCGTTCCGCTCCATTCGGGAAGCCGCATCCCGCCCCATCTCGACGAGCGGTCGTCGACGGTGTTCGCGCGGGCCGAGGCCGCCGGGCTCGTCACCATCGCCACGACGACGACACCGGAGTGGGGTCTGCGCCTCGTCACCGAGACGGCGCGCTTCGGCATCACTCGCAACCCGTGGAATCCGGGCCACACCACCGGCGGCTCGTCGGGCGGGTCGGCGGCGGCGGTGGCGGCCGGCATCGTACCGGTGGCGCACGCCTCCGACGGCGGCGGCTCGATCCGGGTGCCGGCGGCCTGCTGCGGGCTGGTCGGGCTGAAGACCAGCCGCGGCCGGGTGCCGCTGACGCCCTTCGTCACCGACGGCTGGCACGGCTTCGTCGTCCAGCATGCGGTGACGCGCTCGGTGCGCGACTGCGCCGGCCTCCTCGACGTCTTCGCCGGCGCGGACGGGACAGCCGCCTATGGTCAGGAGCGCCCGGCGACGAGCTACGCTCAGGCGGCCGCGATGCGTCCGGGGAAGCTGCGGATCGGAGTTTGGCGCGACTCGCCGCTCGGCTTGCCGGTCGATCCGGAGGTGGGCCTGGCGATGGACACCGCGGTGGCGCTCGCCCGCGACGCCGGACACGAGGTCGAGGAGATCCGCCTGCCGATCGGCCGTGATTTCCTCACCGACTTCGCGCGGGTGGTGGCGGGGTGTTCGGCCGGTCAGTTGCGCCATCTCGAGGCGGAGCAGGGGCGGCGCCTCGGCGGCCTGATCGAGCGCCCGACCCGAGCGATCTCGCGCTTCGGCGAGATGCTGTCGGCGGGCGAGCACACGGCGGCCCTGATGCGGCTCGACCAGGCGTCGATCGACCTCATCCGCGACACGGCGCGATTCGACGCGGTGTTCATGCCGATCCTCGCGCACCCGCCGGTTCCGGTCGGCGGCATGGACTCCAAGGGGCTCGATCTCTTCCTCGAGGAGGTGCTCGACAAGATGCACCTGACGGTTCTGCTGCGCCTGCCGGCGGTCCTCGCCAAGCTGCTCGACCAGTCGTTCTGGTTCACACCGTGGACACCCATCGCCAACGTCACCGGTCAGCCGTCGATCGCGTTGCCGGTGCACGTCACCGCCGGCGGCCTGCCGCTCGGCATCCAGGCGACCGGTCGGCCGGGCGACGAGGCGACGCTGATCGCCCTCGCCGCCGAGATGGAAGCGGCGAGTGGCTGGACGAGGCGACGGGCGCCGCTCGAGGTGCCGTGAGCCGTCAGCCGCCGCGGGCGCTGCGGACCGGGCCCTTGGCCTCGGTCGCGGCGCCCTCGACGAGTTCGCACAGCAGCACCCGGTTCGGGTCGACCGGGCCGGGCATGATCACTTCGGTCGGCTTCACGTGGTGGAAGCCGAGCGGGCCGTAGTAGGGCGCGTCGCCGACCAGCAGGATCGAACGATGGCCGAGGGTGCGCGCCTTCTCCGCCGCGGCGCGGACGAGGGCGCGGCCGAGCCCGCGGCTGCCGAAATCGGGATCGACGGCCAAGGGGCCGAGCAACAGCGACGGCGCTTCGCCGATGCGGATCGCGGTGAGCTTCACCGAGCCGGCGAGGCGGCCGTCGATCATGGCGACGAGCGAGAGCTCGGGGTCGCAGGGCACACCCTCGCGCAGCCGGAAAGCGGTGCGGGCGAAGCGGCCGGGGCCGAAGGCATGTTGGTGGAGGGCTTCGATCGCGGCGTCTTCGGCCGGCGTTTCGGGCCGGATGACCGGGGCGAGGGTCTTCATGGGGCGTGTCCGGATGCGGGAGAAGGATGAGGCCCGCGTCGGGTCCTGCCGTCCGCCGCGACCGGCGGCGGGGCTTCCGCGATGTCCGGTCTCAGGCGCACGAGTTCACGACGGCGACGGGGCGGTGGCCGGGTCGCTCGGTTCGTCGTCGCGAGATGCGCGGCATCGGGATCATCTCATCCTCGCTCGGGGCACACGTCCGGCCCGAGAAGGCCGCCGGTTATCATGGTCGGGAGCGCGCCGCAAGGCCGGCTCACCATTCCGCGGCGACGGGAGCATCGCCGCGGATCTCGGCGAGACGTCGGCGGGTGGCGGCGGTCGTCTCGTCGGGTAGCGCGTCGAGGCCGAAGAAGCCGACCTCGGCGATCTCGAAGGGCGGGCGGCGCGGTTCCTGGCGGCCGGCGGAGAAGTCGAAGACGAAGAGGGCGACATGATCTCGGAGCGAGACGCGGCGGTTGAGATAGAGGCCGAGGAGCCGCGGGTCGCCGACCGGCGTCACTCCGGTCTCCTCGACGATCTCGCGAATGACGGCCGCCGCCGCCGTCTCGCCGGGGTCGACGCCGCCGCCCGGCAGATACCATCCCGGCAAGTAGGTATGCCGTACGAGCAGAACTCGGCCGTCGTCGTCACGAACGATGCCGCGCACACCGAGGGTGGTGGCACGGGTGAGCACACCGACCAGGGCGCCGATTCTCTTCACCAACGGTTTCGCCAGCGTGATCAGTGGCATTCGAGCCTGCCGCAGGTCGACATTCCGGACTCCTCGAATGTGAAGCAAACGTGAATCGAGCCATGCGAATCCTGCATGGCGGCTCTTGTGCGGTGCAACTGGCTCTTTCTCGAGCGATTGCTTAGAAGAGCGGCATCAGATCTGCACGACGCTCGTGCGAACCACGTCTCCGGAGGGAGGCGCGGGCGGTATCGCCGTTTCCCGGTGGGGACCCGATCGCCGCATGGCGTCAAACCGAGGAACCATCATCATGTTCGCCTTCCTGCGTCGCAAGACCCGTCCCGCCACTTACCAGTGGAAGCCCGCCGTCGATCTGACCGATCCGCGCGTCGCGGCGATCCTGAAGACCTTCTGGGGCTGAAACGGGGCCTTTCCGGCTCGACGTCCCGGACGATCACGAGAACGGTGGAGCCCGATCGGCTCCGCCGTTTTTTTGTGCGCTCGAAACCCGGGTTTCTCCTTCGTCGGGCTGGACCGGAGGGGCGGTGAACGGTAGTTCCACGGGGTCATGTTCCGCCTCGCCCACGTCTCCGATCCCCATCTCGGCCCACTACCCGAACCGCGCCTGCGCGAGCTCGTCGGCAAGCGCGTGCTCGGCTACATCAACTGGCGGCTCAATCGCGGCCGCGGCGGGATGCGGACGGCGGTTCTCGACGACCTCGTCGACGATCTGGTGGAGCATCGGCCGGATCACGTCGCGGTCACCGGCGACATCGTCAACATCGCCCTCGACGCCGAACTGGAGCCGGCGCGACGCTGGCTCGCCAGCCTCGGAGCGCCGCGCGACGTCTCGGCCGTGCCGGGCAATCACGACGCCTATGTGCCGGGGGCGCTGAAGCGGGCGTCGGAAGCCTGGGCGCCCTTCGTCAAGGGCGACATGGGAGAGGTCGGGCGCTGGCCCTTTTGCCGTCGACGCGGGCCGGTGGGCATCGTCGGGGTGTCCTCGGCGGAGGCGACGGCGCCGTTCATGGCGACGGGGCGCTTCGATGCCAGCCAGGCGATGCGGGTGGCCGAACTGCTCGACCGATACCGCCACGAGGGTCTCTACCGGGTGGTGTTGATCCATCACCCACCGTCGAAGAAGCCGATCCACTGGGCCGGACGGCTGATCGGCACGGCGCGATTCCGCAACGTGATCCAAGCCCACGGCGCCGAATTGATCCTGCACGGACACACCCATCGCTCGACGGTGGAGTGGCTCGACGGAAAGGACGGAGCGGTGCCGTTGGTCGGCGTGCCGTCGGCGTCGCGCAATCCGGGTCCCGACCGCCGCGGCGCCGGCTGGAACCTCTACGAGATCAGCGGCTCGGTGGGCGCGTGGCGCACCACACGGATCGAGCGCGGCTTCCGCGATTCCTCCTCCGGCGTGGTGGAGATCTCGCGGTCGCCGCTTCTTCCCTGACGACGGAGCACCGAGATGAACGAGCCCGCTCCCGATTTCGGCCGCGGCGCGGCGCGCGTGGCGGCGGCGGCGCGCGATCTCGGCCTCGAGATCACCGTGGTGGCGATGCCGGCTTCGACGCGCACGGCGGAGGAAGCGGCGGCGGCCTGCGGCTGCTCGGTCGGCGAGATCGTCAAGTCGCTGGTGTTCCGCGGGCGGACGAGCGGTCGGCCCTATCTGCTGCTGGTCGCCGGCTCGAACCGGGTCGACGAGAAGGCGGTGGCCGGGTCGATCGGCGAAGCGCCGACGCGCGCCGCGGCCGACGACGTCCGGGCGATCACCGGCTACGCCATCGGCGGCATTCCGCCCTTCGGCCACGCGACGGCGCTCACCGTCTTCATCGACGAGGATCTCCTCGGTCACGGGCGGGTGTGGGCGGCGGCGGGCACGCCCTTCGCCGTCTTCGCGGTCGATCCTCGGGCGCTCGCGACGGCCGTCGGGGCGACCGTGATCCGCATGGGCTGAGACCGGCCGAGGAGGGGATCGCTCCGGCGCGGGGCTCTCCGGCGCTTTCCACCTCGCTTCCCGCCGCGCTCGGCGCTAGAGGTGGAGCGTCGCCGTCGGGCGGCACGCCCTCGCTACGGATGACACGATGTCCGCGACGCCCGCCTTCCTCGCCACGACGCCACCGCCGGGCATCGCGCGGCTCGCCGGTCTCGGCCGGCGCACGCTGGTGATGGGCATCCTCAACGCCACCCCGGACAGTTTCTCCGACGGCGGCCGCTTCGCCGATCTCGGCCGGGCGCTCGAGCACGCCACCGAGATGATCGGCGAGGGCGCCGACATCGTCGACGTCGGCGGCGAATCGACCCGCCCCGGCCACGAGGCGGTGTCGGCCGAGGACGAGCAGGCGCGTGTCCTGCCGGTGATCGCCGAGTTGGCGAAGACCTCGCCGATACCGATCTCGATCGACACCTACAAGGCCTCGACGGCGGCGAAGGCGCTCGCCGCCGGCGCGACGATCGTCAACGACGTCTGGGGGCTGACCCGCGATCCGGAGATCGCGCGCGTCGCGGCGGATTTCCGGGCGCCGGTGATCGTCATGCACAATCGCGAGGCCGCCGATCCGGCGATCGACACGATCGCCGACCAGATCGCCTTCTTCCGCCGCTCGATCGACATCGCGCTTTCCGCCGGTATCCCCGAGGCGGACGTGGTGATCGATCCCGGCATCGGCTTCGGCAAGACCTTCGAGCAGAATCTCGAGACGCTGGCGCGGCTCGGCGAACTGGCGGTGCTCGGACGGCCGGTCCTCCTCGGCACCTCGCGCAAGCGGATGATCGGCGCCATCCTCGACCTGCCGCCGGAGGAGCGCCTCTTCGGCACGCTCGCCACCAACGTCGCCGGCATCCTCGCCGGCGCCGCGATCATCCGCGTCCACGACGTCCGCCCGCACGTCGAGGCGGCACGCGTCACCGACGCGATCCGCCGCTCGACGGCCGCCGCCCCGGCCCAAGGAGCCCGCCCGTGACCGACCGCATCCTGCTCTCCCGCATCGCCGTCTACGCCTATCACGGCATCCATCCGGAGGAGGAGAAGCTCGGCCAGCGCTTCTACGTGTCGCTCGATGCGCGTCTCGACCTGAGGCCGGCGGGAGAAAGCGACGACTGGAAGCGCACCGTCTCCTACGACCGCCTGGCCAAGATCGTCGTCGACGTGGCGACCGAGCGGCGCTTCGCCCTGATCGAGGGGCTGGCCGAGGTCATCGCTCGCCAGATCCTCGCCACCTATCAGCAGATCCACACCATCACCGTGCGGGTGGAGAAGCCGGCGGCGCCGATCCCGACCATCCTCGACGGCGTCTCCATCGAGATCGAGCGCAAGCGCGATGCCTGAGGCACTGATCGGCCTCGGCGGCAATCTCGGCGACGTGCCGGCGACGCTGGAGCGGGCGCTGGCGGGGCTGGAGGCGGGCGGGGTACGGGTGGTGAAGCGCTCGTCGAACTGGCGGACGCCACCCTGGGGGCCGATCGACCAGCCGGCCTTCGTCAACGCCTGTGTCCTGGTCGAGACCGAGCTTTCGCCCCGCGCTCTGCTCGATCTCTGTCTGGCGGTCGAGGCTTCGCTCGGGCGGCGGCGCGACGTGCGCTGGGGGCCGCGGTCGATCGACCTCGACCTGCTCGATCACGATGGACGGCGGGTCGACGAACCGAACCTGACCCTGCCGCATCCCCGTCTCACCGAACGCGCCTTCGTGTTGGTGCCGCTCGCCGAGATCGTGCCCGACCGGGTGGTGGCGGGTGCGACGGTCGCCGAGCATCTGGCGAAGGTCGACGCGACGGGGGTGGAGCGAGTGTGAGGGAGGCGAGGTGAGCGGGTCGGCCGGCTCACGCCGCCTCGCCTTCGAAGAAGTCGCGCAGGTTCTCGATGCGGGCGATGCGGACGTGCTCGCGCTCGATGGTGACGCCGCGATCGCGCAGCTTCGCCAGCGCCCGGGAGAAGCTCTCCGGGGTCATGCCGAGACGGCCGGCGATGAGCGACTTCTCGTAGGGCAGGTCGAACACCGCCGAACCGGCGTCGGAGCCGGCGAGGTCGCAGAGGAAGCCGGCGACGCGCCGGGGCCCGGGAAGGCCCTTCAGGCGTTCCAACTCGTCGACCATCGAGCGCAGGTGCATCGAGGCGGAAGCGAGCATGGCGAAGGCGAGGTCCGGGTCGGCGCCGAGGCGCGAGCGCAGCCGCTCGGCGTCGACCGTCAGGATGCGCGCCTCGGAGATGGTTTCGGCGGTGGCGTGGGCCGGCGTGGCGAGCAGCGCCGCGGTCTCGCCGAAGCTCTGCCCCGGTCCGTGGATGCCGACGATGGCGTCGGCGCCCTCCTCGGTCTGGCGGTAGAGCTTGACCCAGCCGGAGACGACCAGATGCAGGCCGTCGATGTGATCACCCTGCAGGAACAATACTTGGCCGCGCGGGTGCGCGCGCGGGTGCCTGTCGCCGATGATGTCGCGCAGCTTCGCCTCGTCGGTGGTGCGGAACATGGCGCTGCGCCGCACGACCGCCCAGTCGGCCGGATCCATTTCGGTGCCCTCTCGGTACGTCTTCTTCTTCGACGCTTCCGCGCCGTTCGGTCGATTCCTCGGCGTTTCCGCGCCGTACGGTCGCATCGGCGGCGGCGTCCCGCCGTCGGTGAGAACCTGACATTCCGTGGGGCTTTCGACAAGCTTCCGCAGTGTCGCGTCCGTTCTTCCGCCTCGGCCCGTTCCCATCATGCCCTGTCGGAGGTCTCGCGCACGAAAGCCTTGAGGCGGCCGATGTTGGCGATGGCGACGGCGTCGCGCTCGACCTGGACGCCGTGGTCGCGCAGAATGGCGAGGGCGCGCGAAAAACTCTCCGGCGTCATGCCGAGACGGCGGGCGATCAACGCCTTGTCGTAGGGAAGCGTCAGGCTGGTGGCACCCGCCTTGACCCCGGCGGTGCGCACCAGGAAGTCGGCGACGCGCTGCGGGGCGCCGAGCACCTTCATGTGCTCGACCTGATCGGAGAGCGTCTCGGTGTGGTGGGCGATCGAGGCGAGGAGTGCGGTGGCGACCCGCGGGTCGGCCTGCATGGCCGCGCGGATGGCCCGCGCTTCGACGCGCAGCAGGCGGCAGTCGGTGACCGCTTCGGCCGCGACGGGATAGCGGCCGCCCATGAACATCACGGCTTCGGCGAAACACTCGCCCGGCGCCATCACCGCCACCACCGCCTCGTCGCCGTTGGGCATGGCGCGGAAGAGTTTCACCCAGCCGTCGAGCACCAGGAAGAAGGCGTCGGCGGGGTCGCCCTGAAGGAAGATCGAGCGCCCGCGCTCGTAGGTCTTCGGATCGCGGTCGCCGATGACCGCCCGCGCGACGTCCTCGCCGAGATGGGCGAAGAGCGGCGAGCAGATGACCTTGTCGAGATCGGCGGGGGCGAGTGCCATGCGGTAACGGGATCCCATCGTGCCGGACCACCTTTCGCGATGTGGGGACGAAGAACGGGCCGTCCCTCGCCGGGGCGACCCGTTCCTCTTCTACACCATCGCCACGGTCCGGCGCGACCCGGCGGTCGCATCCGACCGGCAGGCCGGAGGTCTCACTTCTGCGGGAGGCTCTGAGCGTATGACTTCAGCGGCTGGACCGGGGTCTGCGGCGCGGCGCCGCTCTTCAGCGTCTTCATCAACTCCTCATAGGCTTCCCGGCCACCCTGCGGCAGCTTGTGGGCGATGCCCTGATGGCAGTCGATGCAGGTCTTGCCCTGGTCGATCGCCGTCTGGTGCTGCTTGGCGGCGCGGCTCTCCTGCTTGGTGAAGTCCATGTAGTCGAAGGTGTGACAGTTGCGGCATTCGCGGCTGTCGGTGTTCTTCATCCGCGTCCATTCGTGCTTGGCGAGTTCGATGCGCTTGGCTTCGAACTTCTCCTTGGTGTCGATCGAGCGGGTGATGAAGTGACCCCACAGCTCGTTGGACGCTTGGATCTTGCGGACGATCTTGTGCGTCCAGTCCTTCGGAACGTGGCAGTCGGGGCAGGTGGCGCGGACGCCGGAGGAGTTCTGGAAATGCGGCGTCTGCTTGTATTCGGCATACACGTTGTTCTTCATCTCGTGGCAGGAGATGCAGAAGCTCTCGGTGTTGGTCATCTCCAACGCCCAGTTGAAGCCGCCCCAGAAGACGATACCGCCGACGAAGCCGACGATGAGCAGGACGCCGAGCGCGGTCCTGGCCGCGGGGGTCCAAAAGGCGTTCCACAGACGCCGGAGGAAGCCCGGCCGGGCGGCGCTCGTGTTGTTGTCGGTCATGGTTCGAGTACTCCGTTCCGCGAGGCCCGAGGGATCCATTCGAACGCCGGTCGTTCACTTGACGGTGGACGACGGCTTGAAGGTGTTCTCGACCAGGTCCTTGGCGTCCGCCTGCGGCACGTGGCACTGGTTGCAGAACCAGCGGGTGCCGGCGACCGTGTCCGTCTGCCGGCCGTCGCGGTCCAGGTAGTGGGTCATCGACAGGGTCGGCGCCGCATTCTTCGCCGCGGTCGACCAGTCGTGGCAGCTCAGGCACTGGTTGGTCCGGAGGTCGATCTGGTAGCGGTCGATCTGGTGGGGGATCAGCGGCGGCTGCTGGCGATAGGCGCGCTCGAACCGGCCGCCGACGTTCTGACGCGCCACTTCGGGCGCCGCGAGGTCGACCGTCGGCACGTTGCCGCGCAGCGTCTTGATGTCAGGCGCCTGTTGGCTCGAGGCCGAGACTGATCCGAAGCTCAGACCGGCGATGAGACCGAGCGCCGCGACGAACATGATCCTCATGGTTTTTCTCCCGAACAGTTCGACCGGTGGGTGCCCCCCTCAGCGGTCTCGGATACGTCGAAGCGATGGGTGAAGCGGAAGACGTGACGGTCGCACACGTCGATGCAGCGTCCGCAGGCGGTGCAATCGCGCGACAGGATGACCGGCGAGAGCCCTTTCTTGGCGCCCTCGAGGGCCGGAGAGATGACATGGGGCTCCGGACAGACGCCGTAGCAGTCCATGCAGTGGTCGCAGGCGGCGCGCCGTCCGGCAGAGATGCGCAGCAGCGCACCGGAGCCGAGCAGTCCGTAGAAGGCGCCGACCGGGCACAGGTGCGAGCACCAGCCGCGGCGGGCGACGAAGAGGTCGAAGAGGAACACGGCGGCGACGAAGGTCAGCGCCGCGGTCGATCCGAAGACCACGGCGCGGAAGGCCATGGTGATCGGGTTGACCAGTTCCCAGGCGATCGCGCCGGTGAGCGCCGACACCACGACCACCATGGCGAGGATGAAGTGGCGGGTGCCGGGTCGCGGCTGCCAGCCTTTGGCCTGGAGGCCGAGCTTCTCGCGGGTCCAGAAGGCGAGGTCGGTGACCGGGTTGATCGGACAGACCCACGAACAATAGGTGCGGCCCGAGACGAGCGCATAGAACACGGCGACGATCACCGCGCCGATCAGCGCCAGCCCTTCCGGCCAGTGTCGGGCCGCCAGCATCTGGACCAGCATGAGCGGGTCGGTGAGCGGCAGCACGTCGAAGGTCATCGACGAGGCGATGGTGCCCTTGGCGATCCACACGCCGAACAGCGGTCCGGTGAGGAAGAGCGCCAGCACCAGGATCTGGCTCGCCCGGCGCGCCAGCAGGTAGCGATTGCGGGCGAAGAAGCCGCGCTGCGGCATCGCGTCGGCGGTGGCGAGGCGGGCCTCGCGGTTGAGGCGGGGAGAGGGGGTGAGCGCGGTCATGGCTTCCACCCCTTCATCTTGGTCGGGTCGATGATCGGCGGGGCGTCGGGCACGCCGGAGGGCGGCGTGACGTCGTTCGGGGCGCGATCGGGGAGGTCGATGACGTCCTTGATCAGCGGGCCCTGGTTCTTCTTGTATTCCTCCCAGCCGAGCCGGTAGTGCCGACCGAGTTCGCCGCGGGCGACCTTCAGCGGCAGCACCTTGATCGCCGCCTCCTCGAGTACGCAGGACTTCTCGCACTTGCCGCAGCCGGTGCAGTGCTCGGCGTGGACGGTGGGGCGGAAGATGGCGTGCTTGCGAGTGCGCGGGTTCGACTCGAGCTCGAGGGTGATCGCCTTGTCGATGACCGGGCAGTCGCGATAGCAGACGTCGCACCTGAGGCCGAGGAAGTTGAGGCAGTTCTCTTCGTCGACGAGCACCGCGGTGCCCATCTTCGCCCGGTTGATGTCGACGAGGGCGTGGTCGAGCGCACCGGTCGGGCAGGCCTTGACGCAGGGGATGTCCTCGCACATCTCGCAGGGAACGGTGCGGGCGATGAAATAGGGCGAGCCCCCGGCGACGCGGTCACCGAGATCGGCGAGCTTCAGCGTATCGTAGGGGCAGGCGCGCACGCACAGCCCGCAGCGAACGCAGGCGGAGAGGAACTTCGTCTCGTCGGCGAGCGCGCCGGGCGGGCGGATCGCCAGCGTCGGCAGGGCTTCCGCCGACTTCTGGTGAGCGGTGAGCGCGACGCCGGCCACCGCGGCGCCGACGACCCCGCGCGCGGCGGTCTCGAGGACCTTCCGGCGTTCCGGGCTCAGGAGCCCATCGGGGGTTTTGGGTTCGGACGACATGGACCTGAATCTTCTCGGTGAGTGCTGCGCCGATCTCTTCGCCATCCCCTTCCGGGGAACCGCGCGGAGAGTACGAGCCCCCCTCTCCATTCCTCCCCGCCTTCGGGGAGCACGCCTTTTCTTGGATCACCCGCTGGTCGCGGCAGGCCGCGCCGGGGGGCGTCACCGGTCGGTCGGCCCCGCTTCGGGAGCCGGGTGGGAGAGGGAGCGGGGGCCCGCGCCGATCGACGCGGAACCGCCCCCTCGTCCGAGGTCTCAGGCGCGCTCGACCTTGCAGGCGCACTTCTTGTAGTCGGTCTCCTTCGACAGCGGGCAGGTCGCGTCGAGGGTCAGCTTGTTGACGAGCTGGCCTTCGTCGAACCAGGGGAAGAAGACCACGCCCAGCGGCGGCTTGTTGCGGCCGCGGGTCTCGACGCGGGTCGTGACTTCGCCGCGACGGGTGGAGACCTTGATCTCCTGACCGCGTCTGAGGCCGAGCGACATGGCGTCGTCGGGGTGCATGAACAGCACGGCGGCCGGGAAGGACTTGTGCAGTTCGGGCACGCGGCGGGTCATCGAGCCCGAATGCCAGTGCTCGAGCACCCGGCCGGTGACCAACCACAGGGGGAAGTCCTTGTCCGGGCTCTCGGCCGGCGGCTCGTAGGGGGCGAAGATGATCTTCGCCTTGCCGTCCTTGTAACCGTAGAACTTCACGCCCTCACCCTGCTTGACGTAAGGGTCGTAGCCCTCGCGGAAGCGCCAATTGGTCTCCTTGCCGTCGACCACCGGCCACTTGAGGCCGCGGGACTTGTGGTAGGTGTCGAAGGGGGCGAGGTCGTGGGCATGACCGCGACCGAAGGCGGCGTATTCCTCGAACAGGCCCTTCTGCAGATAGAAGCCGAAGTCCTTCGATTCGTGGTTCTCGAAGCCCTCCGCCACTTCCGAGATCGGGTACTTGTCGACCTGACCGTTCTTGAACAGGACCTCGTAGAGGGTCTTGCCGGCGAGTTCGGGCTTCTTGGCGATCAGTTCGGCCGGCCACACCTCCTCGACCTTGAAGCGCTTGGAGAACTCGACCACCTGCCAGACGTCGGAGCGGGACTGACCCTGGGGGGCGACCTGCTGGCGCCAGAACTGGGTGCGACGCTCGGCGTTGCCGTAGGCACCCTCCTTCTCGACCCACATGGCGGTGGGCAGGATGAGGTCGGCGGACAGCGCCGTCACCGTCGGATAGGGGTCCGACACGGTGATGAAGTTGGCGGGGTTGCGGTAGCCCGGATACCCCTCCTCGTTCATGTTGGGAGCGGCCTGCATGTTGTTGGTGCACTGCACCCAATAGGCGTTGAGGACGCCGTCCTTGAGCATGCGGTGCTGGAGCACGGCATGGAAGCCGACCTTCTCGGAGATGGTGCCTTCCGGCAGCTTCCAGATCTGTTCGGCGAGTTTGCGGTGCTCGGGGTTGGTCACCGCCATGTCGGCCGGCAGGCGGTGGGCGAAGGTGCCGACCTCGCGGGCGGTGCCGCAGGCCGAAGGCTGGCCGGTCAGCGAGAAGGGCGAGTTGCCCGGCTCGGAGATCTTACCGACGAGCAGATGGACGTTGTAGCAGAGCGAGTTCACCCACGAGCCGCGGGTGTGCTGGTTGAAGCCCATGGTCCACAGGCTCATGACCTTCTTGTTCGGGTCGGCGTAGGCCTTGGCCAGACGCTCGAGCTTCTCGGCCGGAACGCCGGAGAGCTTGGCGGTGTATTCGAGCGTGTAGGGCTTCACCAGTTCGGCATATTGTTCGAAGGTGATCGGCTCCATCTTGCCGGCGTCGACCTTGTGGGAGGCGTTGACCGCCTTCTCTTCCAGCGGATGTTTCGGACGCAGGCCGTAGCCGATGTCGGTGGCCGTCTTGGTGAAGTTGACGTTCTTGGCCACGAACTCCTTGTTCACCGCGCCGGTCTGGATGATGTGGTTGGCGATGTAGTTGAGGATCGCCAGATCTGTCTGCGGGTTGAAGATCATGCCGTTGTCGGCGAGCTCGAAGGAACGATGCTCGAAGGTCGACAGGACATGGACCTCACAACCCGGCTTGGTGAGGCGGGTGTTGGTGAGACGCGACCACAGGATCGGGTGCATCTCGGCCATGTTGGAGCCCCACAGCACGAAGACGTCGGCGTGCTCGAGGTCGTCGTAGCAACCCATCGGCTCGTCGATGCCGAAGGTGCGCATGAAGCCGACGACGGCCGAGGCCATGCAGTGGCGGGCGTTGGGGTCGAGGTTGTTGGAGCGCAGGCCGGCCTTGATGAACTTGGACGCGGCATAGCCTTCCCAGATGGTCCACTGGCCGGAGCCGAACATGCCGACCGCGCTCGGGCCCTTGGCCTTCAACGCCGCCTTCCACTTCTCGGCCATGATGTCGAAGGCCTGATCCCAAGTGATGGGCGTGAAGTCGCCTTCCTTGTCGTACTTGCCGTTTTTCATGCGCAGGAGCGGCGTCTGCAGGCGGTCCTGGCCGTACATGATCTTGGACAGGAAGTAGCCCTTGATGCAGTTGAGGCCGCGATTGACCGGGGCCTCGGGGTCGCCCTGGGTGGCGACGACGCGGCCGGCCTTGGTGCCGACCAGCACCGAACAGCCGGTGCCGCAGAAGCGGCAGACCGCCTTGTCCCAACGGATGCCGGCATCGCCGACGGGAGCTGCCGATGCCGGCAGCGGAATACCGGCCACCGCAGCGGTGGCGGCGGCGGCGGAGGCCTTCAGCACGTCGCGGCGGGAAGTGTCGATGGTCATCGGGCGCGACCCTCCAGTGGTCGATCGGGGGTGGTCTCAGGCCGCGCGGGCGCCGGCCTCGGGTTCGGAGATTTCGGGTTCGTGGGCGTGGTAGACGAGCGAGGTGGCGACGACGTGCGGCACCAGGCTCATCGCCATGAGGCTGTCGGAGGCGAAGTGCTCGCCGACGTCGGTGGCGGTGACCACCAATCGGCCGTCTCCGGTGCCGGCGTGGATCTCCACGCCCGGCATCTCGGTGAGCCGGGTGGCCACCTCGGCTTCCCTCTCGGGCACGGTCTGAACCAGGACACCGATGACGTTCATGTCGTCGCTCTCTCTCGCGTTGGCTCGTGTCGGATTTCGATCGCACCGGCCGGGCAGACGCCGACGCAGGCGCCGCAGCCGGTGCAGGTCCCGGTGGCGAGCGCCGGCAGGAAGCGCCCGTCGACCCGAGGTGCGAAACGAATTGCGGAGGTGGGGCAGGCGTCACCGCAGGAGCGGCAGTGCACGCCACCGAGCGCCAGGCACTTCACCGCGATCGTCGCCTTCGCCGTCCAGGGACGGGCCTCGGTGCGGGTCAGCGCCCCGGTCGGGCAGACGTCGGCGCAATCCCCGCAGAAGGTGCATTCGCCATGGACGAACTGGAGGACGGGCCGCCGATCACGGTCGAGGCGGATGATCTTCTCGGGGCAGGCGCCGACGCAGGCGAGGCAACCGTCGCAGGCGGCGCGGAACGCCATCTCCTCGCGAGCCGTCGGCGGGCGCGGGGCACGCACCTCCGCCGGACGTCCGAAACGTCCGCGGATGAGGTCACGACGTGCCAAGGCGACGGACATGGATGCCTCCTCTCGAGGCCGGACCATGTCTTTTCGTCACAATTCCAATCTTGATTTTTGGTAAGCCGTTCGGGAAGTCGTGCTCCGGTCGAATACGGACCGCGACGTGTCGCCACACGCCTCAAGTATGACGTGACGGGCGAAGTGCGGCGATCGACGCCAAGATCTCGGTCTCATCGGCGACGACGCGTCCGTAGTCTCCGGCGAAGTCGCGGAAACCTTCGACGTGGTCGGCGGTGACGCCGACGAGGACCGGCACCCCGAGTTCGACGGCCTTCTCGACGATCTGGCGGAAGCCGTGTCCCTCGATCTCACGCTTGCCGAACTTCGACAGGATCAGGAGATCGGGCAGGGGCGAGGCGTCGAGGGCGCGGGCGGCACAGGCGGCGGCCTCCTCGAGGGCGCCGTGGTCGAGCCGGCAGCCGCGGGAGTCCCTGCCGCGGTCCTCCGAGATCGGGATCTCGGTGCCGGTCGACAGATCGACGAGGCGCATGTCGCAGCGGCGTCGATCGGGGCGGCGCTCGTCCTTCTGTACCATACCGGCGACCGAGAGGCCGCGGGCCCGCACCGCCTCGGCGATCCGGCCGATCGCCGCGCCTTCGCCGGTGCCGTAGTGAAAGGCAAGCAACATCGCCGGTTCGTCGGCCATCGCCTCAAGCCCCCTTCGGCCGGAAGGCGACCATGCGCTCGGGCCGGGTCTCGAGCCGGTAGCCGCCGGCGAGGTCGATGCAGTAGGGCACCGCCGGCATCACCGCGTCGAGGCAGTCGCGGATCGAAGCGGGTTTGCCCGGCAGGTTGATGATCAGGGAGCGGCCGCGCAGGCCGGCTTCCTGACGCGAGAGGATGGCGGTCGGGACGATGGTCAGGCTCTTGGCGCGCATCGCCTCGCCGAACCCGGGCATCATCCGGTCGCAGACGGCGAAGAGCGCCTCCGGGGTGACGTCGCGCGGCGCCGGGCCGGTGCCGCCGGTGGTGACCACCAGGTGGCAGCCTTCGACGTCGCAGAGCTCGATCAGCGCCGCTTCGATCAACGGCCGTTCGTCCTCGACGATGCGGCGGACGATCCGGAACGGGGTGGCGAGGACCTCGTCGAGATAGGTCTCGATCGCCGGGCCGGAGAGATCCTCGTAGATGCCGCGGGAGGCGCGATCGGAGACGGTGACGACGCCGATCGGCACCGGTGGACGAAGCGAAGTATCCGACATCATTCGATCTTTCGTGTTCCGGTGGGCGCCGTTGTGTGATCGCCGAGGGCTCGGGGCGGCGATGATGCCCGGATTTCGTTCGGATCGGAACACCCTCGCCTTGCCATTCGTCAAAGGAAGCCGACCATGGTGGGGTCAGAAACGGAGCTCACGACGACGCCGACGTGCGGGAAGGGACTTCTACATGGCGACCACGGCCGAACAGATGCGGGCTCACGCCGGACCGGCGATCCTGACCGGAGGGTTCCGACCCTTCTTCCTCTTCGGGGCGATGTGGGCGGCGATCGCCGTCGCCCTGTGGATTCCGATGTTCGAGGGCCACTTCGCGCTGCCGAGCGCCTTCTCGGCGATCGACTGGCACGTCCATGAGTTGCTCTACGGCTATCTCCCCGCGGCGGTGGCGGGATTCCTGCTGACCGCCATCCCCAACTGGACCGGCCGCCTGCCGGTGGTCGGCCGGCCACTCGGACTGCTGGTCGGCCTGTGGGCGGCCGGGCGGGTGGCGATGCTGGTCTCCGGCGTGATCGGGGCGTGGGTCGCGGCGGCGATCGACGTGGCGTTCCTCGCCGCGTTGACGGCGCTGACCGCTCGCGAAGTGTGGGCGGGGTCGAACCGGCGCAATCTGCGCGTCGTCGGTCTCGTCGCTCTCCTCGCCGTCGGCAACGCCGTCTTCCACGTCGAAGCCCTGATCCGGGGGAGCGCCGCTTTCGGCCAGCGCATCGGCATCGCCGCGGCGGTGGTGCTCATCGCCCTCATCGGCGGGCGGATCGTGCCGAGCTTCACCGCCAACTGGCTACGGCCGCGCGGTGGGCGGTTGCCGATCCCCTTCGACCGTTTCGACGGCGTGGTGATCGCGGCGTCGAGCGCGGCGCTCGCCGTCTGGGTGGCGCTGCCCGACCATCGCGCCACCGGTGCGGCGCTCGTCTTCGCCGGCGGGTTGCAGGCGGTGCGATTGTGGCGCTGGGTCGGCTGGCGAACGGCGGGGGAGAAGCTCGTGCTGGTCCTCCATGTCGCCTATCTCTTCGTGCCGGTCGGCTTCCTGCTGCTCGGCGGGGCGATCCTCGGCGTGGTGCCGCTCCTCGCCTCGGCGGCACTGCACGCCTGGACGGTCGGAGCGGTCGGCATGATGACGCTGGCGGTGATGACCCGGGCGAGTCTCGGCCACACCGGCCGGCGGTTGACCGCGACGCCCGCCCTCCGGGTGATCTACCTCGGCGCCCTGGTGGCGACGCTCGCCCGCATCGCCATGGGGATGGGGTGGGCGGAGTTCGTCTTCCTGCATCTGGCGCTGGTCGGCTGGCTGGTCGCCTTCGCCGGCTTCGCCATCGTCTACTACCCGATCCTGACGCGGCCGCGGTCCTGACCGACGCGACGAGAGAGGGCGGAGCCGATCGCTCGGCTCCGCCCTCCGGTCGACTCCTCGGGTGCGGTTCAGTGGCCGGCGTGGCCGGCGGGCGCCCTGCCCATGCCCTCGACCTTGTACTCGATCTCGATCGTCCCGGCCTTCTCGAAGGTCAGGGTGCCCTTGAAGGTCGAGTCCTTGGCGATCGGTTGCTTCAGGCCGATGAGCATGATGTGGTAGCCGCCCGGCTTGAACTCGATCTTGCCGCCGGGGGGCACGACGATGCCTTGGTCGAGCGAGCGCATCCGCATGACGCCGTCGACGATGGCCATGTCGTGGATCTCGACCCTGGCCGAGACGGTGGAGGTGCCGGAGACCAGGCGGTCGGCGGTCTTGCCCTTGTTGACGATGGTCAGATAGCCGGCGCCGACGGGGGCGGCGGCCGGGGTGGCGCGGCTCCAGGGGTGGTCGATGGTGAGGTCGCCGAGTTCGTAGGCGTGGGCGTGGGCCGCGGTGGCGAAGGCGACGGCGGCGGCGAAGAAGAGGGTGCGCAAGCGGTTCATGTGTCCGTCTCTCGATGGTCGGACCCGATCACGGTGTCCGGATGATGTGAAGCCACCGTCCCACGACGGGGCGGCGATCGAAAGGCAAGGGTGTGGGTGCCGGGGGGGCGGTGGGGCGACCGACGATGCCGAACCCGACCCGTTGCGGGCACGTCGGTTCGGATCGAGCTCCTCCGATGGACGGCACACGAAATCCGAATGGACCATTCGGATCGCACCTCAGGCGCGGCGCGGCGGCCCGCGCGAGAGCGGCGCCGGCAGGAGCGAGCCGGAGAGCGCCGCACTGCCCCGGTCGAGACGGGCGACGACGGTCGTCGACGGCGGCGCGAGGACGAGGACGTCGACGGCGGGCAGGCCGGGCGCGTCGACGAGGCGGCAGGCGGGACAGGAGCCCCGCGCGCGATCGTCCCCGGCGGGTGCCCCGTCGTCGTCGGCCCCGCCGTGACAGAGATCGGCGGTGGTTCCGTCGGGCAGGACCAGTGCCGTGGCGAACGCGGGAACGTGGCCGATCGGCGGGCGATGGGCCGCGCCGAGCAGGATCGCCGCCGTCGCCAGAAGCGCCGCCGCCGCCGTCCGCATCCATCTCGCGCGTGCCGTCGGGAACATCGCGGCAGGATGGGGGTGCGCATTCCGGAATGTCAATGATGGCCGCCGCGTCGGGCGACCGGTCGGGCCGTGAGGCGGGCGCGGGTGGGTGCCGTACGGGATCACGCCGCCAGTCGCTCGACGCCCTCCGGTACGCCGTTGCGGATCATCTCGGCGAGCAGCGCCAGCGCCTTCTGGCGCGGGGTGTTGATGCGGTGGACGAGACGGACGCGGCGGAAGTGGTTGTCGCCCTCCAGCGGGCGAGCCTCCAGCCGGCCGATCAGACCGAGGTCGTTGCCGACGGCGAGGCGCGGGATCAGGGTGATGCCGTAGTCGGCGGCGGTCAGATGCAACAGTGTCTCCAGCGACGTGGCGCGGATGTCGGCGCCGGCGGTCTCGCCGCGATTGGGATGGCCGCAGAACTCCAGCGCCTGATCGCGCAGGCAGTGGCCGTCGGCGAGCAGCAGCAGCGATTTCGGGTCGAGATCGTCGGCGTGGATCGTCCGTTTCGCCGCCAGCGGATGGCCCGGCGGCAGCACGACGAAGAAGGGTTCGTCGAAGAGGAGATGCGAGGTCAGACGCGGGTCGGCGGGATCGGAGGCGATGATCGCGGCTTCCAGCCGACCCTCGCTCAGGGCCTGGAGCAGGTGGGCGGTGAGATCCTCGTAGAGCATCAGCGGCGCGGCCGGCAGCGCTTCCGCCGCGATCGGCAGGACGAAGGGCATCAGGTAGGGGGCGAGCGTCGGGATGACCCCGAGGCGGAGCGGGCCGGCGAGCGGATCGCGGCTGGCCCGGGCGAGCGCGGTGATGTCGTCGGCGGCGGAGACGCAGCGGCGGGCGTGGGCGAGAATCTGCTCGCCGACCGGGGTCGGACGGATCGAGCGGCCGACACGCTCGAAGATCCGCACCCCGAGCTCGTCCTCGAGCTTCAGGATCTGACCGGAGAGCGTCGGCTGCGACACGTGGCAGGCGTCGGCGGCGCGACCGAAATGGCCGAGGTCGGCTACGGCGAGGACATATTGAAGGTCGCGCAGGTTCATGGCGAAAGGCTCATGTTCGATCGGAATTTCCGATAGTCTATCATCGTTCGATCCGGATTTCCAATCGAAGACGCCATCGGGCTCACCGCCCCTCGCGCCACCAGGCGGTCGCGAACAGACCGAGGAGCGCGGCGAGGGCGATCAATCCTTCGAAGAGCGGCAGGCGGTCGAGGCCTTCCAGCACGGAAGCGCGCGAGGCGGCGAGCCCGAGCCAGCCGGGCCCGGTCATCGCCGTACCGGGGTCGCGCAGCAGGAGGCGCGGCGGCTCGGCGCCGGCGAGGCGGTGGAGTGTGCCACCGGTCGCGGAGACGATCGGGGCGAGCAGGCGGTCGGTCGACAGCACGTCGGCGAATTCGCGCGGGTTGGGCGGTCCGACTGCGAGGAGAGCGGTGCGGGTGCCGTCGCCGGCTCGCCACAGGCCGGGTTCCGTCGCCGGCAGGACGGCGCGCCAGACGCCCGGTCGGGCGAGGGCGAGATCGAGGCGGCGCTCCGCTCCGGTCGGGGTCTCGACCGTCACCGGATCGGCCTTCTCGGCCAGCGTCTGACGCTCGACGACGAGGTCGCGGCCCTGGCGGGAGAGGCGCAGGCGTTCCTCCTCGAGGTCCGGCTCCTTCATCAGCCAATGAGCGAGGCGGCGCAGCAGCGGACCGTGGGGGCCGCCGCCCTCGAAGCCGCGCGCCCACAGCCAGACCTGATCGGAGGTCATCAGACCGACGCGGCCCTTGCCCTTGCGGGCGAGGACGAGGAGCGGCCGCTCGCCGGCGCCGGTCAGGACCGTGGCGCCGTCGCCGGCGGCGTTCACGCCGGAGAGGCGGAACCAGCGCGACCATTCCGGCGGATCGGCGGCGCCCCCGGGCAGGTCGCGGGTGACCGGATGGCGGGCGCCGAGGGTGGAGACGCGCGGCCGGAAGGGTTCCTCGACGATGCCGTCGCTCGGTCGGCCGGGCAGGACGTCGGCGAGCGGGGTCTCGTAGAGGCTGGCGGGGCCGCCGAGATCCGGGCCGGAGGCGACCAGCACGGCGCCGCCGTCGCGCACCCAGCGGGCGATGTTGTCGAGATAGATCGCCGGCAGGATCGCCTTGCGACGGTAGCGGTCGAAGACGATGAGATCGAACTCGCGGATCTTCTCCTGGAAAAGCTCGCGGGTCGGGAAGGCGATCAGCGACAGCTCGGTGATCGGGGTGCCGTCCTGCTTCTCCGGCGGGCGCAGGATGGTGAAGTGGACGAGGTCGACGGCGGCGTCGGACTTCAACAGATTGCGCCAGGTGCGCTCGCCCGGGTGGGGCTCGCCGGAGACCAGCAGAACGCGCAGATGTTCGCGGATGCCTTCGATCGTCAGGGCGGCGCGGTTGTCGAGCGCGGTCAGTTCGCCGGGCAGGGCGGCGGCCTCCAGCTCGACGACGACGTCGCCGGCGTGGGGGACGTCGACCTCGATCGTCTCCTCGCGGCCGGGCATCACCTGCAGGGTACGGACCTCCTCGCCGTCGCGCTTCACCGTCACCGTGACCGGCCGGCCGGAGGGTGCGACGCCGGCGTCGACGACGCGGAAGGCGATGGTCTGCGGCTTGCCGACGAGACCGAAACGCGGGGCGCGGACGATCTCGATGCGGCGGTCGATCTCGTCGGCGCGGCCGGTGAGCAGGACGTGGACGGGGGCGGTGAAACCGGGGGCGGCGGCGGTCGCCGGGACGTCGTGGACCTGGCCGTCGGTGATCATCACCACGCCGGAGACCCGGTCGGGCGGTACGTCGGCGAGCGTCCGCCCGAGGGACTCGAAAAGGCGGGTGCCGTCGGTGTCGACGCCGTCACGGTCGTCGAAGAAGGCCTCCCGCAGCTCGATGCCGGGCAGCGCGGCGATGCGTTCGGCGAGGGTCCTGCGGGTGGCCTCGGTCTCGGCTTCGCGGCCGACGAGAGCCTGGCTCGACGAGCGGTCGGTGACCAGCACGACGACGCCGGGCAGCGGCCGGCGCAACTCGCGGCGGATCTCGGGCCCGGCGAGGGCGAGGGCGAGGAGGGCGAGCGCGGCGGCGCGCCACCCCGCGCCGCGGCGGCGGCTCCACAGGGTCGCGGCGGCGAAGACGGCGGCGAGGAGGAGGGCTCCGGCGAGAGCGAGCGGCGGCAGGAGCGGCACGAAGTCGAGGGTCCGGGTCATCGCGCGCCTCTCATCGGCCGAGCCGCAGCAGGAGGGCGGGGACGTGGACCTGGTCGGCCTTGTAGTTGCCGGTCAGCGTGTACATGACGATGTTGACGCCGACGCGGAAGGCCATCTCGCGGCCGCGCGGGTCGGTCGACGACATCGGCAGCAGGTCGTCGCCCTCATCGGTGATCGCCCAGGCGCCGGCGAGGTCGTTGCCGGTGACGATCAACGGCGAGACGCCGTCGCCGGGGCGTGCCGGGCGACCCTCGGGGCGATCCGGGTCGGAGGGCGGCGTCGCCTCGACCCACAGGCGGCCGTCGAAACGACCGGGGAAATCGCGCAGCAGGTAGAAGGTGCGGCCGAGGACGTGATCGTCGGGCACCGGCTCGAGGTCCGGCAGGTCGAGGCCGGCGAGGAGGCGGCGCAGCGACGCGCTCGCCGCGGTCGGGCGCCCGCTCCCGGCGCGCAGGTCGGCGGCGACCGCGTCGCGAGTGTCGAAGATGACGGTACCGCCGTTCTTCATGAAGGCGTCGATGCGGCCGAGCGCGGTCGGCGAGATCGCCGATGCGTCGGGGCCGACCGGGAAATAGAGCAGCGGGAAGAAGGCGAGTTCGTCGCGGGCCGGGTCGACCCCGACAGGTTCGCCGAGATCGACGGCGGTGCGCTCCGCCAGCACCCGGCCGAGACCGAGGAGGCCGCGCCGGGCGATGTCGTCGAGGGCGGCGTCGCCGGTCAGCACGTGAGCGAGGCGGGTCTCTCGGGTGACGGCCAGGGCGAAGGCGTCGCCCCGGCTCTCCGCCGCCGACGCCGGTCCGTCGGTGAGGGCCGCCGCGAGGATCACCAGGACCGCGACCGCACCGACGCGGCGCCGACACCGGCGCAGGTGCGGCACGATCATGATCGCGGTGTCGACGAGCGCCAACAGCAGTGCCGCGGCGAGGAGCGCCGGGCGCAGATCGCGGCGCTCGACCGCGGCGCGTGGCGAAAGACGGACGCCGTCGAGACGCGTGAGGTCGGCGGCGACGAGCGGATCGCCGGCGCGGCGGGTCTGCAGCGCCAGGAAGGCGTAGTCG
>JAOTSD010000151.1 GCA_030247555.1 Siculibacillus sp. | reverse complement strand
AGTCAATCTCTCCGTCGAGGAGTCCGCCGGTGCGGCGACCCAGGTGCACGCCGCCGCCTCGGAACTGGCGAATCAGGCCGCCCGATTGCGCGACGAGGCCGGCCGTTTCGTCGGCGACATGCGGGCCGCCTGATCGGGCGATCCGGGCGGAGGCGCGGTGCCTCGGTGTCGATCCGTCGGTTCAGTAGTCCACCTTCACCAGTGTCAGCCCCGCGGCCGGAGCGACCGGGCCGCAGGCGGTGCGGTCGGCCTCGGCGAGCGCCGCCGCGAGGTCGTCGGCGCTCCACAGGCCGATCCCGACCTGCTTCAGCGATCCGACCATGGAGCGCACCTGATTGTGCAGGAAGGAGCGGGCCGAGGCGCGGACCAGGACCGCGTCGCCGTCGCGGACGACGTCGAGCCGATCCAGCGTCTTCATCGGCGACTTCGCCTGACAGCGCGCGGCGCGGAAGGTGGTGAAGTCGTGGGTGCCGAGGAGGCGTTTCGCCGCCTCGGCCATGGCAGCGACGTCGAGGCGGGTGCGCACGTGCCAGGCGCGATCGAGATCGATGGCGAGCGGCGCCCGCCGGTCGACGATCCGGTAGAGATAATGCCGTGCCTTGGCCGAGAAACGGGCATCGAAGTCCTCGCCGACGATCTCGGTGTCGACGATCGCGACCGGCTCCGGCCGCAGATGGGCGTTGAGCGCGTCCATCAGTTTCATCGCCGGCCAGTCGCGCGGGAAGTCGACGTGGGCGACCTGACCGGTGGCGTGCACGCCGGTGTCGGTGCGCCCCGCCCCCTTGACCACGACACGGTCGGTGACGAGCCTGAGGAAGGCTTCTTCGATCGCCCCCTGCACCGATCGGCCGTTGGCTTGGCTCTGCCAACCGACATAGGGCGTGCCGTCGTATTCGACGGTGAGCTTGTAACGCGTCATGACGTCAGGCCAGTCGGTCGCCGGGTGCCAGTCCCGCGCCGCGGCGGAAGGCCGCCGCCTCGACCGGCTTGCCGCCGGCCCGCTGCACCTGGACGAGCCGCACGGCCCCCGTCCCGCAGGCGACGGTCGGCGCGTCGTCGAGGATCGTCCCCGGCTCGCCGGCGCCCTCGCCCAGGCTGGTGCGCAGGATCTTGAGCCGCTCGAGCTTGCCGCCGATCCTCGCCTCGCACCACGCGCCGGGCGTGGGCGACAGGCCGCGGATCGTGTCGTGGACCGTATTCGCGTCCGCTCTCCAGTCGATGTGCGCTTCCGCCTTGTCGATCTTGCGGGCGTAGGTGACGCCCTCTTCGGGCTGGGCGAGGCAGCCGAGCTCCCCGGCCTCCAGCAGGCCCAGCGCCTCCACCAGCGTCGCCGCGCCGAGAGAGGCCAGACGATCGTGGAGGTCACCCGTGGTCTCCTCCGGGCCGATCGCCGTCGTCGCGGAGAGGCACACCGGCCCGGTGTCGAGCCCCTTCTCCATCCGCATCACCTCGACCGCCGTCTCCGCGTCGCCCGCCATGATCGCTCGCTGGATCGGCGCCGCGCCGCGCCAGCGCGGCAACTTCGAGCCGTGGAGGTTGAGGCAGCCGTACCGCGGCGCGTCGAGGATCGTCTCGGGCAGCAGCAGGCCGTAGGCTACGACCACCGCGACGTCGGCCGCGTGCGCTCGAAAGGCCGCGGCCGCCTCCTCGCCTTTGAGGCTCGTCGGATGGAAGACCGGGATACCGAGCGTTTCCGCCGCAGCCTGGACGGGGGAGAGGGTGAGCGCCAAGCCGCGCCCGGCCGGCCGCGGCGGCTGCGAATAGGCCGCCACGATCTCGTGGCCGGCGGCGTGGACGGCACGCAGCGTCGGCACCGAGAAGTCGGGCGTACCCATGAAGACGACGCGCAGGGGCATGGACGGGGTTCTCCGGGGAGGAACGGTTCGCCAGAGCGATGCTCTCTCGTCACGCCCCGGTCAAGCGTCGTCGTCCGTTGGGTCGGCGGCGCCGGGCAGTTCAGACCGGCGGCGCCACCGTCTGGCATTGCTCGCCGAGCCCGTCGATGCCGAGCCGCATCACCTGTCCTGCCCTCAGATAGACCGGTTCCGGCTTCATCCCCATGCCGACGCCGGGCGGCGTGCCGGTGGTGATGATGTCGCCGGGCTGCAAGCTCATGAACCGCGACACGTAGGCGACGAGTTCGGCGACGCCGAAGATCATCGTCGCGGTGGTGCCGTCCTGGCGCATGATCCCGTCGACCGACAGCCACAGCCTCAGCGCCTGTGGGTCTGCCACCTCGTCGCGGGTGACGAGCCAAGGGCCGATCGGTCCGAAGCTGTCGCATCCCTTGCCCTTGTCCCAGGTGCCGCCGCGTTCGGCCTGGAACTCGCGTTCGGAGACGTCGTTGACGACGCAGTAGCCGGCGACGTGGTCGAGCGCCGCCTCTCGGGTCACGTAGCGGGCCTCGCTGCCGACGACGACGCCGAGTTCGACCTCCCAGTCGGTCTTCACCGAATCACGCGGCAGCACCACGTCGTCGTTCGGCCCGACGATGCAACTCGTCGCCTTCAGGAAGACGATCGGCTCCTTCGGCGGCGCCATGCCCGCTTCCGCCGCGTGGTCGGCATAGTTGAGGCCGATGGCCACGAACTTGCCGACCCGCCCGACGCAGGGGCCGATACGGGCGCCTTGCGGCACGAGCGGAAAGTTCGCCGGATCGAGTGACGCGATCTTGGCCAGCGCATCGGGCGCGAGCGCCGACCCGGCGAGGTCGTCGATCACGCT
>JAOTSD010000044.1 GCA_030247555.1 Siculibacillus sp. | reverse complement strand
GTTCCTCGGGGCGCTCGTCGCGGTGGCCGTCGCGGCCACCCTCCTCGGCGCGACGCTCCTCGCCGCCGGCTTCGATCTCCTCGTCGATCCGCTGGTGCCGCTCGCCGCGCTGGTCGCCGGGCACGGCACGGCGGCGCTGGTCTCCTTCTCGCGCCAGCGACGCGACGCCGGCCGCATCCGCCGTCGCTTCGAGCAGCATCTGGCGCCGCAGGTGGTCGATCTCATCGTCCGGGACCCCTCGTTGCTGCGCCTTTCCGGCGAGCGACGGGTCGTGACCGCCCTCTTCACCGACGTCGCCGACTTCACCGCCATGACCCGGCGGGCGGAGCCGGAGGCGCTGGTGGCGGCGCTCGACGCCTATTTCGAGGGCATGACGCGGATCATCGTCGCCCACGGTGGCATGATCGACAAATTCGTCGGCGACGCGGTGCACGCCTTCTTCAACGCCCCGGTCGACCAGCCGAACCACGCCGAGGCGGCGGTCGCCTGCGCCGTCGAACTGGTGCGCTGGAGCGAGGTGGCCCGCCTCGAGCCGGGGCCGCGAGCGCTCGGCTTCGGCATCACCCGCATCGGCATCGAGACCGGCGAAGCGATCGTCGGCGAGATCGGCCTAGGCTCGAAGCTCGACTACACCGCCCACGGCGACGCGGTGAACGCCGCCGCCAGGCTCGAGGCGGCCAACAAACTGCTCGGCACCCGCATCGCCGTCGGTCCCGGCACGGCGGCTCTGGTTCCGCCCGGCCTCCTGCGGCGCAGCGGGACGGTGGAACTGCGCGGCCTCGGCGGTGACGTCGCGACCTTCGAACCGGTCGCGGCGGTGCTCGCACCGGTCGGGGAGGGGACCGGTACTCCCGGGAAAGGACGGTGCGACGGCGACGCGCCGGGGTGAAACCGACCCCGCGGTCCGTGTTCCTCGCGGAGCGGAGACGGACGGTCTCGCGCCTCGCCTCGAACGCCGCCGATCGCCCCGAGCCGATGCGCTCGACGGTTCACTTCGCCGGCGCGGCGGGCGCCATGTCGGTCGCCTTGACCCAGATCAGCGCCCCGAGCTCGGTGGCGCCGGCTTCGCCCTTCGGCCCCTCGGCGGCCGGCCCGTCGACGAGCGCGGCGAAGCCCCACCAGCCGGCGCGGGGCAGGGCGTAGGCGAAGACGCCGTTCTGGTCGGCCTTGATCACCTGGGTGACGAAGGCGTCGTTCGGCGCCTTCACCGAACCGTCGTTCCGCCATTCCACCTCGATCTCGGCGAAGGCGACCGGCTCGCCCTTGCGGCGCACGATGCCGCGGAAGAGGTTGCCGGTCCACAGGCCGGTCGGGCGGGCGAGCGGCTCGATCTCGACCGGCAGCCCGACCATCCGGTCCCAGCCCTCGCCCGAGGCGAAGGCGTCGACGATCACCTTGGAGTAATGGATGATCCACTTCCTCTCCGCCGGCTCCCAATAGGGCCGCGGCTCGACGTGGAAGATCGCCGCGCCGGGCTCGGCGAGGCCGGTGGAAACCGTCCAGGCGGTCTTGCCGTCGATCTTCTTCTCGACCAACGCACCGGTGAGATCGCTCGCCTCGTCGAGATGGACCACGCCGACCCGCTTCGGCTTCGCCATCTCCATCACCGGTCCACCCTCCATCGGGTGGGTGAAGACGAGATCGAGTTGCACCTCGCCGCCGTCGGGAAGGACGTCGGCGGAGGGGATGATCTCCTGGAAATGGGCGAAGGCCGGGTCGACGAGTGCGAGAAGTGCGGCGACGGAGAGAAGGGAGCGCATCTGGGACCTCCGATCGAGTTCCGCATCAAGATAGGATGAATTACAAAAAAGATCATATCGAAAATCGACGCGTGACGGGGTCTCTCCGGAGCGCCCTCTCGGGCTCGGTCACACCCGGTGGCTCTTCGCCGCCTCCCAGCCGAGGATGGCGCGCTTGCGCGCGATGCCCCAATGGTAGCCGGTGAGATCGCCACTGCTCGACACCACGCGGTGGCAGGGGACGACGAAGGAGATCGGGTTCTTGCCCACCGCCGCGCCGACGGCCCGGCTCGCCGTCGGCCGGCCGATGTGGGCGGCGACCCGCGAGTAGGTGGTGGTGCGACCGAAGGGGATGGCGAGCAGGGTCCGCCACACCCGGATCTCGAAGTCGGTGCCGATCAGCACCACCCGCAGCGGTCGGTCGGGGCGCCACGCCTCGGTGTCGAAGATCTGTGCCGCGTGGGGCGCGACGGCGGCGTCGTCGCGCAGGTGCATCGCCGCCGGCCATCGCGCGAGGAGGTCGTCGAGCGCCGCCGCCTCGTCTCCGGGATCGGCGAAGGCGAGGCCGGCGAGACCATGGTCGGTCGCCACCAGCACCGCGATGCCGAAGGGGGAGGGGGCGAAGCCGTGGCGCATCGTCAGTCTTTCGCCGCGCGCCTTCCAGGCGCCGGGCGTCATCGCCTCGTGGGTGACGAAGAGGTCGTGCAGCCGGCCGGGCCCGGAGAGCCCGACCTCGAGCGCCGCATCGAGCACCGAGGCGTCGTCGTCGAGCAGCCGCTTGGCGGCGTCGAGGGTGACGGCGGCGAGGAACTGCTTCGGCGTGATGCCGGCGAAGCGCGAGAACAGCCGGCCGAGTTGCACCGTCGAGAGACCGACCGCGGCGGCGATCTCGTCGGCGGAAGGTTGCGCGGTGCGGTTCTCGGTGATGAAGGCGACCGCACGGCGAATCACCTCGTAGTCGGCGACCGGCGCGGCTTCGGCGAGGGAACGCACATCGGCGGGGTTGGCGAGCATGGGATCCGTCCTCGTTTGGCGCCGCGATCCTAGCCGGTGGAACATCGGCTCGACACCCGATTTCGGACGGCCCGCTCGCCCGCCGCCGTCCCGACGGCACGCCCGCGGTGCGCCGGGTGGTCCGCAGACGGCGAATCATGATCTAGGAGAGGAGACCGGAGGAACCGATGGCTCGTTCGACCCGCTCCATCCCCGTCGCAGGGAAGCCGCCCGCCCCGGCGACGAAGCCGAAGCCCGCCCGGGGAAGGAAGCCGTCGCCGCGCTCGCTCTATTCGGCGGCCGAGGTCGAGGCGTTGTTCCGCCGCTTTCGCGACGCCGATCCGGAGCCGAAGGGCGAGCTTCATTCCGTCAACACCTTCACGCTGCTGGTGGCGGTGGTGCTCTCCGCCCAAGCGACCGATGCCGGCGTCAACAAGGCGACGCCCGAACTCTTCCGCCTCGCCGACACCCCGGCGAAGATGGTGGCCCTCGGCGAGGATCGCATCCGCGAACTGATCCGCACCATCGGCCTCTTCAAGACCAAGGCGAAGAACGTCTTCCTCCTGTCCGAGGCGTTGGTGGCGAAACACGGCGGTGAGGTGCCGGGCGAGCGCGAGGCGCTGCAGGCGCTGCCCGGGGTCGGCCGCAAGACCGCCAACGTCGTCCTCAACATCGCCTTCGGCCTGCCGACCATCGCCGTCGACACCCACATCTTCCGCCTCGCCAACCGCCTCGGGCTGGCGCCGGGGAAGACACCGGAGGAGGTGGAACGGCGGCTCGAGGCGATCATCCCGGACGCCCACAAGCGCCATTCGCATCACTGGCTGATCCTGCACGGGCGCTACGTTTGCAAGGCGCGCCGGCCGGAATGCGAACGATGCCTGATCGCCGACCTCTGCCGATCGCCCGAGAAGACCGCCGCCGCGCCGGAGAAACCGGTGGCATTCTGAAGGAACCGCCGGTGCCGTGTCGTGGATGGCGGGTGGTCCACCGCGCCGCACTCGCCGAACCGGCCGGCATCCGAAGGTTCGCGACGCGGTCTCCCGGGGAGCCCGGCGGGACCGGCGAATCCGAACCGGTCCTCCCGAGGTCGATCCGGGACCGAAGCACGGGGAGGGAGGAACGCCGTGCGAGACCGGCGAGCGGCGGCGGGACGCCGGCGGAGCCCCGTCCGGCCCCGACGTTTCGCCGGTTTCGATCTCTTGCGTGCCGCCGCCGCATCGCATATGAAAACCCCGCCTCCCTCCGGGGGGCACGGAGAGGTGGCCGAGTGGTTGAAGGCGCACGCCTGGAAAGTGTGTATACGTGAAAGCGTATCAAGGGTTCGAATCCCTTTCTCTCCGCCAGCACCCTAGCATCGTATTGATATGGCTAGGAAATACATAAAATCAAAGGGTTACGAACCGGCTCTGCTACACAACGGCGCTACACAGGGCGACGAGCAGATGGCCAAGGTACCCGGACTTTCGCGGCGCGGAAGCGTCTGGCAGTTTCGCGTTCGTGTCCCGGAAAAGCTGCAAAAGGCGATCGGCAAGGGCGAGATCGTCAAGTCGCTGGGACCCGTCTCCCACGCCGAAGCGGCGCGGCTCGCCCGCCTCGAACGTACCACCGCCGACCGGCTGTTCGCCGAGGCCGAGGCCCGAGCGCGTACTGCGCCGTTGGCCTGTCTCTCGGAGAGCCAGCTCCGCCACCTCACGCGAGCCTTCTTCTTCAGACTGGAAGAGAACGCTGGGCCGATCCCGTTCTCGGACGACGAGCGCGAGGTGTTGGCCAGCAGTGTCAGGGGCGATCTGGCGGGTATCACTCAGACGCTCGAGGACGCTTCGTTGCAACAGGTTGCAATCGAGTTCGCTGAATGGGCGAACGTCCGGGTCGAGCGGAACTCACTGGCCTTCTTGGACCTGTGCCGCGCTGTTCAACGTGCTCACATCGAACATTACCGACGGGAACACGACCGGCTGCGCCTGAAGCATGAGGAACGAAACGATCCGCTCTTCGCAGACATCGACAGGATGCACCCGCCGAAGCCCATGTTGACGCTCGGAGATGCGGTCGAGAAGTTCATGGGGGACCCGCAGCGAACGGCGCTCGCCCCCAAAACACGGGCACTGTGGACGGGTCGCTTCGGCGCATGGCTCGATCTCGTAGGCAAGGCCCGACCGGTTGCCGAAATCACGCGAGACGAGGTACGGGAAGCGCTCAAGGTGCTGATGCGCGTTCCAAAGAACGCCGCCAAACTCTATCCCGGCGTGCCGTTGAAAAAAGTCGTGAAAGACGCGACAAAGGGGCAGCCTCCTCTCCTCTCAGCGAAGACGGTGCAGCTCTACATCGACGTTCTGAACGCTTTGTTCAAGTTCCTCGTTGAAGAGCAGTTACTGCCCCGGAATGTCATGCAGAACCTCAAGGGGGCACCGGCTTCGGACGATGACAAGCGGCGGCCGTGGGCAGTGGACGAGCTGAAAAAATTCTTCGGGACCGACCCATTCGACAAACCCTGGTACCCCGGTCGGGCGAAATCATGGCTCTTTTGGCTACCGCTACTTGGACTTTTCACGGGAGCGCGCGAAGGTGAACTGACCGGCCTCACGGGTGAAGATCTTCTTTCGATCGACGACGGTTGGTTCCTTGCCATTCGCCCCAACGACGTACGTCGCCTCAAGACGAAGCAATCGCAACGCCTCGTTCCGGTTCACCCCGCCTTGGTGAGAGCGGGCTTCCTCGACTTTGCCCGAGGCCGGCAGCCGAAGGAGATGCTGTTCTCGGACCTTCCGAGCACTGCTATGGGGCCGCTTCATGTTGTTCAGAAAGGGCTGGGTCGTCACATCCGGCAGATCGTGACCGACAGCACCATCGTTTTCCATTCCTTCCGCCACAACTTTCGAGATGCAGCGCGCGAAGCGGGACTTCCTTTGGAAGTTGCAGGGGCAATTGGGGGCTGGAAGGAGGGGGCCAAGTCCTCGATGGCGGGCTATGGCAAGGGGTATCGCGAGAAGACCTTGGCCGAGTGGATGACAAAGATCGAATATCCCGGCCTGAAGCTGGACCACCTGACCCCGCCCGAGCCTCCCGCTCTACGTGTCAGATACCGCCAACGTCCGCGCATGACCTGATTTCCAGCCAGTGTGCTCGTTCGAGCGCTTTCAGAATGGCGAGCTGGCTGCGAGCCCGCTCAGCCGGGCCTGCCGTTCCACCGCATTTACACGTTTGACGGCATCGAAGCTGTCTTCGAGACTAGCGTTGGCCGGGACGAGGTGATTCACCCTGCCGATCCGTGCAACCGGGTTCACCGCTGCCGGACGATCGGGGGCGTCTCGTGCCCCCGATCTGCTGGCGCGGCGGTTCGGCGGCGGCACTATAAGAGGCACGTTAGGGGCCACGAGATCCGATGAGCGATACCGATCTGGAAGGTCTCACCGTCAGATGGCGGGCGCGGCCCGGTCTGCTGCTGTTCCCTCGCATGGGAGAGATCCCCACCATCGCATGTCGAACCGACAAGATGGAGATCAGGGTCAACGGCGCGTTCTCGTTCGATACCCGCGATCAGCTCAATGACACCCTCTACACATTATCCAACGACAACCCGGCGCACAGACCTCGCGAGGCCCGCGTCCTCAACGCGCTCGGAGGGCGGGGCCGGGACGTTCTTCGAATTCGCCGGAAGGCATGGCTCTTCGGCGGCCGGCTGGTGCTTGGGCCAACGGAGGGTAGATCCCGTATCGCGACCCTCTATCTGTCGCTCAACCCGACGAGGTTCGCGGAGCACTGCCGCCGCGTCTTCGCTCCCCGCTCCATCGATGACCTTCGGAATAGACCCCGTGCCGAACTGCTGCGGAGCCGCCGCGAGATGGTTGCAGCGATCGGACAGGAGGCTCTCGATGGCCGGGACAACCTGATCGGCCGGTCAGCGTGGATCTCCGAAGTGAGCCGACGGTGGCCGGAATTCGTGACCTTCTACGCTTCCGAGGTCTGCCGGTTGGTGGAAGAGGACTTCAATGTCCATTCGGCTTGGCAGAACCCCTTCGACCCACCGGTGTTGCGGTTCCAATCCCCGGCGGACACCGCCCCGTCGATCGGCTACGTCGAGCAACACGTCGAGTTCCAGGTCGACGACGATGTCCACGCGGCCTTCCGCGTCTTCGAGCAAGGCATATGGAACGCTGGTACGGACGTGCGGCTCACCGAGCACCGTGCGAACGAACGCGTCTCCGGGCGGACCGGATCGGCACGGTGGATCGAGACATGGCTGCGACAGGGGGTGAAGCTCAAGGTCTACGCGAAGGCCGCCGATCGGCTGCGTGTCGAGGTCGAGTACCACGGGCCGAGTGCGGGCGGCGAGCGAAGCGTTGGCCAACTCGTCCATGAAGATTGCTGGACCGGACGGCGTTCCTTCGCGGAGAAGATCGGCGGCCTTCAAGCGGACGCGGTTCGGCGGATCGCCATACTGACCAACCATGTCTCTGCCCCGCCCGCGGTAGCGACCACCCAACCCGCCGAGGTCATGAAAGACCTGATGTTCGAGGTACGGCGGCTTCGCTTCACCAACCACGAGACGTGGGCATTCCTCTCGGAGTTGTTCGCCCAGGGGCACGTCGGCGGCATCGAAGGCTCTCCGGTTCGGCGGCTCGCCGAAGCCTTGGTGAAAAAGAACCTCTTCGAGCCGGTCAGCATCGTCGAGCGCAACCCCTACCGGCGGTATCGCCCGGTTCCCGTACTTCGGCTCGCTATCGAAACGCTCCGTTCCCTCGATGGGACCAACCCACCAACGTGACGGCCGCCTCCAGGATCCGACATTTTCCATCCGGCTGCACTTCAGAGCCTTCACATCTCTCAGGTCCGGTGCAACCGGCTTCACCGCAAGCTGACTGGACCGAACATCTAATGGACCGAAGTCCTTCTCGTCAGCGGCCGAGCGGCGATCTCGGCGTCGGAGGGGACCACCGCCCCTTTTCAAGAGAACTCCCCCGCCCTCGGCCCGGAACCGGGCCGAGACCCCCTCGGGCTGTCCCGAGGGGGTGGTGGTAGCCACGGGCGAAGGAACTGGTGTTGGGTGCGGCGGTGACCACGGGGACGCAGCGGTCGCCGAGAGCGGGGCGCCCGACGTGGGGGCGGAGGGGCATGGTGCTTTCCGCTCCGGTCGCCGATGTCCGGGCGATGGTCGTGAGGGGGTCCGGGTAACCCGGCGGGATGCAGTGGTCGCTCCTCCGCTCGCTGGATGGCTTGCCGGTCGATGGTCGCGGACCCATTAACGATGCCCGTCACGCTCGCGCCCAGCGCCTCCTGTGGCCATTCTCTTTTTGCCGCGCGCGCCTTCCCCTTTCGCAGGCATCCGCTGCCGTCACGGCCTTTCTGGCGCGGCAGACGACCTGCCCTGGATACGGTACCGGGCGCGGGTTCCCTGCGTGAACAATTGGGCGGTTCGGACGGACCTTGCGCACGCGAATATTGAGGGTTGACGCTATCTGCACAATCCAAAATAGAACCCAGCGTAGGAACGGCGACCCAACGAGACTTCCGGTGCAACCGGTTGCAACGCCGATGGCGGCGTGGGCGGTGAGCGACACCCATACGGACGGACGGCTTTCTCGTTCGCCACGCTGTGTTTCGCTGCTGCAATTAGCCCGAGATTGCGCTGGAACGCAGAAACGCACCGGTGTAATTTCCGTTCGCTGCCAGGGCCTTGAACAGTCCTGTCGGTGCACACATCGGTGCTGAGCACGGGGTCCGCTCTGTCGGGCGGCTCCCGGAATACAACACCTGCAAAGGAAATACGGGAGGCGTGCTGCCCCCGTGCTCGCACGTGTTCAACCACCCGGCACCAGCCGGTGGGGTAACGGGGGATCGTATGTCCATCGTCAGTACGAGCATCCTGGAATTCAGGAGCAACGACGCACATCCGGCCGTCGCCCCGGCTCTCGCCGCTCGAACGTCGAGCCACGCACTTCGTCTTCGATCCAGGGCGCGCTCTGCGATCGCCCTCATGCTCGCCCTGATCGCTTCGCCCGCCTTAGCGGAGCGCGACTATCGCACCCGCCAGATGCAGGAAGAGCAGGTCTCGACCTTCCTCGCCACCCTGTTCCAGAAGGACCCCGCCAATCAGGTGTGGCATTGGGAGCGGATGGTCGAGGTCTGCACGCGGGATCTGGTCTACCTCAACCCCGAGCAGGACCCCGAGAGCTCGGGCATCCGCCTGACGCCGAAGTCGCAGATGTTCTTGATCTATTGCGGCGAGATGAAGGGCTTCAAGAGCCTCCCCGCTCCGATCGCACCACCGGCCCAACCGTTGACCTACACCATGTCGATGCGAATGGAGGTCGTGGAGAAAGTTCTCTCTCGGTGGGTAAGCGATACCTCCCGCTCGGGTCTCAGCACCGAACGCCGGAACAGAGAGTGTGCCGAATGGATAGGGACGCAAGCGGAATGGAAAGCGATGTTGAACAAGGAACCTGAGTGGAGACCGCTGTTGGCCAAGGGCGAAGGCCCGACCGCGCAGGTGACCGTCCTCCTCGTCGCATGTGCAGAGATCAAGGGCTTTGAAATGCGGGAGGAAATGAAGGGAGCGCCACTGAAGGCGTTGAACGATGCTGCTCGGATTGAGCGCGAAGCTGCGAAGCAATAATCGCCGGGTTCGAGGGCAGATGCCCGATGCTCGCCGCCTCGGCAGCGCGGCGTCCCTGGCAATTGATGGCCGTGTCTCGGTCGTAGATCAGGGGTAACTCGGGTTGGAACCCAGCGCAGCACTGCCCCGCTGCTTCGCGGTGAACCCGGTTGCAACAATGGTGCGCGGAAAGCGTCGATGGTTACCGGCTAGCAGTTCTGCCCTCCCCGAATTGCATGACGCTTCGTGGATCGGTGCATTTCCGGATGCCCGATCTTGCTGCGAGCGCTTGTTGCTTGCGGTTGTAAGGGAGGCTTGGTCTGCATGTGCCTACGGACCTTGCCGCTACGGCGAGCATTGATAAGAGATTGACTTGACTCAGGTTTCCCATGTTCAAGGCGAGCGCCTCAACGCACGTGAAGGTGTTAAATGGCAAAATCGAATTCGCGGTCTTGGTATATCGCTGCCATCGCGCTGAGCGTCCTTTCTCCGTGCCTTGCGGGGTGCGATAGCAACACAAAGCTGACGACGGAGTGCGAAGGGGAAATAAAGAGTAGACTAAAGTCTCCATCAAGCTACCAACGCATCAAATTGCACACAGAAAAGCATATTATTTCGTCGAAAGACGAATATTCAATAGTCATTCAAAAATACCGCGATTTGATACGTCTTGATCCATCAAAAATACAAGTAGAAATTGAGGGTTTTGAATTTTTACGTAAGTCAACCGATGGAGGTCCTACATTGTACACATTGGTTTTTTCCTATGATGCCAAGAATGCATTTGGAACACCCCTCCGAGGTTCGTCAACCTGTGTTTATCTCTCGCGAGAGGGTGGCATTAGCAATTATGTTTCCGCTCTTGTCGGAGATGTCGCCGTTGATGGCCAAACCAACATACAGCGATCCATGGGCGTATTCCCTCCTCGATGACAGTCTGCCGATGCGTCCGTCTTCCCCGATGCAGGAAGGACGGCGCTCTCAAAAGGGTACGCCCTATCGCGAGCCTTGGAGTGGTAGCCTCAGGGTCCCAGGAGGCTATCATTAGAGCCTTGAAATGCATTTTGATTGGAGCTAACTTGATCTTTAGATCCTATTGATAGAAATCAGGTGGCGACACAATGGGCAAGCGGTTCGGTTATGGGCGGGTGAGCACCACCGATCAGGACCTGAGCATTCAGGCCGAGGCCCTGGAGCGGGCGGGGTGCATCGCCAGCTTCCTCGAAAAGAAGAGTGGCACGACGACCGAAGGGCGGGAGGAGCTTCGCAAGGTTATCTCGATCCTCGGTGAGGGCGACGAACTCGTGGTGGTCCGCCTCGACCGCCTCGCCCGCTCCGTCGCCGATCTCGCCGACATCGTCCGTCAGATGGAGAAGAAGGGCGCGTCGCTCAGGTGCATCGAGCAGCCAGTCGACACCGGTTCCGCAGCCGGCCGTGCCTTCGTCGGTATGCTCGCCGTCTTCGCCGAGTTCGAAACGGGCCTCCGTCGCGAACGTCAGATGGAAGGCATCGCCAAGGCGAAGCGCGAGGGCAAGTACAAGGGGAGGCGTCGACTTTCAGTGTCGGACGACGTTGCTCGCCTCGCTGCCGAGGGCAAGGGCCCGACCGCTATTGCGAAGGCGCTCGGCATAGGCGTTGCCACGGTTCACCGACGGTTGGTCGAGATCCGCAGCGTCTGATGATCCGCCACCATCACCGCAGCGCATTGCACCCGATTGCAAATCATGGCGCGGTTACGTCACAGACCACTCTCTCAGCCAAGTGAGGCCGACATCGATGGCTCGACATCCTCAAACGTCGCCCATGTGCCCGTCCGATTGACACGCACGAGGCCTATCCGGCAGCGCAATGACGCTCGACCCAGGATGGATCCGCATCCGACCTACGTTTCATCGTACCCATCAGTCAAAATTTGAGAGAATATATCTACTTCCGCCCTCTCCCCATCGTATGGAAAACTCAAGTTTATCATATTCTTACTTATGTACCCAATCACTTCGCCGTCTTTTGTTTTTATATTTCGTTTGTCAGGATCGAATTCTCTCTCGACGAATAGGCCGGTTATTTGTTTAAAAAGGTGCCCATAAGCCTGAACAATAGGCTGATGCACCCTTCTTTCGGCAACGGTGACACTGATAGGAAGGAATATCGTCACTCGCCCGTGGACAAAAGACCCTATTGTCTCACCGCTCTTCGAGAGAATTCTTCCGTCCTCGATCTGTATTTGCCGGACCATGGAAATCACCCAATTTGCCAACCAAGGGCAAGCCATACAGGTCTCCATCTCCCTTGCCGTCCGGAGTTGTTCGTATGAGCAAACTCGCACCGTGGTTTTGATGAACCCGGTTGCAACGATGCCGGCCGTGAACAGGAGTGTGACTCATCAGTCGGTACTGCGAGCAACCACGAAATCGTCTCTGCCCCCGTGCGGTGCACCCGGTTGCAATTCGTGGCGCTGTGATGCCGCAGACCGGCCACCCAGACTTGCACCGCCGACCGAAACTCATAAGGTGGGGGAACCAACCGGCCGACGAAAGAGGCAATGGTGCAAACCGAGGCGGACACCTGCCGAAAATTCGTCGTTCCCAAGCTGCAATCGGCAGGCTGGGACAACGCACCCCATTCGATCAACGAACAGCGCACCTTCACCGACGGGCGCGTGTTGTTCATCGGCGGGCGGGCGCGGCGCGGACGGCAGAAGCGCGCCGACTTCATCCTGCGGTTTGGCCCCGACTACCCGATCGCAATCGTCGAGGCGAAGGCGATCTACAAGTCGGCGGCCGATGGGCTCCAACAGGCCAAGGACTACGCCGAAATCCTCGGTCTCAAGTTCGCCTACGCGACCAACGGCACCGAGATCATCGAATTCGACTACTTCACGGGCGTGGAGCGGCAACGCGCCCACTATCCCACGCCTGACGAACTCTGGTCGCGCCAGCGCGCCGGATTGGGACTGATCGACGACGGCGTGGCCGACCGCCTGCTCGAACCGGGCTTCCGCAATCCCGAGCGCCCCCTGCGCTACTACCAGGAAATCGCCGTCAACCGCGCTGTGCAAGCCATCCTGACCGGGCAGCGTCGAGCGTTGCTGACCCTGTGCACCGGGGCCGGCAAGACGGCGGTGGCCTTCCAGGTGTGCTGGCGGCTGTGGTCGGCGGCGTGGAACAAGCGGGGCGACTTCCGTAAACCCAAGATCCTGTTTCTCGCCGATCGGAACATTCTGGTCGACGATCCGATGGCCAAGGACTTCGCTCCCTTCGGAGATGCCCGCTTCAAGATCGAGGGCGGGCGGATCAGCAAGGGTCGCGACATCTATTTCGCGATCTATCAGGCGATCGCAGGCGATGCCACGCGGGACGGCATCCACCAGGAGTTCGCGCCTGACTTCTTCGACCTGATCATCATCGACGAATGCCATCGCGGCAGCGCTCGTGCCGACAGCACATGGCGGGAAATCCTGGATTGGTTCGAACCGGCCTATCAGTTGGGTCTGACCGCGACGCCGTTGCGCGACGAGAGCCGCGACACCTACGCCTACTTCGGTGCGCCGCTCTATACCTATTCGCTCGCCCAGGGCATCGCCGACGGCTTCCTCGCCCCGTACCGGGTGCATCGCATCGTCACCGATCTCGACGCCGCCGGTTGGCGTCCCAGCCTCGGCGAACTGGACCGCTACGGCCGGGAGATCCCCGACGAGGAATACCAGACGGTGGATTTCGAGCGTGTCGTCGCCCTACGGGCACGGACGGAGGCAATCGCCAAACACCTCACGGAATTCCTGCGCCAGACCGACCGCTTCGCCAAGACCATCGTGTTCTGCGTCGATCAGGAACATGCCAGCGACATGCGGACAGCCATCGCGAACCTGAACACCGATCTGGTCGCCCAATATCCCGACTACGTAGCCCGCGTCACCTCCGACGAAGGCGACGTCGGTAAGGGCAAGCTGAGCAAATTCCAGGAACTGGAACAGCCCACCCCGGTCATTCTCACCACGTCGCAATTGCTGACGACCGGTGTCGATGCCCCGACCTGCAAGAACGTAGTGCTGGCACGGGTGGTCGGCTCGATGTCCGAGTTCAAGCAGATCATCGGACGCGGCACGCGCCTGCGGGAGGACTACGGCAAGCTCTATTTCAACATCATCGACTACACCGGGACCGCGACCGAAAAATTCGCCGATCCCGCCTTCGACGGCGACCCGACGGCCGAAACCGTGACGGAGATCGACGGTGCGGGCGACGTGATCACGACCACCGAGGAAGAGACGCCACCCCCGGAGGAGCCCGACGACACCGATGTCGGCGGTCTGCCGCCTGACGTCTTCGAGCCGGAGGAACCACGCAAGTTCTACATCGACGGCGGCGAGGTCGAAGTCGTCGCCCATCTGGTCTACGAGTTGGACACGGACGGCAAGCGGCTGACTTGCCGGAAGCTCACCGATTGGACCGGCGAGAAGGTGCGCACGCTCTATCCGACCCCGGCGGCGTTCCGAGCGGACTGGGTGCAGGCCGGGCAACGGCGGACGATCATCGAGGAGTTGGCCGAACGCGGTATCGACCTCGAGACGCTGGCGATGGAAGCCGGCCGCCCTGACGACGATCCGTTCGACATCCTCTGCCATCTCGCCTGGAATGCGCCGCTGCGGACCCGCCGCGAGCGCGCCCAGCGCCTGAAGTTTGACCGCACCGACTTCTTCGACCGATATGGGACCGACGCGCGAGTCGTTCTCGAAGCCCTGTTGGAGAAATACGCCGAGTTCGGTTCCACCGAGTTCGCGTTACCCGACATCCTCAAGGTCACCCCCTTGGCCGAGTTGGGTAATCCGAGTGAGATCGCGCGCAGGTTCGGTGGGCCGGAACAGTTGCGGCAAGCCGTCGATGAAATGTCCGGCTTGCTCTACGCAGCCTGAAACCACGAGACGAATACCGCATGGCGCGTAGCCCGAAAGCCGGTCGCAAACCCAAGGCCACCCCGAAGACCACCTCTCAACGGCTCGACAGCATCGTCAAGTCGGCGCGCAGGATCATGCGCAAGGACAAGGGGCTCAACGGCGACCTCGACCGGCTGCCAATGCTCACCTGGATCATGTTCCTGAAGTTCGTCGACGACATGGAGCGCATCCACGAGGACGAGGCGGTCCTGGCGGGCAACCGGTTTCACCCTGCGATCGTCCCGCCCTACCGTTGGCGTGATTGGGCGAGCGACGACGGCGGCATCACCGGGCCGGATCTGCTGCACTTCATCTCCGACGAGAAGTGCCGGCGTCCCGACGGCACCGAGGGACCCGGCCTCTTCACATATCTCCGAAGCCTCCGTGGGCTGAACGGCGGTCGCGACCGGCGCGACGTCATCGCCACCGTGTTCCGTGGTTTCCAGAACCGCATGGGGAATGGCTATCTGCTGCGCGACGTGGTCGATCTGGTCGATGGCATCCACTTCGACAGTTCCGAAGAGATCCACACGCTGAGCCGTCTCTATGAGGGGCTGTTGCGCGAGATGCGGGACGCGGCCGGCGACAGCGGCGAGTTCTATACGCCGCGCCCGGTGGTGCGTTTCATGGTCGGAATGCTCGACCCGAAGCTCGGCGAAACCGTGCTCGATCCGGCCTGCGGCACCGGCGGCTTTCTGGCAGAGGCGTTCTCTCATCTCGCCGCGCAGGCTGACACTGTGGCCAAGCGCAAGCAGCTTCAGACGAACAGCATCGTCGGGGGCGAGGCCAAGACGCTGCCTTACCTCTTGTCGCAGATGAACCTGCTGCTGCACGGGCTGGAGACACCGAACATCGCCTTCGGCAACGCGCTGGACGTGAAGATCACCCAGATCGGCGAGCGCGACCGGGTCGAAGTCATCCTGGCAAATCCTCCTTTCTCGGGTGAGGAGGAAGCCGGCATCCAGTCGAACTTCCCGCACGACGGACGCACCACCGAGACTGCGCTTCTCTTCCTGCAACTGATCATGCGGCGACTGAAGCGCCGGGGCAAAGGTCGCGCGGCCGTCGTCGTTCCGCATGGGACGCTGTTCGGCGACGGCGTCGCCGCCAATATCAAGGCCGATCTGATCGAGCACTACAATCTGCACACGGTCGTCCGGCTGCCGGAAGGCACCTTCTCTCCCTACACCGACATCCCGACCAACCTGATCTTCTTCGATACCTCCGGGCCGACCGGCGACATCTGGTTCTACGAACAGCCGATGCCGGACGGACGGAAGAAATATTCGAAGACGCAGCCGATCCAATACGAGGACCTGCGCGCCTGCCTCGATTGGTGGAACGACCGCAAGCCGGGACCGCAGGCATGGAAGGTATCGGGGCCGGCACTGGTTCAACGCGACGCTTCCGGCCGAGTGACGGCCGTCGACCTCGACATCAAGAACCCGACGGTCAAGAACACTGACGATCCCCGTACGCCGGAGAAGATCATCGAGGGGGTGATCGAGAAGGAACTGGCGGTTCTCGCGCTGCTCAATGAGATCCGTGCTCTCGTTGCCGGCGGAGCGACATCATGAGCCGTTGGTCGAAGGTGCTTTTGGGAGAGGTTCTGGAGCCCTACCAAGAGCCCCATGATGTCGACATCGAACGTTCCTACCCGAACGCCGGCATCTTCAACAATGGTCGCGGCATGTTCCGCAGGCAGGATATTTCCGGCGCGACCAGGAGTGCATCCGTCCTCTATCGCATCGCAAAGGGCGATTTCATCTATAGCCGGCTCAAGGCGTTTGAGGGCGCCTATACGGTCGTGCCCGACGAACTTGACGGCTGCTTCGTCTCGAACGAGTTCCCGACCTTCAAATGCGACCCGAAGCGCCTTCTTCCCGATTTTCTGCGTTGGTACTTCAAACAGCCGCCCGTCTGGAAGGCACTTGCCGTCGGCAGCAAGGGGATGGGGAACCGGCGCGAACGGCTGCATCCGGATCGGATCATGGAGTTCGCGATCAGTCTCCCGCCGCTCGACGAACAACGGCGGATCGTCGCTCAGCTCGACGCCGTCGCCGGGCGCATTGCGGATCGCACAGTTGCCGCCACGACGGTCGGCGACGAACTTGCGACTACGTTGCGCAACGCCTTTGCCAAGATCACCGAGGGCGTGCCACGTAGGCCGATGGCCGAGATTGCACCGCTCGTTCGCAGGCCTGTCGAAATTGACCTGGACAGTGCGTATCCAGAACTCGGGGTGCGCTCTTTCGGGCGGGGCACCTTTCACAAACCTCCGCTGCCAGGGGGAGAGGTTGGCACCAAGAAGCTATTCGAAATTCACACCGATGATCTCGTATTCAATATCGTCTTTGCATGGGAAGGTGCGGTTGCCGTTGCGTCGCACGCTGATCACGGGCGTTTTGGGTCGCACCGGTTCCTGACCTGTGTGCCGATCAGCGAACGCTCAACGTCGCACTTCTTGAGGTTCTTCTTTTCAACGAGCGATGGGCTGAAGCTGCTCGACAAGGCATCCCCAGGGGGAGCCGGGCGCAATCGAACGCTGGGACTGAAAGCACTGGAAGCCATCGAGGCCCCCGTCCCACCGCTCGATGCGCAGCAGTGGTTCGACGCCCTTCAGGCGAAGGCAGGTGCCGTCCGAGCCGCACAGGCCGTCGCCATCGCCGACCTCGATCGCCTGCTCCCCTCCCTGCTCCATCAAGCCTTCGGGTGAGGCCGCCCATGCTCGAACGCGTCACGGCAATGGAATATGTCGCGGCACCAGGCAACGGCCGGACCAAGCCAGCCCATCTCGTATGCGAGAAGCCCGACGGCTCGACGGTCGAACTGATGGTGAAGGCTTCGGCCGGATGCGAGGAGGGCGTCGTCCATCTGGCGCGCGAAGTGATCGCTGCCTGTCTCGCCGGCGATCTCGGCTTGCCGGTCCCCAAACCCTGGCTGGTCGAAATTCCGCCGGCATTTGCGGCCATCATTCCCGATACTGATCGTCGCGAGAAGTTCCGAGCCAGCGTGCCCGTGGCTTTCGGATCTACCCTGATCACCGGGCAATACGGCACATGGGTGCCGGGCACTCGGATCACCGAGGCGATGGTCCTGACGGCCGCCGCGATCTTCACCTTCGACGCGATCATCGGCAATTCCGATCGCAAGGTCGACAATGCCAACTGCCTCGTGCGTGGCGACGCCATACGGATCTTCGATCACGAACTCTGTTTCGCCGATGCGCTCTTGCTGCGGTTGCTGCGTCCGCCGCCTCCGTGGGCGCTCGGAGGGCTTAAGCCGTTGGAAACGCCCGGGGCTCATATTTTCCGGGCGGGTCTGGTCGGGCGCACGGTCGATTGGCCGTCGATCGAGGCGCGATGGCAGGGATTGTCCGATGTGCGCCTCTCGGCGTATGAAAACGCGATACCGCCGGAATGGGCGGCAGCGATGCCTCAAGCCGCCGCCGCCGTGAGCCTGATCCGAGACGCACGCGACAACATCGACGGATGTCTGAACGAGATACGACGGGTGCTCACATGACCGAAAAACGCTCCTATTCCTATACGGTCCTGCGCTATGTCCATGACGTGACGACCTCCGAATTCGTCAACGTCGGCATCGTTCTCCACGTTCCGTCCGAGGGAAATCTGCGTGTCCGGACCCGACACACGATCGGCCGTATCAAGGACGTCTTTCCCGACCTCGATCGGCAGGCCTTCGTAGACGCGATGGCTTCGGTCGAGCGCGGCATCAAGACGGTGGCCAAGGACATCGCGACGTCCGGGATGCTGCCTTGTGATGGTGATGCGGCGACCTATGCCCGTCGCGCGTTGCCGTCGGACTACAGCTCCCTGCAATGGTCGCCGATCGGCACTGGACTGACGGACAACGCCGATAAGACGTTCGAGCGTCTCTTCGAGCGGTTCGTGACGCGCTACGACGAGCACACCGCGCGCAGGCGCACGGACGACGAAGTGTGGCGTCCGGTCCGCGATCTACTCCAGGAGCGCAACATCGCGGTTCCGCTCGAAAAGAAAGAGATCATCGGCAAGACCGACGTCATCTCCTTCGATCGCACCTGGAAGAACGGCGTGTGGCACGCCTATGAGCCTGTGTCACTGGATCTCGCCGACGCCGACGGCATCAAGGACAAGGCGCGGCGTTGGCTCGGCCATCTCGCCGCCGTCGCCGACGGCCCTTCGGATGACTTCAAGGTGTACTTCATCCTCGGCAAGCCACGGAAGCAGGCCCTCATGCCGGCCTATGAGAGCGCCAAGGCGATCCTCGCATGCGCCCCCGGCGGGCCGTCGATCTACGAGGAAGACGAGGTGGAGAGCCTCGTGTCGTCGATCGAAGACGAATACCGCGAGCATGTCGAAGGCGTTCGAAGCTGAAGTTGTTCGACGCGAGTTCTACGGAGGTCGTGGAGGCGGGTGGCTGTACGCCACGGCCTCTTCCAGTGATCCCGCTGACTGTCGCGCCGGATGAGCCGATTTAGTGCACCCGGTTGCAATGGGTTAAGCCATTGCGCCGGATGCAGCCTCCCAAAGAACAGCAGTCACGCTCCGGAAACAGCCGCCGGCAGACGTTCCCCAAGATGCTAATCGTAGCACGCGTCACGGCCCCTTGGAGTGGGTGCTACTAGCTCCTTTGTAAGAGGTTGAGGTTCAGTGTGCCGCAGCCGCAGCGTAGGGCCTCTTTTTTTCCCCGGTTCGGTACCACAAAATACATCTCCTCACAGGTTGAACAACTGAACCCGCCGGTAAAGGCGCGGAACGCTGTGACGACCGGCGAAAAATCTTCCTTCTTCAGGTCTGCCCAATCGTTGAAGTGGACTGCGGCGTTGACTTGCCAGCTGTCAAAATTTGTCTTGCTCTTGGCCTCAGTGAATATGGCTTCAAGTGCATCTATCTGCGTGATGACGTCCTTCTGGTTCCAGGAATTCGCGGCCATTTTGGCCTTCTTCAGAAGTTCTCCGAGCGTACCCGTCGCGTTTGGAAGAAGATCACTAAGGACAAATTGTGCATCTCCTCGGAATTCGACGTTCGCCCGAAGTCGGTCACAAGCCTCTTTTGCAAAATGCTCAAGATGATGGCGCAATAGAGCCGCCGCTGCACGAATGTCGTTCTTTGCGAGAAGCGCTTCGAGTTCGGCCCAAACATCCCGATCGTCCCACTCTGTCGGGCCAAAGTCGACTGTCCAGGTGCGGAAATGGGCAAAATTCCGGCCTTTGATCAAGCCTTCGGACTTCATGTGCCGCAGCCAGATCTCGTCATGCGTCGTAAAAATGAACTGTGTATCGGGGAATGCCTCCTTGAGGAGCGTGCACACTTGCCGGCGGTGCCCCGCATCGACTGACATCAACACATCGTCGAGAACTGCGAAGGTGAAACTCGTTCCCAGCAGATGATTCATCAGAGCGAGGTAGAGGCAGAGCCCCATCCCGTCCTGATGGCCCTCGCTGTGATAGGCCCCCGGTGGAAAATGGCCACGTCCATAGAAGTCAACATCAAAACCCAGCTTGCCAATCGAAGGCATCAACCGGGCTGTGAAGTTCTTTTCGTCGTCCTCATTGATCTTGCGATAATAGCTTGAGAAGGCCGTCTCGACGTCCTTGTAGATTTTTTCGAGAGCCCCCGTTGTGACCGTTCCGTAAACTTCAAACGCCTTGGTCGCCCGTTCGGCGCGTAATTTGCCGGCGGTGACCCTGAGCCGTGCATTTCGATACTGCTCTAGCCGTTCCTGGGCGAGCACAAGGAAGTCACGGGCGGCGTCTTGCTTCGTGGGTTCCGGGATCGCGGCGATCCTAGAGTGGAGCATATCAAGTGGCACCGTAAGATCTGTAACGACGTGTGCGGCCATTAAGACGGTCCGCGTGTCGTCGAGCGGCAAGAGTTTCTCGATCTGTCGATAACGGCCGAGCAACACAGATTTGAAATCGGACAGAGCCGCGATGTCGACTTTCGGCGAGAACTGGCTGGCGTGGCCGATCATAGTCGCAAGAGCGGTGCCAGCAGTGTGCAGAGCGTCGAGGATTGGCCTGACTTCGGCCTCAAGCGCATCACGGCGCCTACTGACCGCTTCGAGATAATCGAGCTTCGCGACGAGATGAGCCTGAAATGCCTCCGGGTCGAAGGGCGTGTCGCATACCGGACAGGCAATGCCATCATAGAGCTCTAGCGCCGACTTCAGCAACGCCTCGCGAGACAGGCCATCGACGCTGGCGGCATCCTTGCCGAGCTCGGCGGCGCTGGCGTCGGCCTTTGCGCACACGTCTTTGAAGGGGGCGGCCTGGAGGGCGGCGAGCGCGTCCCTCAGCACGGCGAGGTCCGCACCGGCCTGCACCTTCGGCACGCGCCCAATCGTCGCCGCAACTACTGTTGTCAGGCCATCCTTCACGGAGGTGTTGGCGTCGAGCTCTTCGAGCGGTGGAAGGCCGAGCAACACTCGGCGCGGATTGACCGCATCGAGGACGGCCTTCTTGCTCAATTGCGGCGCATCCAGCGCGGTGTTGAGGTTCGTGATGGCGTCGGCCTCGACACGCTCCAGCGTCGGCACCTCCTTGGAGCAGGCGTTCGCGATCTTCTGAAGCACACTGCGCAGTTTCTCGATGTCGTCGAGGCGGAGGAGCGATTGAACCTCCTTCGAACGCTGGCCCGGCTCAGATAGAACGTATCGGATTAGCTCACGACGCGAGAGCACAAATTCGGGGTGCAAGTTGACGCTGTCGAAGGCTGCCAAGATGTCCTTGTCGGCCGGCGTGATCTTCGGTGTGCTCGCAGCTTTCACGGTGCGGTGGATCTGCGCCTTCTTACCGCCCAGGGAGGGGATTGCTACGCTCAGCGTAACGAACGCCGCCTCGGGCTTGTTGCGACTGTCAATATGCGGCCCGTGCGCCTTTACCGACAAGCCGCCCGTGCCGGTGCCGGCCAAACGAGAGACGTTGCCGGTCAGCACAAACTCGATGGCGTCGACGATACCGCTCTTTCCGGTTCCGTTAGGACCACAGGCTGCGAAATTCTGGCCCTTCAGATCGAGAGTTAGGTCGCGGATGCCGCGAAACTCGCAGATATGGATTTTTTCGATCCTAATCATGGCGTGTCCGGAAAGAGAGCGCCCCGGATCGACGGTTCGGCAAATATACCGTCTTCGAGGACGAGTTTGCGGAGCCTGGACGCGACCTCAGCAAAGCCCTCTTCTTTTTCAAGCACGTCGAAAAACTGGCCGAGGATCACGGCAGAAACCGACTTGACTTGTCCTGGTGGCTCTGGAGCCAACCCTTCACGCTGGTTCGGAGTGCTCATTTACAACCTCTCAATTCAAGATAGCAGAAGGTCACATTCGCGCCAGCGTGAACAACGACTTTTCGCCGTTTCCGCCTTGAGACAAGATGTCCACATCCGGGGTCAGACGAGCCCCCCCCCACACGCAACAAATGCTACACAATGCCGCTACACAGCGGGTGGCAAAAATGTAAATATTCGTTTATAAACAATATGATATGTAGCGTTGGTTCGCTTCCCTTTCTCTCCGCCATAATATCTTGTTTTAATTGATAAATTTCGATTTGTGGCAGTCCGAGCGAATAGCGTAGGACTGTCAAAGGCTTGGCCCACCCACCATCTCGGCCCGTGACCACGAGACCCATTCGGTACCGGATTCGGCGTCCGACGTGCCCGAACATCTCTCGAGGCCGGTTCGGTGGTACCCTGTGCAAAATGGCAGTTCCTGTGGATGCTTTCGGCACGCGCACCGAAGTCCGATGCCGATCCTCGGGGGCGAAACGGCGGAACGAGAAACCCCGCCCGAGTCGGCGGGGTTCGTGTTTCGATGATCGATTGGCGTCAGTGTGCGGATCATCCGAACCCGAGTTCGCGTCGCTGCACGGACCAGTCCTTCGCCAGATCGGCCGTGACCGACATCCGCTTGGCCGAGAGGTCGATCGGCTGGCGGCCCTCGAGGATCGCCGTGGCGATGTCCGGGGCGAGGAAGCCGAGCCGGACGATGCGGGAGAAGTAGGGTCGCGTCACCCCGTTCTCTTCGGCGAGTTCGGCGATCGATCTGCCGTCACCGCGTAGGATCAGGTCGCGGAAGCGGTCGGCGCGAGCGAGCAGTCGCAGCAGGCTTCGATCCGGCTTGCGAGCTTCGCGATCCCGAGGTGATTCGACCAGATGCCGCATCTCCATCCCGACCCGCTTCAGCATCGCCGGGACGGCGAGCGTGACGGTCTCGCCCTCCGCTTCGTCGAGCACTCGGCGGGCGGACCTGCGGTCGGGCATGGCGGCATGAACCGTGTCGGCGCGGAGGGCCGAGGCGAGAGCGGCATCGACACCGATGCTGATGTCGACGCTGTCCGTCGTCACCACGATCGCCACCACCAGCCGATTCAGGATCGCGACCTTCTCGGCCGGAGCGCGGGCCGACCAAGTCTCGGCGAGTTCTCCGGCGCGAGCGACGAGTCGTTGCCACGACGCTCCCGTTACGGCACGGTCGATGGCACCTCCCCGACGGGGACCATCGGTGAACCTCCATGATCGACCTCGAGATTCGTCACGTCACCACCTACCGCTATCGGCGTCCGGTCGAACTCTGGCCGCACCGGCTGCTGTTGCGGCCGCGCGAGAGTCGGGAACTGCGGTTGACGTCCTGGAATCTGGAGACGACGCCGCCCGCCTCGCTGACCTGGGCCCACGACGTCTTCGGCAATGCCGTCGCCACCGCGACCTTCGCCGAGCCGTCGAACATTCTGGTGATCGACAGCCTGGCGCGGGTCGGCCTCGACGTCGCCGCTTGGCCGGTCTTTCCCATCGCCGCTTCGGCGGTGCGATTTCCGTTCCGTTATGACGACGGAGAGTGGGTCGATCTGGGGTCGCTGTCGATGCCGCAGCATGCCGATCCGGGGGAGCGGTTGCGGACTTGGGTCCAGGCCTTCGTGCGCGGCGCGTCGACCGACACGCTGGCGCTGTTGAAGGACATCGGCGCCGGCGTCTCCGCCTGGATCTCCTATCAGTCGCGCGACGTCGAGGGGACGCAGACGCCGATCGAGACGCTCGACCGTGGATGGGGATCATGCCGCGATTTCGCCGTGCTCTTCGCCGAGGCCGTCCGCACGCTGGGCTTCGGGGCACGGATCGTCTCCGGCTACCTCCACGACCCGAGCCGCAGCGCGGTCGGCTCGTTCGGCGGCGGCTCGACCCATGCCTGGGCCGAGGTCTACGTGCCCGGTGCCGGCTGGATCACCTTCGATCCCACCAATCGCAGCATCGGCGGCGCCAACCTGATACCTGTCGCGGTCGTCCGCGACATCCGGCAGGCGGTCCCGGTGGCGGGCAGCTTCCATGGAGTGCCGGACGACCTGCTCGGCATGAGCGTCGGCGTCTCCGTCACCGGATGAACCGGAGTGTTGCCCGGGGCGTCGTCGATCACGCCGGTGAGTGCCCGTATGAGTATATTCCGGTGCTCGCGGTGGTGCGATGCATGCGTAGGCTGGCGTCGTCATGGTCGGACGGCCCACCGGTCGCGACGGAAAAGGTGCGACGATGCTGAAGGTTCTGATCGTCGAAGACGACCCGATCATCGCCGAGATGACGGAAGACTTCCTGGTCGGATGTGGATACGAGGTCTGCGGCATCGCCCGCTCGGTCGACGACGCGGTGGTGGCCGCCTTGCGGCGACATCCCGACCTCCTCGTCCTCGACGTCCGCCTCGCCGACGGCGGTCTCGGCACCGAGATTCCCGGCCGTTTGACGTCGCTGGGGCGGATCGGTGTGCTCTATGCCACCGGCAACATGCGCCAACTGCTGCAGAACGGCGCCCTCGGCGACGCCTGTCTGTCCAAACCCTACAGATTCGCCGATCTGCGCCGCAGTCTGGAGATCGTCACCCAGATGGTCGCCTCCGGCATGGCATCGCTGCCCTTTCCTAGAGGCTTCCAGATCCTGAAGCCGGTGGTCATCGGAGGAAAGCCGGAGGGTTGATTCCCGGCCGGCTCGACCCTCGGCCGGTCTTGGAGCGCATGGCGGTGGAAGAGTCTTCGAGGGAGGGGAACAGGCCACCGACCTCCTCGTGGCGCAGCGCGCGCTTCCCGGATGCGGGCCTTGGTCGCGGCGACGTCGAGATTGCCGGCGACGGCGTCGGCGATCAGTCGGTCGAGTTGCGGGTCGAGGAAGCCCGCCCACCAGCGAGTGAGGTCGCTGCGCGGGCGGGTCGGAGTGGAACCGCCGAGATAGTTCCGCGGCAGCGCGACGCCGGTGCCGGTCCACTCGGGTCCGACGGCACAGCCCGACAGACCGGCGAAGAGCCCGAGCAGCCCGAGAGCGACGAGGGCGGATGCGACCGCTCCGCGACCAGCGGGGAGCGTGCACGACCGCCCCGGTCTCTGCCCGGGGCGCCCGTTCGCCCGGTGGCCGCGGCGAGGCGGCGGTCGCAGGAATCCGATCAGACGAGGTGACCGGAGCGCCGGCGAGGCAACCTCGGAATCTACCCGAGCACGATGCCGCACCGCGCCCGTCGATCGGTGAGGATCACCACACTCGGTCTTGCGGAGCGATTGCGCCTGCCGGCCCCACCGGTCTCTTCGTTCACGGCGCGGAACCGTTCAGCGGATCAGACCGAGGCCGAGCAGTCCGGAGACGATCAGGTAGACGGCGACGATGTAGTTCAACAGCCGAGGCATCACGAGGATGAGAACGCCGGCGATCAGGGCGACGACGGGTTGGACTTGGGCGATACCGAGGGTCATGGTCTTCTCCTTCGACACCCCGATCGGAGCGTTCGTTCGGTGCTCCACCCGGGCTCGGGGATCGGCATCGGGGGAGACGGGCGGGCGGTCGGGATGTCGGCGACCGTCGTGCCCGCCGGCGACGGCCCACCTTGGTTCAAGCGATCAGCGAGGCGTCCAGCGTCACGACCGTCTTCAAGACCTTGGAGACCGGGCGGTCGATTCGTGCCTTGGTCGCGAGGTCGAGGAAGGCGTCGGCAGCGACACCAAGAACCCGGCCGCGCAGAGCGAGATGGACGGCGGTGATGGCGAAACCGTCGCCGATCTTCTCGAGGATGACGTCGGCGCGCGTCTCGAGCCGGTCGGTGGGAAATCCCGTGTCGGCGCGGATCACAGAAAGCGCCATGGTGAAGCAGCCGGCATGAGCGGCACCGATCAACTCTTCCGGGTTGGTGCCGGGCTCGCCCTCGGAGCGGCTGGCGAAACCGTACGGGTGGGCGGCGAGTGCCCCACTCTCGGTGGAGATCGTACCCGATCCACGTTCGAGGCCAGCGCGCCAGACGGCCGTTCCAAATCTCTTCATCGCCGTTCTTCTCGGATCGTGTCGTCCCGTCGCACGGGCTCGGAAAGAGAGCCGCGCCCAGTCCGGCGGGTGGCCGGGCGGAGCGCGAAATTCGGGCCTACTTCGCCTTGACCACCTGGCCACGGATCTCACCGTCGGCATGGGCGGCGGTGTGGAGGTTGACGTAGAGCATGCCGGCCATCAGATCCTTGGCTCGGGCGTCGGTCAGCGTCGCCATCCCCTCGAAGGGGCCGGCCCTGGCTTCGATCGCCAGTTCTACTGCGGCGGTCTTGCCCTTCTCGGCGGGGCCATGGAAATGAGACCCCGGCACCGGCCCGGAAAGACCGGAGTAGGTGCCCTTCCAAGACGCCTTCTTGGTGGCGGTGTCGAAGGTGACGTCGGTCATGCCGACGCCCTTGGAGGTCGTGGCGGGAACCTCTTCGGCGGCCGACAGCGTCGCCTTGAACATGACCGTCTCGGCGAAGGCTGGGGCGGCGATCAGCGTGACGGCGACGGCGAGGCCGGCGAACAGAGCGGTGTCGGTGAACTTCATTGGTGGTCCTCCTCGAGGGCACGGACGCTCGCGGTTACGAGGTCCGGATGAGACGAACGTCGCGAGCGACGGTCCAGTTCCGGTCGCCGATGACCGTGTTCGTCATCCCGGCCGCATCTTTCGTTCGCCGTGATCGTCAGACCTTGCGCCCGGCATCGGCCGCGACGATACCCGGCGCGAACGAGTCGATCCCCCGGCGCCGTTCGTCGCCCAGCGACTCGATCTGGCGAAGAAACTGCTCCGCGTATTGCTCGGTGGCGGTGAAATCCTGCTCGCCCTCGCCGAGAACGTGGCGCCGGGCGAAGGTCGCCTTCATTCGGTCCATGAACTTCGGCTCGGCTTCGTCCATCTGGGCGATCAGCACCTGAAGGATGCGTTCGTGCGCCAGAACCCGGCGCTCCAGATCGGTGTTCTCGATGGTCATGATGGGCTCTCCGTCGCAGGGGCTCCAAAGGGTCGCCGCGCGTCCGAATTCGGCGGGGACGCATCGGATCGATCCGGTGCATTTCGAAGTTCTCACCGTACCGGCATGGGGCCGGTGCGGGCAGGTTCGGGATCTACGCAGCGACGGCCACTTCTCCTCGGAGGGAAAGCGGCGGCCGCCCACGTGCCCTCGGGGCGCCGACGCGCCCGCCGACCACCCGGCACCGGCGCTATCGCCGCGGAAGATCCGTCAGGAGGCCAGAGGGACGCACCATCAGGCTGGTGGCCGAGCCGACGCTACCGATCACCAGAGCGCCGACGCGATCACCGAAGCCGACGTGCGGATCCGAAATCGGTTGGCCGGCGAGCAGCCGTTCGCCGAGAACCCGCACCGCGTCGGGGCTCTCGGTGAACTTGCCGTGATTGAGCGGACCGGAGCTCCTCAGAGCCGAGAGGTCGTAGACGGTGACCCCGCGCTTCTCGAGCATCGAGCGGTACGGCTCGGCGGTCGGGTCGATGCCTCCGAGGCGTTCGACGCCGCCGGCGTTGAATCTCGACAGGTCGAGGGCATGGTCGTCGCGCGACACCAACAGGGTGAAGTGCGGTCCCCGGCCGATGCGCTCTATCTGATGGCCGAAGACGTCGACATCGAGGTCGGGCGAGGCGAGGATGACGTCACGAATCTTCCCGGTCACCGCGCCGTCGTGGATCGCCATCTGGCGCAACGCCTCCACCGCCAGCCAGCTGCCCATCGAATGCGCGAGCACAGTGATCTCGGAGACGCCGGGTTCGGCGGCGGCCCGCCGCAGGAGGGTCTCCAGCGCGTCGCGCGATCCGTTGGTGCTCTCCTTGTCGTAGTCGTAGGCCCAGACCGACCCCCGCGACGGCCACGAGAACAGCACCGGCACGAAGGCGGTTCCGCTGTCGTGGACGAACTGGGCGAAGCGGAACACCGCCTCGTCGTGGCGGGTGTCGAAGCCGTGGACGAAGATCAGGACGTGGTGCTTGCCGGTGCGGCGAAACCAGGACGTGGCGCTGCGCGCATCGACCGGCCGGCTCTCCAACACTGCGAAGCTGGTGGCCGGGTCGACCGGCCGGCTCGACGGCCATTGGACGTCGCCGACGTGGCGAGACGCCTCGGGCGGGATCGATACGACGATCCGCCGCAGGGCGGTCGCGGTGCCGCGCTCGCCGGCGAAGGGCATGTCGGGCGCGCCGGTCGGCGCACGCGTCGTGGCGACGAGCATCTCGACACGCGAGGCGCCCGCCGCCCTCAGCGGGGTGGGCGAAAGTCCACCCTCGCCGCGGCCGGCGCAGCCGGCGAGGACGAGGGCACAGCCGAGACCGGCGATCGCAAGGGCGGATCGGCCGGTCATCGGATCAGATCCGGCCCAGCAGGAGCAGGACGACGACGATCACCAGGACAAGGCCCACGGCGCCGCTGGGGCCATAGCCCCAACTGGAGGAGTGCGGCCAGTTCGGCAGAGCGCCGACCAGGAAGAGGATGAGGATGATCAGCAGGATGGTGCCGATACTCATGGTGGGTCTCCTCGAATGGAGCGGCGGGGTCGCCCGCGACGGATCGCGGACGACGGGCGCCACCGGTCACTTGGTGTAGGTGTAGCCCGGCAGGCTCTGCAGCGACTCCTTGGTGGCGCCGGTGAGAACCCTCTTGTCGTCACGCACCTGGAGGGCGCTGGCCGGCATCACCACGTATTTGCTTCCGACCCCCAGGGACCCGCCGACCGACAGCATCGCGAAGGGCACCTGTTCGGCGGTGGTGACGATCAGGTCGTCGATCGCTCCGAAGGCCTCGCCCGCTTCGAACGACCGGGCTGCCGACGACCTTCGAAGTACGGTAACCGGTGGTGAGCATGGTGGGGTCGATCGTCATCGGTGACAGGGTCTGGGGCGCGCCTTGGGCGAGCGCCGAACCGATCGAGGCGGTCGCCAAGAGGGCGGCGCCGGCGAGAATGGCCGGGATGCGGGGCATGTCGGTCTTCTTTCGTCGGTGATGTGCGCCGGGCGACCGGCCCCGCCGCGAGGGCGGGTCCGGCCGGCCGCGGTGACGTCACGGCTTCAGCGCGTCCTTCAGACCACCGACGGCGCTCTGAATCTTGCCTTCGATCTGCTCGGCCTTGCCATCGGCGACCAACTTCGGGTCACCGAGGGCCTTTCCGGCCATTTCCTTGATGCTGCCGACGGTCTGCTTGGCCGAACCGGCGATACGGTCCTTGTTCATGATTTTCTCCTCGGGTGACGCGGCGTTCTTCGCGCCGGATGCGCGGCGTCCGATCGCCGTCAGTGTTCGGACGACTGCAACGACCCGCCACGGGACCGCGCGTGAGCGGTAGTGGATTGTCGTTGCGCGAGCTGGCTGTGTTCGAGGGCGGCGGCGGCGTGCTTCTGGGCCTCGTCGTGATCACCCTGCTCGTAGAAGTGCGCCGCCTGATGGTGGTGGTGGGCGGCGGCGTGATGGTGAGACGCCGCGTAGTGGTGGTGTTCGGTCGCCTGATGTTTCGGAGGGAGGGCCAAAGCCGAGGTTCCTTGCCTGAGCGTGCCGTTGCCGGACCACCGGGCACCGTCGGTTCGGACCGCACGAGGCGGGTGGCGAGGAGCGCCGATCGGCGCTTTCGACACCTCCGGCGGTGCGCCGGGCCGGTGGGATCCCGCCGACGCGATCGTCGATGGGATCGATGAGAAGCCTAGGCGGCGGTCCCACGAGGAGGCAGCCTCGGAATCTACTCGAGACCCCCGCGGCGTCCGTGCGGGATCCACGGCCACCCGCGGCGAAGGGGCATCACCGTGGGTTTCGCCGTGAGGTCGCGTAGATTCCGAGGCTGTCGACACGATCCGTTCCGGCTCCACTCCCGAAACGGCGGCCGACGCGATCTCCGAACGCGGGACCTCCACCTTTCGAGCCCGATGGCGCTGCGAATTCGGAACGGGTGACGACGAATTCGGTCGCCCCACACCGAATTCGACCACTCCGGCGGGGTCTCGAAAAAGACGACGGGAGTTCGACATGCGAAGAACGATGATCGCCGCCGCGATGGCGGCGATGTTCGGTTCACCGATGGTGGCGGGTGCGCAGGGCGTCGCCGCCGCCGCCGCCGAGGTCGTCGAGGCAGACGTGACCGTCGAGGATTGGACACGTGCCGCCGGCCCGGTCGGCACAGTCTTCGACGGGCTCTTCGGCATCGACCAGCGTCCGCGCTTTCGCGAATACGCCGTTCGCAGACACCACCCGTCCTACACCTTCGATCGCGAGATGGTCATCGGTGCGGTTCTGCCCGCGCGGGGTGTGACCTACCACGACGTCCCGCCCGAATTCGGTGTCCGGGCATTCAGATACGCCATCGTCAACGAACGGCCGGTCCTGGTCGATCCGACCACTCGTCGGATCGTCGATATCCTCGAGTGAACCTGCTCGTCGGCCGACGCGGGAAGGGCCGCCCCGCGGGGCGGCCGCTTCGCGTCTTCGAGGCGTGCTGTGGCGGTGACGTGCCCCTCAATCGCCGGCCGCTGCGGCCAGACGGGCCAGCGCCGGCAGCGACTTCGCGCCGGTCTTCTTCATGATCGCGGCGCGGTGGTTCTCGACCGTGCGCTGGCTGATGCCGAGGTCGGTGGCGATGTTCTTGCTCGGGTGGCCGGCGAGAACCCTCTCCAGGACCTCGGCCTGACGCGGTGTCAGACCGGCGAGCCGATGCACGGCCCCCTCGCGCGTGGCGGCCTCGATCTCGTCGTCGCGAGCGTGGGCGAGCGCCCGCGTCACGCGGGCCATCAGGTCGTCGCGGCCGACCGGTTTCGCCAAGAAGTCGACGGCTCCCGCCTTCATCGCCTCGACCGCCATGGCGACATCGCCATGGCCGGTGATCATGATCGACGGCAGGGCATGGCCTTCGGCGGAGAGCCGATGCAGCAGATCCAGTCCACTCATCCCCGGCAGGTAGGCGTCGATCAACAGGCAGGCCTCGCCACCCGGCCGGTAGGCCGCGAGAAAGGCCTCGCCGCTGTCGTGGGCCTCGACCGCCAAACCTTCGGCCGCCAGCAACGCGCCCATCTCCGACCGGATGTGGGCATCGTCATCGACCAGCCAGACCTGCGCCGCCGCCGGGGCGGCGGACGGCGTAACGGCCGCGTCCGACCGCTGCTTCGCGGCGGGCCGTTGCGTCGGAGAAGCCAGCAGCCCGTAGACGGCGGCGATGAGCGCCTCGGTTTTCACCGGCTTGTCGAGATGCAGGCAGTCTTGGACGACGATGTCGCGCAGCGTGTCGGGCGAGATGTCGCCGGTCAGTATGATCGCCGGTAGCGGACGGCGGCTCTCCTCGCGCAGCCGCGCCACGACCCCGAGCCCGTCGAGACCGCCGGGCAGGTTGAAGTCGGCGAGCACCAGATCGGGACGCAGCGTCCCCTCCACCACCGACTTCACCGCGGTGACGCCGTCTGGCGCCGCGACGACCAGATGGCCCTCGCGCTCCAGCACCAGTTCCAGGAGATCGCGCACGTCCGGCTCGTCTTCGATCACCAGAATCGACCCGATGCGGTGGTCGCCGGCTGGTGTCGGCTCCGGCTTGGCGACGGTGGCAGGGACCGTCGACACCGGCTCGGGGGGACAGATCAGCCGCGGCACCTCGATCGAGAACACCGACCCTCGCCCCGGTCGCGATCGGACCTGGATGCGATGGCCGAGGAGATCGGCGAGCCGTCGGACGATCGACAGGCCGAGGCCGAGGCCCCGGCTGCGATCGCGGGCGGCATTGTCGATCTGATGATACTCCTCGAAGATCGACTGGAGGTGTTCGGCGGCGATGCCGATGCCGGTGTCCCACACCTCGATGCGCAGTGTGGCGCCGTGCCGCCGGCAGCCGAGCAGCACTCGGCCCTTCGGCGTGTACTTGAGCGCGTTGGCGAGGAGATTGCGGATCATCTGTTCGAGCAGACGTCGATCGGTGCGCACCACCTGGGTCGAGGGACAGACTCTGAGAACCAGCCCCTTGGCGTCGGCGGGATAGCCGAACTCACCGGCCATGCGCTCGAAGACCTCGCCGATCGGAACCTCGTCGATTTCGACGTGGATCGTCCCCGCCTCGATCTGGTTCATGTCGACCAGCGCGTCGAGCATGCCGGTCATGGCACCGAGCGCGTCCTCGAAACGCGCCACCAGCCGCTTCGCCTTGTCGCTCTCCACCGCGTCGGCCAGCAGGCCCTGCAACAGGCAGAGCGTCTGCAACGGCTGGCGCAGATCGTGGTTGGCGGCGGCTAGGAAGCGCGACTTGGCGAGGCTGGCGCGCTCGGCCTCGCGCTTGGCGGCATCGAGCGCCTCGGAGATGCGGCGTCGTTCGGTGACGTCGACGAAGGTGATCACCACCCCCGCCATGCCGTCGTCGAGGGTGCGATAGGGTAGGACGCGGCGGATGAACCACAGGCCGCCGGGCGCCTCGATCTCGCGTTCGATCGGCGTCCAGTTGCGCATCACCGCCCTGGCGTCGTCGAGCAGCGTCGCGTCGGCGGCGAGGAAGCGCAGGTCGGCGAGCGGCCGGCCGACGTCGCTCGCGATGATGCTGAACAGCGACCGGGTCGCCGGGGTGAAGAAGCGGATGTTGAGATCGGTGTCGAGGAACAGCGTCGCCACGTCGGTCGAATAGAGCACGTTCTGCAGATCGTTCGAGGTGGTGCGGTGGCGTTCCAGGGTCTCCTGGAGCTGGCCGTTGAGGGCGGTCAGTTCCTCGTTGAGCGACTGCAGCTCCTCCTTCGAGGTCAGCAGCTCCTCGTTGGTCGACTGGAACTCCTCGTTGGCGGAGAGCGCCTCCTCGTTGACCACCTTCTGCTCTTCGACCGAGACCTCCAGGCTGCGGATTGCGCCCTGGAGCTCGCGCCGGGTGGCGTCGAGTTCGCGCTCGAGTTCGACGATGCGCGGATCGTCGTCGGCGTCGACGGGAAGATCGCCGCGCGGGCTCTGCGGCCGCTCCTCGACGAAGCAGACGAGGAACATCGGCTCCTCGCCCGGCTCGTGGACCGGGCGGACGTCGATGGAGAAGGGCACCTCGATGCCGTCGCGGGCGATCCGTCCGCCGTCGACGATCACACGGACGTCGTCCTGGGCGGCGCGTTGGATCGCCGAGCGCAGCTTGATCCGCTGGGCTTCCGGCACCTGGGTGAGGAGGTCGTGGCTGGGCGCTCCCGGCGCCACCCGGAGATGGCGGTCGATCGGCCCGAGCGTGTAGAGGCATTCGTGACTGCGGTCGATCAACACCGCCGCCGGGGCGAAGTCCTCGATCACCAGACGGCGGCACAGTTCGGCGAGGCTCGCCTGGCGCTTCGGCAAGCGACCCGGGTGGCGGCGGAACGCCGTGGCGAGGCCGTCGCTTCCCGAGACCGGACCGAAGTCTCCCGCCCGGCCGGGTCCGATGCGGCGGAAGAGCCGTCCGGGCTTGGACAGCGCTTCGAAGCGGCCGTCGACGTCGCCGGCGGTCTCCGAATTGCCGAGGAGCAGCAGGCCTCCCTCGCGCAGGGCGAAGTGGAACAGCGCCAGCACCTTCTCCTGCGCCTCGCTGCCCAGATAGATCAACAGGTTGCGGCAGGAGACGAGATCGAGGCGGGAGAACGGCGGATCGGTGAGGACGTCCTGGACGGTGAAGACCACGACACCACGCAGGTCCGGCGTGACCCGCCAGCCGTGCTCCTCCTTGATGAAGAAGCGGGCGAGCCGCGCCGCCGACACGTCGGTCTCGATGGTCGCGGGACAGAGCCCCTCGCGCGCCGTCGCCACCGCGTCGGCATCGACGTCCGAGGCGAAGACCTGGAGTTTGAGGTTGCGCTTCGCCGCGGCGATCGCCTCGAGGAACACCATCGCCAGCGAATAGGCCTCCTCGCCGGTGCTGCAGCCGGGGACCCAGATGCGGATGGGCCGATCGGGCGAGCGGTCTCGCACCAGATCCGGCACGATCGTCGTCGCCAGGTGGTCGAAGACGTCGGCGTCGCGGAAGAAGCCGGTGACGTTGATCAGGAGATCGGCGGCGAGAATCTCCAATTCGTGCGGGTCGCCGCGCAGTCGTTCGAGATAGGCGTCGGCGTCGGCGGCTCCCACCGCCGCCATCCGCCGCTCGATCCGCCGCCTGAGCGTGCCCGGCTTGTAGAGGCGGAAGTCGTGCGGCGTGTGGGCGCGCAGCAAGTCGACGATCTCGGCCAGTCGATCGGCCGAGGCCGCGAGATCC
>JAOTSD010000043.1 GCA_030247555.1 Siculibacillus sp. | reverse complement strand
ATGAAGGACCCGCCGACCAACGCCGCCACCGGTGCGGCGGGGCGGACGGCGCAGGCCGCGATGTCGGACTTCGGCCGCGCCAGATGGCGCAACGTCGGCAGGCGCGCCGCGAGCCGATCGGGGTCGCGGTAGAGCGCCAACGTCGCCTCGATCGCGGCGAGGCGGATCTTGTCGACCCGGAGCGCCCGCTTCAGCGGATTGCGGTTGATCCGAGCGATCAGCTCGCGCCGGCCGACGATGAAGCCGGCCTGCGGCCCGCCGAGCAACTTGTCGCCGGAGAAGGTGACGAGGTCCGCCCCCGCCGCCACCGCTTCGGCCACCGTCGGCTCGTGACCGAGGCCGAAGCGGGAGAGATCGACCAGCGTACCGGAGCCGAGATCGTCGACCATCGGCACGCCGCGGGCATGGGCGATCGCCGCCACCTCGCTTCCCGGGACCTCCTTGGTGAAGCCCTCGATGCGATAGTTGGAGGTGTGGACCTTCATCACCACGCCGGTCTTCGGGCCGATGGCGGCCTCGTAGTCGCGGGCATGGGTACGGTTGGTGGTGCCGACCTCGATGAGCTTCGCCCCGGCGCGGGCCATGATGTCGGGCATGCGGAAGGCGCCGCCGATCTCGATCAGTTCGCCGCGCGAGACCACCGCCTCGCGTCGCTTGGCCAGCGTGTCGAGGACAAGGAGGACCGCCGCGGCGTTGTTGTTGACGACCGTCGCGTCCTCGGCCCCGGTCAGCTCGCGCAGGAGATCGCGGACGAGTCCGTCGCGCTCGCCGCGCCGGCCGCCGGCGAGGTCGAACTCGAGCGCCATCGCCCGGCGCATCGCCGTCGCCGCCGCCTCCACCGCCGCTTCCGCCAGCAGGGCGCGGCCGAGATTGGTGTGGAGCACCGTACCGGTGAGATTGTGGACGGCGACGAGCTTCGGTTTCAGGTCGTGGTCGAGCCGCACCCCGGCGCGGGCGGCGATCGTCTCGGCCGACGGCGCCTCGGATCCCTCGCGCACCGCCGCGCGGGCTCCCTCGAGTTCGGCCCGCACCGCCTCGACCGTCTTCACCCGGCCGTGGAGATCGGCCGCGGCACGGGCCGCCTCGCTCCTCAGCACCTCGTCGACGGCCGGCAGACGACGGAGATCGTTCATCGCCCGCCTCAGTAGCCGATCAGGAAGGGGTCTACGCCGCCGCGGCGGATGCCTTCGTCCCGCACCAGAAGGTCGAGCGCCAAGGTGGCGACGTCGTCGGCGATCGGATCGACGTCGGGGTCCTCGTGCTGCTTCATGATCTTCACCTGGGCGGCGCAGGTGTCGCAGACCTCGGCCTTGACGATGCCGTCGCCGCCCTCGATCTCGCGATAGGAGATGCCCTTGGTCTCACCGCAGAGGCAGCAACGGACGCGGACGTGATTCCACAGCGTCTGACAGGTGGAACAGGCGCAGAAGCGGGTGCCGTGCGCCCCGACCCAGCCGACCACCATCGAGGAGACCGGCGGGCCGCCGCAGGCCGGGCAGGCCCCCTCGCCCACCGGCACCAGCGCGGCGGCGTCGAGGGAAGCGGCGAGCCGGGCGAAGTGCACCTGGACCGCGGCGGCGGCGAAGACGTGTTCGGCCGTCGCCTCGACCGGGATGCGGTTCGCCACCACCGCCTCGGCCATGGCGAAGCGGCCGTCGCGGTCGGCCCCGGCGACGCGCCCGAGAGCGGCGCGGGCGGCCTCGGGCATGTCGATCTCGCGGGCACGCGCGACGAGCCGATCGAAGATCTCCATGAAGCTCTCGTCGCGGGCCGCGGCCGACCGGTCGACCGGCGGCATGGCGTGGGCACGGGCGCGGGCGGCGAGCTCCGGCGAGGGAGCGGGCGCTTCGGCGAGCCCCTCCTGGACGGCGTGCTGGACGTCGCAGAGGCGCCCGAGGAATTCGAGATAGGGGCCGAGTTCGGCGCCCTGCGCCAGCGTGCGGAAACGCGCGGCTCGGCGGGCGAAGAGGCCACGGGGATCGGGCAGGCGAGCGAACGGCGGTTTGGAGGTCTCGCCGATGTCTGTGGGATCGGAACTGGTCGTGCCGAAGTCGGTCATGTCTCTCCCTCGATCACGTCTCTCGATGCGAGAGGCGCGGAAGCTCTCGCGTTCCGCGCCCCGTGCGAGATCGGATCGGGCGTCCGCACCGCGGACCCCGCGTTTCCTCAGCCGGCGGATTTGCCGCCGATCGTTTCTCTCAGCCACCGCCGGTGGTGCCGCCAGGCCCATCCGCCGGTGACCGATCCCTTGGTCATGGCGTCCATCGTGCCACGCACCCAGATCGCCGCATAGAGGTGGATGATCCAAACGCAGATCGCCACGATCGCCGCCACCGCGTGCACCAGCACGGCGATGCGCTTCGTCGGGATCGAGGTCCAAGCGGCGAAATACTCGTCCCAGATGGTCAGTCCGGAGACGATCAGGACGACGATCAACAGCGACATCGACCAGAAGACCAGCTTCTGACCGGCGTTGTAACGGCCGATCTCGGTGAGCTTCTCTTCGTGGCCACCGAGCACGGCGCCGCCGTTCCTGAGCCATTCGCCGTCCCCCCGCTCCGGCAGGTTCGCCCGCCAGAAGCGGAAGAACAGGCCGAAGAAGCCGAAGAACAGCACGACTCCGATCCACGGATGGATCTCGCGGGCCATCGCCCCCCCACCGAAGAGACCGGTGAGGAAGAAGAGGCTCGGATGGAACAGCGCCATGCCGGAGACGGCGAGGAGCACGAGGCTCCCCGCGGTCACCAGATGGTTGAGCCGCGCCGCCGTGGTGTAGCGCGTGACGCGGTAGGACGCCTCGGGCGTCGGATCTGCGTTCGACATCACGCCTTCTCCTTCAGCTTGGCGGCGTTCGCCTCGTCCTCACGCGTCACTCGGTTGGCGCCGTTGACGATGTGATGGACGAAGCCGGCGGCGGCGGCGAGACCGACGACGGCGAGGCCGGCGTATTTGGTCGCGCCCTTCCAGAGCTCGACGACCGCGGAGATCGCCGGGTTCTTCGGCAGGCCGGCGTAGATCTCCGGCCGGTCGGCGTGATGCAGCACGTACATGACGTGGGTGCCACCGACGCCGGCGGGGTCATAGAGGCCGGCCTCGGCGAAACCGCGCGACTTGAGGTCGGCGATCCGCTTGTCGGCGTGCTTCTTCATCTCCTCCTTGGTACCGAAGACGATCGCCTGGGTCGGACAGGCCTTGGCGCAGGCGGGACCCTGACCGTTGGAGACACGGTCGGAGCACAGCGTGCACTTGTAGGCCTTCTCGTCGACCTTGGAGATGCGCGGGATGTCGAAGGGACAGCCCTTCACGCAGTAGCCGCAGCCGATGCAGTTCTCGTGGACGAAGTCGACGATGCCGTTCGAATACTGGACGATCGCGCCCGGCGCCGGGCAGGCCTTGAGGCAGCCCGGATCCGAACAGTGCATACAGCCGTCCTTGCGGATCAGCCACTCGAGGTCGCCCGACTTGGGATTGTCCCATTCGGTGAACCTCATCAGCGTCCAGGTGTCGGGCGAGAGGTCGTGCGGGTTCTGATAGGACCCGACGTTCTCGCCGACGGTCGGCTTCAGGTCGTTCCATTCGATGCAGGCCGACTGGCAGGCCTTGCAGCCGATGCACTTGGAGACATCGATCAGCTTGGCCACCTCCGGCAGCTTCGCCGCCGGTGGAGGAACGCTCGAGGCGGAGCGCCGGATCAGGTCAGCGGAAGTCAGAGCCATGGTTCGTTCCTCCTCAGACCGTCGGACCGGCGATCGGTTCGATGTTGACCAGGAACGCCTTGAACTCCGGCGTCTCGATGTTGGCGTCGCCGACGAAGGGTGCGAGCACGTTGGGGCCGAAGCCCTTCTTGGCCGCGCCGGTGAAGCCCCAGTGCAGCGGAATGCCGACGACGTGGACGGGCTTGCCGTCGCAGATCAGCGGCTTGATCCGCTTCGTGACCACCGCCTTGGCCTTGATCGAGCCTCGCTTCGACCACACCCGGACCCGGCCACCGTTGACGATGCCCTTCTCCTTGGCGAGTTCGTGCGAGATCTCGACGAAGAACTCCGGTTGCAGCACCGCGTTGGTCCGCACGTGCTTGGTCCAGAAGTGGAAGTGCTCGGTGAGCCGGTAGGAGGTCGCCGCGTAGGGGAACTCCGCCGACGTACCGAACTGCTCCTGGTCGCCCTTGAAGACGCGGGCCACCGGGTTGCCGCGGATCTTCGGCGCCACGATGTTGGCCATCGGAGATTCGAACGGCTCGTAGTGCACCGGGAACGGTCCGTCGCGCATCATGCCCCGGGTGAAGAGCCGCGAGACGCCCTCCGGGTTCATGATGAACGGCATCACCGTGTCGGGCTTCGCCGTAGGGGCGATGTCGGGCACGTCGTAGCCGGCCCACTTCGACCCGTCCCACTCGATCAGCTTGCGCGACGGATCCCAGGCCTTGCCCTGGAGGTCGGCCGAGGCGCGGTTGTAGAGGATGCGGCGATTGACCGGCCAGGAGAACGACCACTTCAGATGGGCGCCGGTGTCGTCCGGGTCGGAGTTGTCGCGACGGGCCATGTTGTTGCCCGCCTCGTTGAAGCAGCCGGAATAGATCCAGCAGCCGCAGGCCGTCTTGCCGTCGTCGCGCAGGACGGCGAAGGAGACCACCTGCTTGCCCTTGGCCAGCGCCACCTTGGCCGGATCGGTCGCGTCGGGAATGTCCTCGACGGCATAGCCGTTGAGTTCCTTGGCGAGTTCCTCCGGCGTCGGATCGCCCGGGTTCTTGTAGGGCCAGTGCAGATTGGTGATCGGGTCGGCGAAGGCGCCGCCCTCCTTGGCGTAGAGCGCCTTCAGGCGAAGGTGGATCTGCGCCATGATCCAGATGTCGCTCTTGGCCTCGCCCGGCGGGGTGCCGGCCGCCCAGTGCCACTGGATCCAGCGGCCCGAGTTGGTCAGCGAGCCTTCGTCCTCGGCGAACAGGGTGGTCGGCAGCTGGATCACCTCGGTCTGGATCTTGGCGGTGTCGACGTCGTTGAACTCGCCGTGGTTCTCCCAGAAGCGAGCCGTCTCGGTCTCCAGCGGATCCATGACGACGAGGTACTTGAGCTTCGACAGCGCCGCGATCGACTTGCCCTTGTTGGGGAACGATTGCAGCGGGTTGAAGCCCTGGCAGATGTAGCCGTTCATCTTGCCCTGGTGCATCAGTTCGAAGGCACGCAGGATGTCGTAGGACGGCACGTCGAGCTTCGGCAGCCAGTCGTAGGCGAAGTCGTTCTCCGGCGTCGCCGCCGGTCCCCACATCGCCTTGAGGAAACTGACGAAGAACTTCTTGTAGTTCTGCCAGTAGCTCATCTGCCCGGGCCGCAGCGGCTTGAAGCCGCGGCTCGACATGTAGGTGGCGAAGTCCTTCTCGCGCTCCGCCGGGATGGCGAGGTAGCCGGGGAGGAGATTCGACATCAGGCCGATGTCGGTCAGGCCTTGGATGTTGGAGTGGCCGCGCAGGGCGTTCATGCCGCCGCCGCGAACGCCGATGTTGCCGAGGATCAGCTGCAGCATCGCCATGCCGCGGATGTTCTGCGAGCCCTTGGAATGCTGCGTCCATCCGAGCGCGTACATCGACGTCATCGTCTTCTTCGGCGACGACGTCTCGGCGATCATCTCGCACACCTTCAGGAACTTGTCCTTCGGCGTGCCGCAGATGCGCTCGACGAGTTCCGGCGTGTAGGTGGCGACGTGGGTCTTGAGCAGGTTCCAGACGCAACGCGGATGCTGGAGCGTCTCGTCCACCACCGCGAATCCGTCCGGACCGATCTCATAGTCCCAGGACGAGCGATCGTAGTCGCGCTTGCCCTCGTCGTAGCCGGTGAACAGGCCGTCGGAGTAGGCGAAGCCCTCCTTGACCACGTAGGCGGCGTTGGTGAAGGCCTTGGTGTATTCCCACTGCACCTTGTCGTTCTTGATGCAATGGTTGATCACGCCCATCAGGAAGGCGATGTCGGTGCCCTGCCGGATCGGAGCGTAGAGGTCGGCGACCGAGGCCGATCGCGTGAAGCGCGGATCGACGACGATGAGCTTGGCGCCACGGTTGGCCTTGGCCTCCGTGACCCACTTGAATCCGCAAGGATGAGCTTCGGCGGCATTGCCGCCCATGATGATCACCAGGTCCGTGTTCCGGATGTCGGTCCACGAGTTGGTCATCGCACCACGGCCGAATGTCGGGCCCAGACTGGACACCGTGGGGCCGTGTCAGACACGCGCTTGGTTGTCGAACGCCAATATGCCCGTGCTGCGCACCACCTTGTAGGTGGCGAAGGCGGTCTCGTTGGTCGTCGCCGAGGCCGCCAGGAAGCCGGTGGTGGTCCAGCGGTTGACGGTGACGCCGGCGGCGTTCTTGGCGACGAAGTTGGCGTCGCGGTCCGCCTTCATGTGGCGGGCGACGCGGTCGAGCGCCTCGTCCCAGGTGACCGGCTCGAACCGGTCGGAACCGGGCCGGCGGATGCGCGGCCGGGTCAGACGCGTGTCCGACTTGACCAGATGGAAGAGCGCCGCGCCCTTGGGGCAGAGCGTGCCGCGGTTGGTCGGGTGGTCCGGATCGCCCTCGATGTGGACGATGTCCGCCTTCTCGCCCTTGGCGAGATTGCCCTTGGAATAGATCAGGATTCCGCAGGCGACCGAACAGTAGGTGCAGGTGTTGCGGGTCTCGGTGGTGCCGGCGAGCTTGTACGGCCGGATGGCCGCAGCGTGCGCCGCCTCCACATCGCCGAAGCCGAGCGCGCCGAGGCTCGTTCCGGCAACTCCCGCCCCCGCCGCGCGCAGGAATGCGCGTCGCGAGAGGTCCATGTTCATCTCGGCCCTCCTCCTGGCATCGTCTTCACTCCCTGATGACGGGGGCATTGCGAGCCCCACTCTCCGGCCCGCTCGACTCCGATGAGCAGTTTTCCGGATATGTTGGAAAAGGTACAGGTCGCGATCCGCCGATGTCAAACTCTCGAAGCCCCATTCGACGAGTCGTCGCTCGAAGAATTCGTGTATCCGGACATTGACCCAAGGTCAGATGTGACCGGAGGATGCGTGCATATTCGCCATGTGTCATGTTTCGGTGCAGCGTTTCCTCATTTCGCTCCGTCGAATCCTATCGCAAAGCAACATCAGTCAATTCTAATATGATCGAAGATGGCGGGCGGAGGTCGCCGGGCGGGCGAATTCTTGCGGCGCGATTGACCGGTCGCGATCGATCGGTGCAGATTGACGGGGTGATCGAGATCCGCGCTCCCGAGGTTCGGGGCACGCCCACCGCTTCTCTCCCGCCCCGGCCCGTCCTCGCGACGGCGCGCGGCGACGTTCTTCGATCGCGGCCGCCCTCCCCCCTCGCCCCGACGTCGCCCGCGCGGCGGCGGCGCGCGCGCCCCGACCGATCGAGGATCCGCCGATGAACGCACCCGCCGTCCGCCTCACCGCGCTCGCCCACGGCGGCGGCTGCGGCTGCAAGCTCGCTCCCTCGGTGCTGCGGCGGTTGCTCGCCGGGCAGCCGACGGGCGGTCCGTTCGAACGCCTGCTGGTCGGCACCGAGACCGGCGACGACGCGGCGGTGTGGCAGGTGGACGAGGCGACCTGTGTCATCGCCACCACCGACTTCTTCATGCCGATGGTCGACGATCCCTTCGACTTCGGCCGCATCGCCGCCACCAACGCCATCTCCGACGTCTACGCCATGGGCGGGCGGCCGATCATGGCGCTGGCCATCCTCGGCATGCCGATCGACAAGATCCCCACCGACATGGTGCGCGAGATCCTGCGCGGCGGCGCCGAGGTCTGCGGCACGGCGGGCATACCGGTGGCCGGCGGCCATTCGATCGACAGCCCGGAGCCGATCTACGGCCTGGCGGTGATCGGCACCTGCCGGCCGGAAGAGGTCCGGCGCAATTCGACGGCGCGGGCCGGCGATGCGTTGATCCTGACCAAGGCGCTCGGCGTCGGCGTCTATTCCTCCGCCATCAAGAAGGGGAAGCTCGACGGCGAGGGTTACGCCGAGATGATCGCGACGACGACGCGGCTCAACCGCATCGGCGCCGAGTTCGGACGAGACCCCGACGTGCACGCGGTCACCGACGTCACCGGCTTCGGCCTCGCCGGGCACGGGCTGGAGATCGCCCGCGGTTCGGGGCTCACCGTCGTCGTCGACGTCGCATCGGTGCCGCTGCTGGCGCGGGCGCGGGATCTGGCGGCGGAGGGTTGCGTCACCGGCGCTTCGCATCGCAACTGGGCGAGCTACGGCGAGGAGATCGACCCGCCGGCCGAGCTCGACGACATCGGCCGCCACCTCCTCACCGACCCGCAGACCTCCGGCGGGCTCCTCGTCGCCTGTGCCCCGGAAGGGGCCGACGACCTCCTCGCCCGGATCCGCGCCGCCGGCTTCCCCGCCGCCGCCCGCATCGGCCGGCTCGAAGCGGGGCCGCCGCGGTTGCGCCTCGTCGGCGGGACACCGTGAACGGCCGCCGGCGCCGGAGCGCGGCTTGCGTGTTTTGCCCTATGGTCTCGGACGGGAACCGGAGTAACGTCCCGCGATGGTGAGCGGCCCGCGTTCTCCGATGTCCGAGGTGGAGCCGACGTCCCGGCCGATGAGCAGTACCGATCCGAACGTGCCGGAGGCGCCGGCGAGCGAGCCGATCGACCTCGTCTATCTGTGGGTGGACGGTGCCGACCCGGCCTTTCGGGCGCTGAAGAGTCGTTATCGCGGCGACGCTCCGAAGCGCGACGACCGACCGGAACTGACCGGCGACGAGGCTCGCTGGATGCAGATGGGCGAAATCTCGTGGTCGGTCCGGTCGGCGCGCCGCTTCGCCCCGTGGATCCGCAACATCTTCATCGTGGTCAAGCCGGGCCAGAAGCCGCCGGTCGATCTCGCCGATCCACGCATCCGCATCGTCGAGGAACCGGAGATCCAACCGGCCGAACTCTTCCCGGTCTTCGCCAGCCGCAGCATCGAGCCTTTCGTCCACCGCATCCCCGGGCTGTCGGAGATCTTCGTCTACGCCAACGACGACTTCGTCTTCTGGCGACCGACGCCGCGCGAGCATTTCGTCGTCGACGGCCGGCTGTCGCTGCGCGGCCGGGTGCAGCCGCGGTGGCGGGCGAGGATCGACGCGGCACGCCACAAGGGGCACACGCGGATCGTCAACCTGACGGCGCTGCTCCTCTACGAACGCGGCTTCGAGCGCGTCCACACGCCCGAGCACTCGTTCCACGTGATGCGGCGGGCGACCTGCGAACGGGTCTGGGCCGAGGTCGGCGACCGGCTGTCGAAGGCGGTGGCGCTGCGCTTCCGCGACGACGACAACGGGCTGAACTGGCAGACGCTGGTCAACAGCTTCGAGCTGCGCGACCGCGATCCGCATCTGGTGCGCACCTTCGACGCGGTGCTGCTGTCCTTCGCCCACGTCGAGGAGAGCGTCTTCATGGACCTCTACATCCGGCTGCGGCTCGCGCTGCTGCGATGGGGGCTTTTCGTACCGCGGACACTCTGCTTCAACACGGTGCCCGCCGTCCGGCAGGGGCGGGTCAGGGCGATCTTCGAGCGGCACTTCGGCCGGCTCGACGAGGTCGGCTCGGGCGGCGAGCGCCGTGACGACGACAGGAGAGGGAACCCGGAGTGAAGATCGCGATTTTCGGGCTCGGCTACGTCGGATTGACGGCCGCCGCCTGCCTCACCCGGCAGGGGCACGACGTCGTCGGCATCGACGTCGCCGAGGCGAAGGTGAAGGCCGTCAACGCCGGAGCGACGCCGATCACCGAGCCGGGGCTCGACGAACTGATCGCCGAGGCGGTGGCGGCGGGACGGCTGCGGGCGACGACCGAGGTCGGCGACGTCCTCGACGATCGCGACGTGGCGATCGTCTGCGTCGGCACGCCGAGCGCGCCGGACGGCTCTCACGACATGAGCCACATCGCCGGAGTGACCCGTCAGATCGCCCGGGCGCTGCGGTCGCCGCGGGACGTGCCGCTGACCGTCGTCTATCGCTCGACGGTCAGGCCGGGGACGATCGAGACCCTGGTGACGCCGATCTTCGCCGCCGCCTCGCCCGATCCGCAAAACCGTGTCGAACTCGTCTACAATCCGGAGTTCCTGCGCGAGTCCGTCGCCATCCGCGACTTCTTCTCGCCGCCGAAGATCGTCGTCGGCACGGTCGACGGTCGGCCCTCGGCCAACGTGGAGCGGCTCAACGCCGGCCTCGAGGCGCCGACCTTCCACACCGGCTTTCGCGAGGCCGAGTTCACCAAGTTCGTCGACAACACCTTCCACGCGCTGAAGGTCGCCTTCGCCAACGAGATCGGCCGGCTGTGCCTCGAGCTCGGCATCTCGGCGGCGAGCGTGCACGAGATCTTCGTCGCCGACACCAAGCTCAACATCTCGCCCTACTACCTGCGACCGGGCGGCGCCTTCGGCGGCTCGTGCCTGCCGAAGGACGTCCGGGCATTGCGGCACATCGCCGGCGAGGTCGGAGCGACGACGCCGATCATAGACAACGTCCTGCGCTCCAACGAAGCGCACAAGGAGTTCCTCTTCGCCCACGCCACCGCCGGGCTCGCTCCCGCTGCGCGAGTGCTGATGGTCGGCCTCGCCTTCAAGCCGGACAGCGACGACCTGCGCGAGAGCCCCGGCGTCGATCTGGCGCGCCGGCTCCTCCAGTCCGGCTTCGCCCTGTCGATCTGGGACGACTCGCTCGACCCGGCGAAGCTCGTCGGACAGAACCTCGGCTACGGCATCGCCCGATTGCCGGCGCTCGAGAGCCTGCTGATCGATCGGGATGGCGCCGAGAACGGGATCTTCGATCGGGTCGTAGACACCAACGGCCGGTCGGACCGATTGAAGCTCGCCGCCGAGATCGTCCACGTGCACACCCTGTGACGCCCCACGGGCGCCGACCGGACCCGAGGGAACGCCCCGGGACCGGAGAGATGAGGAAACACCCCCGGAATGGCTGTTCGTAGAGCGATCGTCCTCGCCGCCGGCACCGGCGCACGCCTCTTCCCGCTGACGGCGGAGCGTCCCAAGCCGCTCGTCCGGGTCGCAGGCGAGAGCATCCTGTCGCGGCTCGTCGGCGACCTGACCGCCGTCGGTGTCGAGCGCGTCGTCGTGGTCACCGGGCATCTCGGCGAACAGATCGTCGCCGAGCTGACCGCCGCCCATCCGCGGGTCGACCTGGTCTTCGTCCACAACGAGAACCATCGCACCACCAACAACATCTATTCGCTGTGGCTGGCGCGCGACCATTTCGACGAGGACTTCCTGCTGCTCGAGTCCGACATCATCTGCCGGCCGGAGGTCCTCGAACCGCTGGTCCGCGGCCCCGCCGGCACCAACGCGGCATTGGTCTCGCCGAAGACCTGGTTCATGGACGGCGCCTGCGTCGAGGTGGTGGGCGATCCGCCGACCATCACCGCGCCGACGCAGATCCCGACGGGCGAGCACCGCGCCCATCACTTCAAGACCGTCAACTTCTACCGCATCGCCGCCGCCTTCGCCCGCGGCTGGCTCACCGACCGGCTCGGCGAGAAGGTCGCGGCGGCCGACCTCTCCGCCTACTACGAGACGCTCTTCGCCGAGGCGATCGACCGCGGTCTCACGACGTTCCTTGCCGAGGTGGTGGCGGACGCCGACTGGTTCGAGATCGACAATCTCGACGACCACGACATCGCCGAATACCGGCTGAAGTCGCCCGAAGAGCGGCTCCGCCATCTCGAGACCCGGCACGGCGGCTACTGGCGCTACCCGGTCGTCGATCATTGCCTGCTCTACAATTTCCATTACCCGCCGAAGAAGGTCGTCGACCACATGGCGGCGCGGCTCGACTTCCTCGTGCGCGAATATCCGTCGGCGCAACGGCCGATCGCCGAATTCGTCGGGCGCTTCTACGAGATCGATCCGGCGCGGCTGGTCATCGCCAACGGCGTCAGCGAACTGATCCCGCTGGTGCTGTCGGACGCGACGCGGCCGGTGGTGGTGCCGACGCCGTCGTTCAACGAATACGAGGCGGTCGTCGCCCCCGGCCTCGTCCATCGCCATCCGCTCGTCGCCGCGGACGGGTTCCGCGTCGATCCGGACGCCCTGATCGAGCGGGCGCGGGCGGTCGGCGCCGGTCACGTCGTGCTGATCACGCCGAACAATCCGACCGGCAACGCCGTGCCGCGCGCCGACGTGCTGCGCATCGTCGAGGGGGCGGCGGCGATCGGGGCGCGGGTGATCCTCGACGAGTCCTTCGTCGACTTCCAGGCTGAGGGCCGGGCGGCGTCGCTGATGCCGGACCTCGCCGACCATCCGAACCTGACGATCCTCCTCAGCCTCTCCAAGTCGCACGGGGTCGGTGGTCTGCGCATCGGCCTGATGGCCTCGGCCGACGCCGAGGAGATCGCCCGCGTCCGCCGCCGCATCCCGATCTGGAACATCAACGCCTTCGCCGAGGCCTACCTGCGGCTCTTCACCGCCTTCCGCCACGAGTACACCACCTCCTGCGCGCTGGTGCACCGGGAGACGCAGGCTCTGGCGCGCGGACTGGCGGCGATCGACGGGCTGACGGTCCATCCGACCGACGCCAATTTCGTCTTCTGCCGCCTCGACCCGGCGGTCGGCGACGCGCCGGATCTGGTGCTGCGGCTGCTCGAGAGCGAGGGCATCTACGTCAAGGACTGCTCCGGCAAATCGATGGAAGATGCCCGCCAGTATCTGCGCATCTCCTCGCGCGGCGAAGCCGACGACGCGCGCCTGTGCCGGGCGCTCGCCCGGGTGATCGCCGCGATGCGCACCGCGGCCGGAGAGGATCGTTGACCATGGAGCGGCCGCCCCTTCCCTCCCTCCGCGATTTCGTCGGCGAGCAGTACGCCGGACGCTGGCGGGAAGAGGCGCGCGGCGACTGGGCCTATGTCGTCTTCTACCGGCCCTTCGCGGCGGTGCTCGCCTGGGGGCTCGCCCACACGTCGGCGACGCCGATGGCGGTGACGCTGGCCGGCGGCCTGTCGATCCCGGTGATGCTCGCCCTGGCGTTCCTCCTGCCGGGCGAGACGGCGGTGCCGCTGATCGGCCTCGCCGGCTGGGTCGGCGGGCTCCTCGACTGCGCCGACGGCGATCTGGCGCGCCTCACCGGACGGACGTCCTGGCTCGGGCGTTACGTCGATTTCCAGGTCGACATGGTGCGCTGGGCGGTCCTCTTCGTCGCCGTCGGCATAGCCGCCGATCGCGCCGACGCGGGCGGAGCGTGGTTCGCGGTGGCGGCGGTGGCCGCCTGGACGCGGCTCTTCGCCCGCGCCGCCCGCGACTATCGCTTCGGCACCCTCGGGCGCGACCCGAAACCGAGCGGCCCGGCGGGGCCGGTGTCCGCGGCGAAACAGGCGGAGCGCTTCGTCACCGGGCTCGACGGCCTGCTGCCGATCTTCCTCGGTCTCGGCTGGATGGCCGGGCTCGGCGGTTGGGTCCTGATGCTGCCGCTCGGGCTCGGCGTCCTCGACGCGGTCGCCACCCAGATCGCCAACCTGAAGCGCTACGCCCGCGAGTGATCGCGACCGCGATGCCGTGGCCCGGGCCCTCCGTCTCCCCTTCCCTCTTTTCGCCGTCCCGCGGCCCGGTCTACAACTGACCGGCCGTCGCGGCCGGGCGCCGCGAAGCGAGGCCGCGAGACGCCGAGAACGGCTCGACAGGAGGACACGCCATGACCCGCAACGCCGCGATCGTCGGCTGGGCCCATTCGCCCTTCGGCAAGCTCGACGATCCGGATGTGGAGAGCCTGATCGGCCGGGTCGCCGGGGCGGCCCTCGACCACGCCGGAGTCACCGCGGACGACGTCGATCTCGTCACCGTCGGGGTCTACAACAACGGCTTCTCGCGCCAGGGCTTCGACGCGGCGCTGGTGGGGGCGGCGGTGCCGGAGCTCGCCCCGGTGCCGGCGGTGCATCTGGAGAACGCCTGCGCCACCGGGTCCGCGGCCCTCAACGCGGCGCTCGACTTCATCGAGAGCGGCCGGGGGCGGATCGCGCTGGTGGTCGGCGCCGAGAAGATGACGGCGACGTCGACGGCGGAGGTCGGCGAGATCCTGCTCTCCGCCTGCTACCGGCCGGAAGAGGCGGCGGTCGACGCGGGCTTCGCCGGCATCTTCGGCAAGATCGCCGCGAACTATTTCCAGCGTCACGGCGACCGCTCGGCCGAGCTGGCGATGATCGCCGCCAAGAACCACGAGAACGGGGTGCTCAATCCCTTCGCCCACATGCGCAAGGACTTCGGTTTCGACTTCTGCAACACGGTGTCGGAGAGGAACCCTATCGTCGCCGGGCCGCTGAGGCGCACCGACTGTTCGTTGGTCTCCGATGGCGCCGCGGCGCTGGTCGTCGCCGACGCCGAGACGGCGGCGACTCTCGCCCGCACCGTGGCGATCCGAGCCCGGGTCCAGGCGAACGACCACCTGCCGCTGTCGCGCCGCGATCCGATCGCCTTCGACGGTGCCCATCGCGCCTGGCGCGGGGCGCTCGCCGCCGCCGGCCTCGCGATCGACGACCTCGATCTGGTCGAGACCCACGACTGTTTCACCATCGCCGAGATGATCGAATACGAGGCGATGGGCCTCGCCGCCCCCGGCGAGGGCTGGAAGGTGGCGCGCGAGGGCGCGACCCGCCGCGGCGGACGGCTGCCGGTCAATCTCTCCGGCGGTCTGAAATCGAAGGGCCACCCGATCGGCGCCACCGGCGTGTCGCAACACGTCATGGCGGCGATGCAGCTCGCCGGCGAGGCCGGCGACATGCAGCTCGACGGCGCACGCCTCGCCGGCGTCTTCAACATGGGCGGCGCGGCGGTCGCCAGTTACGTCTCCATCCTGGAGCGGGTGCGATGACCGGCGGCGCCCCCCTCGGCGGCGTCGCGCGGGTGTCGCGGCGGGTGATGAACCTCGCCCATTTCCTCACCCAGACGGCGCGGCGGTTGCCGAACCGCACCGCCTTCGTCCGCGGCGACGAGCGCTGGACCTGGACCGAGATCGCCGCGCAGGCGGAGGCGCTCGCCACGGCGCTCGCCGCGCGCGGCATCGGCAAGGGCGACCGCGTCCTCGTCCATTCCAAGAACACCGTGCAGATGGTCCTGTCGATGTTCGCCACTTTCCGGATCGGCGCGGTCTGGGTGCCGACCAACTTCCGCCTGATGCCGAAGGAAGTGGCGGTGCTGGCGACCGCTTCGGGCGCCCGCGCCTTCCTCTGCCACGGCGACTTCCCCGAGCACGCCGCCGTCGTCGCCGCCGAGGCGCCGGGCATCGAGTTCGTCTGGCGCTTCGACGAGGCGGCGCGCGACACCGCCTTCGGCGAGGCCGACGTCGGTGCCCGCATCGCCGCCCACCGGGGAGCGCGGATCGCCGAATGCGCGGTCGAACACGACGATCCCTGCTGGTTCTTCTTCACCTCCGGCACCACGGGGCGGTCGAAGGCGGCGGTGCTCACCCACGGCCAGATGGCCTTCGTCGTCACCAATCACCTCGCCGACCTGTTGCCGGGCACCACCGAGGACGACGCCTCGCTGGTGGTGGCGCCGCTCAGCCACGGGGCGGGGGTGCATTTTCTCGACATCATGGCGCGCGGTGCGCCGACCGTGCTGATGCCCTCGGACAAGTTCGACGTCGCCGAGGCGTGGCGGCTGATCGCCCTTCACCGAGTGACCAATCTCTTCACCGTGCCGACCATCCTCAAGCTGATGGTCGAACACCCTTCCGTCGCCGAACACGACCATTCCAGCCTGCGCCACGTCATCTACGCCGGTGCGCCGATGTACCGCGAGGACCAGAAGCGGGCACTGGCCACCCTCGGACCGGTGATCGTCCAATACTTCGGCCTCGGCGAGGTGACCGGCAACATCACGGTGTTGCCGGCGCGCGAGCACACGCTCGACGACGGGCCGCGCGCCCGCCTCGGCACCTGCGGCCATCCCAGGACCGGCATGCAGGTGTCGATCCGCGACGGCGAGGGGCGCGAGCTCGGGCCGCACGAGACCGGCGAGATCTGCGTCATCGGACCGGCGGTCTTCGCCGGCTATCACGAAGATCCGGACGCCAACGCCAACGCCTTCCACGACGGCTGGTTCCGCACCGGCGACCTCGGCCACGTCGACGAGGAGGGTTACGTCCACATCACCGGTCGCGCCTCGGACATGTACATCTCCGGCGGCTCCAACATCCATCCGCGCGAGATCGAGGAGAAGATCCTGACCTTCCCCGAGATCGCCGAAGTCGCGGTCCTCGGCGTGCCGGATCCGCTGTGGGGCGAGGTCGGGATCGCCGTCTGCGTCGCCCGCGAGGGCGCGAAGATCGACGAGAGTCGGCTCGCAGCGGCGCTCGCGGCCGAGATCCCGCGCTACAAGATGCCCCGCCGCTTCGTTTTCTGGGAAGCGCTGCCGCGCTCCGGCTACGGCAAGGTGCCGAAGCGCATGGTGCGCGACGAACTCGAGGCCCGCGGCGTGCTCGCCGAGATGGCGGCCGAGCGGGAAGGAGCGGCGCGGTGAACCGCTCGACGGCGGCCACTCGCCCGACGCGGATCCGCCAGCCGGGGCCCGCCCCGGCCGACCGGGTCGTCGCCGTCGCCTGCCGCGGCCGGCGCTTCGAGGCGCACCTCGTCGCCGGCGAGACCCTCCTCGCCGGGATCGCGCGGTGCTTCGCCACCGAAGGTCTCTCGAGCGGCACGGTGCGGCTCGACGGCCTGGCGCTCGCGCTCTTCGCCTGGTGCATGCCGGCGCCGCCGCGCGACGCCCGTCACGCCGCTTTCTATTCGGAGACCTTCCGTGCTGCGGAGGTCACCCGGGTGCTGGAGGGGGCGATGACGGTCGGCCGGCGCGACGGCGCGCTCGCCTTCCACGCCCATGGGACCTGGCGCGAGGCGGACGGCGCGGTCCGCGGCGGCCACGTCCTGCCGGAGGGGACGGTCGTCGCCGAGGATGTGGTGCTCCCGGCCTTCGGCCTCGACGGCGCCGTCTTCCGGGCCGACCCGGACGAGGAGACCGGATTCACCGTCTTCGCGCCGGTGGCCGAGGACCCCACCTCACTCGGCGACGGTCGGGAGCGTGCCCACGCGCTGCGGCTGCGGCCGAACCAGGACTTCGCCGGCGCGCTCGAGGACTTCTGTCGGGAGCGCGGCATCACTCGGGCGCGCATCGAGGGCGGTGTCGGCTCGACCATCGGGGCGGCCTTCGAGAACGGCGAGGAGATCCTGCCCTTCGCCACCGAGGTCCACCTCGCGCACGGACGCGTCGCCGGCGGCCCCGAGGTGGGGTGGTGCGCCGAACTCGACGGCGGGCTCGTCGACATGAGCGGACGGGTGGCGCGCGGGCGGTTCGCCCGGGGGATCAACCCGGTGCTGATGACCTTCGAACTGGTGCTGGTCGTGGAAGCGACCGATCGGTCGGCCGCCGTCGACGCCGCCGCGGCGGCGGACTAGAACGGATCGATGGGGCCCGCGGCCGATTCGCGGCGAACGGGGCCCGGCGCGAGGGCTCGTCGGCATGCGGCGCGTGGTGATCCACTGGGGCATCTCCAGCTTCTTCGGCTGGGGCGTCTACGGTCTCAATCTGGCTCTCCACTGGGCGCGCGACCCCGATCTCGAAGCCTTCGGCTCGTTCCCGATCCAGGAGAGCCAGATCGCCGTCGACAAGCTGCGTCGCCTGGCGCTCGACGGCTTCGTCACCCGATCGGGCTGGCTCGCCGGGCAGTTGGCCGGGCGGGCGGGCCGGTCGCTCGATCTCGACGGGCCGCTGCTCGCCGCCCTCGGCAACGACTTTCGCGTCAGCCCGGGCGCCCACGGGGTGCAACTGCGCGGCCGGCCGACCCTCGGCGTCGTCTTCTTCGAACAGCCGCAGCTCGACGCCGAGACGATCGAACGCGCCCGCGCCTTCCCGCTCGTCGTCTGCGGCTCGACCTGGAACGAGAAGATCCTGCGCGAACACGGGCTGACCAACGTCACCACCGTCATCCAGGGCATCGACCAGAGCCTGTTCCACCCGGCGCCGCGGCTCGGCACCCCGGGCGATCGCTTCCTCGTCTTCTCCGGCGGCAAGCTCGAGCTGCGCAAGGGGCAGGATCTGGTGGTCGCCGCCTTCGCCCGGTTCGCGGCGCGCCATCCCGAGGCGATGCTGGTCACCGCCTGGCACAGCCCGTGGGTCCAGTTCGCCCGCACCCTCGACCAGTCGGGCAAGGCGGCGCCGATCCCCTACGACGCGTCCGGCAAGGCGGTCGACAACCGCGCTTGGGCGCGGGCCAACGGCATTCCGGAGAACCAGTTCCTCGATCTCGGGGCGGTGCCCAACGCCTTCATGCCGCCGATCCTGCGCGAGATGGACGTTGCGCTCTTCCCCAACCGGTCGGAGGGCGGCACCAATCTGGTCGCCATGGAGTGCATGGCCTGCGGCGTGCCGACCATCCTCTCCGCCAACACCGGCCACATGGACCTCGTCGCCGAGGACCGTTGCTGGCCGCTGACCCGGCAGAGCCCGATGGGCGGGGCGGGTGCGGGCGTCGGCGGCACCGCCGGCTGGGGCGAGAGCGACGTCGAGGAGATCGTCGAGACGCTGGAGCGCGTCCACGCCGATCGGGCCGAAGCGCGTCGGCGCGGCGCGGCCGGCGCCGAATTCCTCTCGACCCTCACCTGGGGGCACACCGCCGCCGCGATGAAACGCATCGTCATGGATATCGATTGATGGAGACGCCGATGTCCGAGCCCGAGCAGATGCCGGCGACCGCCGCCGATCCGCTGGCCAAATACGCCCGGCTCGAAGCCTTCTGCCGCAAGCTGTGGAGCGACGTCTATCCGGAGACGCCGACCGGCCTGCACGCCGACATCACCGCGAAGGTGTGGGAGAAGGTCAAGGCGACCTTCCCGGTGGCGGAAGGGGCGCGGGTCCTCGACATCGGCTGCGGCCAGGGCGTGGCGCTGAAACACTTCGCCGCCGACCGGCTGAACGCCACCGGCATCGCCATCGGCGAGGACGTGCGCATCTGCCGCGAGGCGGGCTACGACGCGGTCGAGATGGACCTGACCTTCCTCGAGTTCCCGGACGACACGTTCGACCTCGTCTGGTGCCGGCACGTGCTCGAGCACTCGATCATGCCGTTCTTCACGCTGGCCGAGATCTTCCGCGTGCTGAAACCCGGTGGCGTCGTCTACATCGAAGTGCCCTGCCCCGACACCGTCGCCGGCCACGAGCTCAACAAGAACCACTATTCGGTCTTCGGTCAGCGCATGCTGCACGACTTGATCCGCCGCAGCGGATTCGTCGACATCAACCACTTCGACATCGGCTTCCAGCTGAAGATGGGACCCGACAAGTATTGGGGCTTCATCCAGCGCAAGCCGGCCGCCTGAGAGCCCGTCTCGAGAGGTCGGAGAGGGCGGCCCGACGGATCTTCTCGGCGCTCGACCACGGTGGCGATCGGTCCGACATCCGGGACCCGCGCCGACGCGCCCGAAGGTCGATCGGAAGCCGGCTTCGTCGGCTTCCCCTCGCGGTGGTCGTCGCGGGCTCGACCCGGCGAGGACGGGGAGGGAGAGATCTCGCCCTCGTTCCACGTGCCGACATCGGACGGTTCGTCGCGTCCGAAGGCCTTCGGTTCCGCCGTGGCGAACTCCCCTCTCACCGGCGCCGGCGCCCTCGTCTCACCCCCGCGCCAGCGCCGCCACCACGCTCGCGAGCGGGCCCGACCAATCGCCGGCGACCGTCTGGCGATGCAGGCGAACCGTCGGATACCACGGGGTGTCGGGGCGCCGCTCGAGCCAACGCCAGTCGGCGACTCGCTTCAACAGGATCTCGGTCGGCCGGCCGAGCGACGCGGCGAGATGGGCGAGCGAAGTGTCGATCGTCACCACCCGCCCGCAGATCGCCAGGACGGCGGCGGTGTCGAGGAAAGCGTCGCGGCCGGCGTCGAAATCGGGGCCGGGATGCTCGATCACCTGATCGCCGGCGTTCGCGACCCGCCAGCCGCTCGCCACCGGCGCCGGCTCGAGTTCGTCGCGCGGGAGTTTCTGCACGGCGATCAACCGTCGACCGGGCGCGGCGAGCGGGGCGAGACGGGCCGGACCGTCGAAACTGCGTCCGCGGTCGGCCGGCGAGTTCGGGTTGCCGCGCCAGGCGACCGCCACCGCCTCGGCGCCATCGACGAGACGCAGGCGCTCGCGCCAGAGGGCGACGCGGGCGGGATCGGCGGTGAGCGAGGCGGCGCGAGGCGGCAGGGCGCCGGGAGTCAGGCCGAGGCGGTGGGGTAACCCCATCAGCGGTGTCTGCAGGTCGAAGGCGGCGGCATCGACGGCATCGGTCACCGTCTCGGCCCCGGCCACATCGGCGAGGAGGCGGACGAGCACGGTCGGCGCCTCCAGGGTGATGCGGGCGCCGAGCGAAGCGGCGAGCGGCAGCAGGCGAACGAACTGCAGCGTGTCGCCGAGCCCCTGTTCGGCATGGACGAGCAGGGACCGTCCGTCGAGCGGCCGACCGTCCCAGTCGGGGATGTCGGTGTGGCGCGGCGGTGAGGCGAAACCGTCGGTCCGCCAACGCCATTCGTACTCGGCGAAGCCGGTGATCCAGTCGCCGGCGCGCAGCAGGGCGAGACCGAGGTCGTAGTGCCCCTCGGCGAGATCGGGGTGGCGACGGACCACCTCGCGCAACTCGGCGATCCCTTCGTCGCCGCGCCCGCACTCGCCGAGGAGATTGCCGAGATTGAGCCGCGCCATGCGATGGTCGGCATCGACGGCGAGGGCGGCGCGATAGGCGGCTTCGGCCCCGGCATCATCGCCTGCCCGCGCCAGGGCGAGGCCGAGGTTGGCGGCGGCATCGGCGTGGGTCGGATCGAGCGCCGACGCGATGCGGAAGGCCTCCGCCGCCCCTCTCGGGTCGCCGATCGCCGAAAGGGCGTTGCCGTGGTTGTAACGCACGTCGGCGCGATCCGGCGCCGCGGCGACGGCGCGGCGGGCGAGGTCGACCGCGGCGGCGGCATCGCCGAGGCTGCGGGTCGCCGAAGCGGCGAGGTTGAGGGCGTCGGGGTGATCGGGGTCGAGGGCGAGGACACCGGCATAGCCCTCGAGCGCCTCGGCGAAGGCCCCGGCGCGGTGGAGCCGATGGGCGGCGGCGAGGCGGACGGTGATGCCGGGATCACTCATGGCCGTTTCGTCCGTCGGCGCGTCTTCGCCGCCGGGGCGGCGCGTCGGTCGCGGAAGGCCGCGACACGGGCGGCGAGCGCGGCGACCGGCGTCGACCAGTCGCCGGTGACCTCCTGACGGAAGAGCTCGAGCGTCGGATACCACGGGCTGTCGGCGCGGTTTTCGAGCCAGCGCCAATCGGCGGCGCGCTTGAGCAGGAGCAGCGTCGGTCGGCCGAGCGCGCCGGCGAGATGGGCCGCGGCGGTGTCGGAGGTCACCACGAGATCGAGGTGGGCCATCGCCGCGGCGGTGTCGAGAAAGCCCTCCGGCCCCTCGTCGAAACCCGCCCCGGGGCGTTCGATGCGGCCGGCGTCGGGAAGGGACGCGAGCTGATCGAGGCCGTGTTCCTTCTGCAACGCGAGGAAGCGCAGGTCGTCGAGGCCGAGGAGCGGCGCCAGCGCGGCGAGCGGCGGCGAGCGTCCCTTGTCGGCGCGGGCGGTGGGATTGCCCTGCCAGATCAGGCCGACACGCAGCCGGCCGTCGTCGGCGAGCCGGTCGCGCCAGTGCGCGAGGCGGGCGGGATCGGCGACGAGATAGGGCACCGCCCCGGGCAGGTCGGCGATTTCGAGCCCGAGGACGCGCGGCAGGTCGAGCATCGGCAACTGAAGATCATGAGCCGGAGAAGCAGCGCCGGACTCGACCACGGCGACCTCCACCCCCGCCGGCAGGATCAGGCGCGAGAGGAGCCCGTGCAGCACCCGCCGCGCCTCGACCACGACACGTCCGCCCCGCGCCGCGGCGAGGGCGAGGAAGCGGGCGAACTGGATCTGGTCGCCGAGCCCCTGTTCGCCGTGGACGAGCAGGGTACGGCCGGCGAGATCGGCGCCGTCCCATTCCGGCGCGCCGTGGCGATGCGGCCTCATCTCGGCGCTCTTCCAGCGCCAACGATAGGCGTCGAGCCCGTCGCCGAGCCGCCCGGCCTGGAGCAGGGCATGGGCGCGATCGAGATGGGCCTCCGGGTCGTCGGGGGCGAGCGCCACGGCGCGGTCGAGCGCCACCACCGCCTCGGCGGCGCGGCGTTCGTCGCGCAGGGCGTTGCCGAGGCCACGCCAGGCCTTCACGGCGCGCGGGTCGAGGGCGAGGCCGCGTTCGTAGACGGAAATCGCCTCGGCCGGGCGGTCGAGATCGCGCAGGACGTTGCCGAGGCCGATCGCCGCCTCGACCGACGGCGCGGTCGCCATGGTGGCGGCGAGGATGGGTTCGGCCTCGCCCGGACGGCCGAGATTGCGCAGCGCGACGGCGCGGTTGGCGGCGAGTTCGGGCGTGTCGACCCCGACGCGGCGAGCGCGTTCGAAGAAGAAGTGGGCGCGCGACCAGCGCCCGTCCTGGAGGGCGTCGACGCCCGTCATGTGCAACGCCTCGCCGTGGTCGCCGTGGCGGGCGAGAACCTCGGCGTAGCCGGTGCGGGCCTCGGCGCGGCGGCCGGCGAGATGGGCGGCGAGCGCGGCGCGGAACAGCGCCTCGACCTGCGGCTCGGGACGAGCGGGCGGCGGCGCCACCGTGCGGTCGAAGAGGCGCGAGCGATCGCCGGCGACGAGGCGGGCGACCTCCGCCGCGAGGCGTTCCACCACGGTGGCCCAGCGATCCTCGCCCGGGCGGGCGCCGCGGGCCTGCCGGAAGAGGCGGGCGGTCGGATACCACGGGCTGTCGCCGCGATCCTCGCCGAGCCAGCGCCACTCGGGCAGGGCTTTGAGAAGGATCCACACCGGTCGGCCGAGGCTTCCCGCGAGATGGGCGGCGGCGGTGTCGGTGGAGATCACCAGATCGAGGTTCGCCATCACCGCCGCGGTGTCGATGAAGGCATCCGGACCGCCGTCGAAGTCGTCGCCGAGGGTCTCGACGACCATGTTCGGCGCGACCGTATCGACCTGCTCGCTGCCCGGACCCTTCTGCAACGCGATCAGCCGCACGCCGGGGATGCGGGCGAGCGGCTCCAGCGCGGCGAGCGCGATCGAGCGGCCGCGATCGACCATCGGATCGGGATTGCCCTGCCAGACGAGACCGATGCGAAAGCCGTCGCGGTCGGCGAGATGCCGGGCCCAACGGGTGACCCGCTCGGGTTCGGCGAAGAGGTAGGGCGTCGCACCGGGGATCGTCTCGACCCGGGTGCCGGTGAGATGCGGCAGGCTCATCATCTGCGCCACCGCGTCGACGGCGGGCAGTGGTTCGCCCTCGCAGACCGTCCCGTCGACCCCGGTCGCGGTGGCGAGCAGCGACTTCAGCCGCCTGCGGCAGCCGACGTGGACCTCGGCCGCGCCCCGCGCCTTCAGGACGGAGGCGTAACGGACGAACTGCAACGCGTCGCCGAAACCCTGTTCGGCGACGATCAGCAGACGCAGACCTTTCGGATCGCCGCCCGTCCAGGGTGGGAGGCGGGTCGGCCGGGCGTCGAGACCGAGGCGAGCGGAGCGCAACCGCCACTCGTAGTCGGGGAGGCCCTCGGCGTAGTTCCCGGTGGCCAGCAGGGTCATGCCGTGGGCCATGCGGGCATCGGCGTGGTCGGGGCGCAGGGCGATGGCGCGGGCGAAGGCGGCACGGGCCTCGTCGGGGCGTTCGCGCTCGCCGGCGGCGATGCCGAGGTTCGACCAGGCGTCGGCGTGGGTCGGATCGGCGGCGACCGCGGCACGGCCGAACCACAGGGCGAGACCGGTTTCGCCGTGATTGCGCTCGTGGACTCCGAGATTGGAGAGGGCGTCGGGATCGTCGGGGGCGATGACCACCGCCTCCTCCCAGGCGCGCGCCGCTCCGGCCGGATCGCCGGCCTCGAGCCGGATGCGGCCGAGCGACACACGGTGGCGCGCCTCGTTCGGCGCGACCGTGATCGCCCGGCGGGCGACCGCCGTGGCGGCGTCGAGACGGCCGGCGGCCCGCAGCGCCTCGGCCGCCCCGGCGAGGACACCGGCGTCGCCGGGGAAGCGTGCCGCCATCGCCTCGGCGCGGCCGGCGGCGTCATCGGTGCGACCGCGGGCGAGGTCGACGTTGATCAGGTTGAGACCGGCGGCCCGATGACCGGGATCGAGCGCCAGAGCCCGGTCGAGGGCGATGCCGGCGTCGTCGAGGTCGCCGCGACGCTTCGCGACCACCGCCAGGTTGGCGAGGAGATCGGGATCGCGGCCGTCGAGCGCCACCGAATGGGCGGCGAACGCGTGGGCCTCGGCGAGCGCCGCATCGCCGCCCTCCGCCATCCGCGCCATGGCGAGGAAATTGACCAGTCGAGCGTCGCGCGGCGCGGTGGGGACGGCGCGGGCGAAGAGGGCGGCGGCTTCGGCGGGGGCACGGCGGGCGTGCGCGGCGAGACCCGCCTCGAAGAGCGCACGCACGTCCTCCCCCGCCGCGGGACCGGGGCCGGCGTGGAGCGCGGCGAGGCGGGCGAGGTCGGCGGCGACGGCGCGCATCGGATCGGACCAATCGCCGGTGCGCGTCTGGCGGAAGATCCGCATCGAGGGGTACCACGGCGTCAGGCCGCCGGAGAGGCCCCAACGCCATTCCGGCACCCGCTTGGCGATCAGCCACACCGGCCGGCCGAGGGCACCGGCGACATGGGCCATGGCGGTGTCGGAGGTGATCACCAGATCGAGCGAGGCGATGACCGCCGCGGTGTCGAGGAAGGCGCCGCCGGCGGCGTCGAAATCGTCGCCTAGGTCGGCGAGCCTCATGCCCTCCGGCGGCGCGTGATCGCGGCCGAACCCCTTCTGCAGCGAGACGAAGTGGACGCCGGCGACGGCGGCGAGCGGGGCGAAGGCGGCGAGCGGGATCGAGCGCCCCTTCTCGACCGGCGCCTTGGGGTTGCCCTGCCAGACGAGGCCGACGCGGAAGGCTCCCGGAGCGAGGGCCGGATGCGCCCGCCACCGGTCGACGCGCGCCGGATCGGCGACGAGCCAGGGCGCGACGGGCGGCACGCCGCGCCGGCCGAGGCGCAGGACGCCGGCGAGCGAGAGCAACGGCGACCATGCGTCGTGCGCCGGCAGCGGCTCGCCCTCGGCGACGACCCGCGTCCGGCCATCGCTGCGGGTGAAGATCGGCGAGGTGGCGAGCAGAGCTGTGAGCGCCGGCTGACAGACGAAGATCACGCGGTCGACGCGGTCGAGAATCGACGGGATCAAGCGGACGAAATGCAGCGTGTCGCCGAGACCCTGCTCGTGGTGGACGACGAGGGTACCGTCGGGAAGCGGCGCGCCGTCCCATTTCGGCGCCGCCACCGCCGGGGGCCGAACGAAGGGGCGCGTCGCCTCGAGCCGGAATTCGTAGTCCGGCCAAGCGGCCTCCCAGTCGCCGGCGAGCAGGCGGGCGCAGCCGATGTCATAGGCCAGTTCCGCCCACTCCCGCGGCGGGAAGCGGAAGCCGGCCCACACCTCGAGTGCCGCCGCCACCCGTCCCTCAGAACGCAACGCCACGCCGAGGTTGAGGCGGGCGCCGCGATGGTCGGGCTCGAGCGCCAGCGCCCGGCGATAGGCCTCGGCGGCTTCGGCGTCGCGCATCTGCGCCTGCAGCGCCACGCCGAGATTGTAGTGGGCCTCGACATGGCCGGGATCGGCGGCGACCGCCTCGCAGAACCGCGCTTCGGCGCCGACGGCGTCTTCGGCGAGGAGGGCGAGATGGCCGGCCTGCGACAGGGTGATCGGATCGCGCGGAGTGCGGACGAGCGCCTCGCCGACCACCGCGGCGGCCTCGTCGATCCGGCCGGCCTCGATCAGGGCGCGGGCGAGATTGGTGCGCACGCCGGGTTTCTCCGGGGCGAGGTCGACGGCGCGGCGGCCGGCGGCGACCGCCTCGTCGAGACGACCCAGCGCGACCAGCGGCAGGACGAGGTTCTGCCAGCCGGGGGCGAACTCGGGCCGCGCCGCGAGGACGGCGCCGATCTCGGCGACCGCGGTCGCATGGTCGTCGAGCTGGTGGCGGACGACGCCGAAGAGATGGCGGACCTCGAGATCGCCCGGCGCCTCGGCGAGCAGGCCGCGCCAGATGGCCTCGGCGGCGGCGAAGTCGCCGGCCGCCTGCCGGCGCCGGCCTTCGGCGAGGAGCGCTTCCCGGGTGCTGTCGGCGGCCATCGTGTCGTGTCGCGTCCGTCGCATTCCCGCAGCGGCGCCGGCGCCGCCGCCGGCATCAGTAGGGCTTGTAGGATTTCTCCTCGAGGATGGCCGAGCCTAGGGCGAGGTTGATCTCGCGCTTCAGCTCCGCCCGGCGATCGTTGGTGCGATAGACCGACCGCGCCAGCTCGATGAACTTCGGGCCGAAATCACCGTCGCGCTCGCAGTCGCGGATGTCGTCCTCGATCCGCCAGAGCGCCTCGTTGACGGCCTTCAGCGCCGCGTGCAGGCGGGCGATGGCGGGGTCGTTCTCGACCGTCCCCAGCCTTTCGCGCAGGAGGCCGAGTTCGGTGACGACGTTGGCGAGCTTCGCCGGGTCGGCGATCCGTTCCGACTTGATCTCGAGAATGGTGATCTTGTCGACGAGTTCGCCCCAGGCGACCGGCACTTCGATCATGGCGTCCGACCCCCGTCATGGACACGGCGTCCCGCACGCGAGGCCCCCGCCGAACCGAGAACGGGGCGCCGCCTGCGCGGTGCCCCGTCCGGTTCGGTCCGCGGGACCGATTCGCAGTGCCTTCGGTCGGACGATGCCAGAAAGCCGCGCGGGCTGTCCAGCATCCTCCCCGGCGACGTCAGCTCCAGCTGAAGTCGCCGCCGGTGATGTCGCCGGCGGTCCTGCCGGTGAGCTTGATCTCCATGTCGGCGGTGCCGTCGCCGTCGACGTCGACCTCGAGGATCTCGGTTCCGTCGTCGAAGCGGGCTTGGCTGTTCCCGGTGTTGGTCAGCGCGGCGCTGCCCTCATAGGAGAACGTGCCGCTCTGCAGTCCCTGGAACACCAGCTTGTCGGTCCCCGGGACGAAGTCGGCGATGACGTCGCCGGATCCCGCCGCCGATTGGGCCGCCGCGGTGAAGACGAACTGGTCCGCACCCGCACCGCCGGTGATCGTGTCCGACCCCGTGCCGCCGGTGAAGACGTCCGAACCGCCGCCGAGCGTGACCGTCGCCGCGGTGCTGCCGGTGAGCACGATGACGTCCACCCCGCTGCCGCCGGCGATCGTCTCGACGTCGGCGATGGTGGCGGTCGTCCCCGACGACCCGAGGGTCAGCGTGTCGCCGCCGCCGGCGAGATCGATCGCCCCGGTGAAGGACCCGCTGATGGTCACGGCGTCCGCCGCCGCGCCGCCGGTGATGGTCTCGGCTCCGGCCACGGTGACGGTGGCGCCGGCCGCGGCCAGCGTCAGGGTGTCGTCGCCGGCCGCGAGGTCGAGCGTCGCACCGGTGACCGCGGCGCCGAAGACCACTTCGTCGTCGTCGGACCCGCCGATCAGCGTCTCCACGCCGGAGACGGTGACGGTGTTGGCGAAGGCGCCGAGGGTCAGCTTGTCGAGGCCGGTCCCGAGGTCGATCGTCGCACCGGTCGCCTGAGCGCCGAAGGTGACGATGTCGTTGGTGGTACCGCCGGTCAGCGTCTCGACGTTCGAAGCGGTGACGGTGTTGATCCAGTCGCCGAGGGTCAGGGTGTCGTCGCCGCCACCCAGATCGTAGAGGCCACGCAGCAACTGCGCCCCGACCACCACCACGTCGGCCGAACCGGCGCCGGTGAGCGTCTCCACACCCGAGACCGTGACGGTGTTGTCGAAGGCCCCGAGGGTGAGGTCGTCGAAGCCGCCGCCGAGGTCGATCACCGCGCCGTCCGCCTGGGCGGCGAGGGTGATCACGTCGGAGGAGGCACCGCCGGTGAGGGTCTCCACCGAGGAGACCGTCAGCGTGTTGACGAAGGCGGAGAGGGTCAGAACGTCGCCGCCGTCGTCGAGATCGACCGTCGCGCCGGTGACTTGGACCGCGAAGGTGACCACGTCCGCCGCAGCCGAGCCGGTGACGGTCTCGACGTTGGACAGGGTGACCGTGGCTCCCGCCGCGGCGAAGGTCAGGTCGTCGTCGCCGGCGCCGAGGTCGAGGGTGGCGCCGGTGACGGCGGCCCCGAAGACCACGGTGTCGTTCGTCGACCCGCCGACGATCGTCTCGGCACCGGAGACGGTGACCGTGTTGACGAAGCCGCCGAGGGTCAGCCTGTCGAGGCCGGCCGCCAGATCGAGGGCCGAACCGGTCGACTGCGCACCGAGAGTGACCATGTCGTTGGTCGAACCGCCGGTGACCGTCTCGATGTTCGACACGGTGATCGTGTTGATGAAGGCGCCGAGGGAGAGGGTGTCGTCGCCGCCGCCGAGGTCGTAGACACCGCGACCCGCCTGGGCACCGAGCACCACCACGTCGGCGGAGCCGGCACCGGTCAGCGTCTCGACGCTGGACACCGTGACGGTGTTGTCGAAGGCGCCGAGCACCAGCGTGTCGTTGCCGCCGCCGAGGTCGACGATGATGCCGGTCGCTTCGGCCCCGAGGGTGACGGTGTCGACCGAGGCGCCGCCGGTGACGGTCTCGACGTTCGACACGGTGACCGTGTTGACGAAGGCGCCGAGCACCAGCGTGTCGTCACCGTCGTCGAGATCGATCACCGAACCGGTCGCCTGGGCCGCGAGGCCGACGACGTCGTCGGCGGCACCGCCGGTGACGGTCTCGACGTTCGACACGGTGACCGTGGCGCCGGCGGCGTCGAAGGTCAGCGTGTCGTCGCCGGCTCCGAGATCCAGAGTGGCGCCGGTGACGGCGGCCCCGAGGGTCACGGCATCGTCGGTCGAGCCGCCGAGGACGGTTTCGATGTTCGACACGGTGACCGTGTTGACGAAGGCGCCGAGGGTGAGCCGATCGCGGCCCGCCGCCAGATCGATCGTCGCGCCGGTCGCCTGGGCTCCGAGGGTGACGAGGTCGTCGGTCGATCCGCCGGTCAGCGTCTCGACGTTCGACACGGTGACCGTGTTGATGAAGGCGCCGAGAGTGAGGGCGTCGTCGCCGCCGCCGAGGTCGTAGACGCCGCGCAGCAGTTGCGCCCCGACCACCACCACGTCGCTCGACCCGACACCGGTGACGGTCTCGACGTTCGACACCGTGACGGTGTTGTCGAAGGCCCCGAGGGTGAGCGAGTCGTAACCGCCGGCCAGATCGATCTCGGCACCGGTCGACTGGGCGGCGAGGGTGACGGTGTCGTTGGTAGCCGCGCCGGTGACGGTCTCGACGTTCGAGACGGTCACCGTGTTGACGAAGGCCGCGAGCACCAGCGTGTCGGCGCCGTCGTCGAGATCGAGGGTCGCGCCGGTCGCCTGGGTGACGAGCGTGACGAGGTCGTCGGCGGCACCGCCGGTGACGGTCTCGACCGCGGTGACGGTGACCGTCGCACCCGTGGCGTCGAAGGTCAGCGTGTCGTCGCCGGCCCCGAGGTCGACGGTCGCGCCGGTGACGGCGGCGCCGAAGATCACCTCGTCGTCGTCGGAACCGCCGGTGATGGTCTCGACGTTCGACACGGTGACCGTGTTGGCGAAGGCGCCGAGCACCAGCGTGTCGTCGCCGGCCGCCAGATCGACGATCGTTCCGGTCGACTGCGCCCCGAGGGTGACGGTGTCGTCGGTCGAGCCGCCGGTGACGGTTTCGACGTTGGACACGGTGACCGTGTTGATGAAAGCGCCGAGAGTGAGCGTGTCGTCGCCGTCGTCGAGGTCGATGGCACCGCCGGTCGACTGCGCCGCGAGGACCACTTCGTCGTCGTCGGAACCGCCGGTGATCGTCTCGACGTTCGAGACTGTGACGGTGTTGACGAAGGCGCCGAGCACCAGCGTGTCGTCGCCGCCGGCGAGATCGACCACCACGCCGGTCGCCTGCGCGCCGAGGGTGACGGTGTCGGCGGAAGCGCCGCCGGTGACGGTCTCGGCGTTCGAAACCGTGACCGTGTTGACGTTCGCGCCGAGGGTCAGCGTGTCGTCGCCGCCGGCGAGGTCGAGGGCCGCCCCGGTGACCTGCGCCGCGAGGGTGACCGCGTCGTCGGCGGCCGAGCCGGTGATGGTCTCGACGTTCGCCGCCGTGACGGTCGCACCCGTGGCGTCGAAGGTCAGCGTGTCGTCGCCGGCCCCGAGATCGACGGTCGCACCGGTGACGGCCGCGCCGAAGATCACCTCGTCGTCGTCGGAACCGCCGGTGACGGTCTCGACGTTCGACACGGTGGCGGTGTTGGCGAAGTCGCCGAGCACCATCGTGTCGTGACCGGCCGCCAGATCGACGATCGTTCCGGTCGACTGGGCCCCGAGGGTGACGGTGTCGTTCGTCGAACCGCCGGTGACGGTCTCGGCGTTCGACACGGTGACCGTGTTGATGAAAGCGCCGAGAGTGAGCGTGTCGTCACCGTCGTCGAGGTCGAGGACGCCGCCGGTCGACTGCGCCGCGAGCGTCACTTCGTCGTCGTCGGAGCCGCCGGTGACGGTCTCGATGTTCGACACGGTGACGGTGTTGGCGAAGTCGCCGAGCACCAGGGTGTCGTCGCCGCCCGCCAGATCGACGACCGAGGCCGTCGCCTGGGTGGCGAGGGTGACGGTGTCGGCGGAAGCGCCGCCGGTGACGGTCTCGACGTTCGAAGCGGTGACCGTGTTGACGAAGGCGCCGAGAGTGAGCGTGTCGTCGCCGTCGTCGAGGTCGAGGACGACCCCGGCCGCCTGACCGCCGAGAGTGACCGCGTCGTCGGCGGCCGAACCGGTGACGGTCTCGATGTTCGACACGGTGACGGTCGCGCCGGTGGAGTCGAAGGTCAGCGTGTCGGATCCCGCGCCGAGGTCGACGGTGGCGCCGGTGACGGCGGCCCCGAAGACCACGGTGTCCGCGCCGCCGACACCGGTGATGGTCTCGACGTCGGAGACGGTGACGGTGTTGGCGAAGGCTCCGAGCACCAGCGTGTCGTCGCCGGCTTCGAGGTCGACGACGATGCCGGTCGCCTGCGCGCCGAGGGTGACGGTGTCGTTCGTCGACCCACCTGTGATGGTTTCGACGTCGGACACGGTGACGGTGTTGACGAAGGCCCCGAGGGTCAGGGTGTCGTCGCCGTCGTCGAGGTCGATGGCACCGCCGGTCGACTGCGCGGTCAGCGTCACCTCGTCGTCGTCGGAACCGCCGGTGACGGTTTCGATCCGGGCGATGGAGACGGTGTTGGCGAAGTCGCCGAGCACCAGGGCATCGGACCCGCCGGCGAGATCGACGGTGATACCCGTCGCCTGGGTGGCGAGGGTGACCGTGTCGGAGGAGGCGCCGCCGGTGACGGTCTCGATGTTCGAAGCCGTCACGGTGTTGTCGAAGGCGCCGAGGGTCAGCGCATCGTCGCCGTCGTCGAGGTCGAGGGTGAAGCCCTCGCCCGCACCGGAGAAGGTGACGGCGTCGTCGGCGGCCGAACCGGTGACGGTCTCGACCCCGGCGACGGTGACCGTCGCGCCGGCGGCGGCGAAGGTCAGCGTGTCGTCGCCGGCCCCGAGGTCGACGGTCGCGCCGGTGACGGCGGCGCCGAAGATCACCTCGTCATCGTCCGAGCCGCCGATGACGGTCTCGAGGTTGGTGACGGTGACGGTGTTGGCGAAGGCACCGAGCACCAGCGTGTCGTCGCCGGCGGCGAGATCGACGATGGTTCCCGTCGACTGGGCGGCGAAGGTGACGGTGTCGTTCGTCGATCCGCCGGTGACGGTCTCGGCGTTCGACACGGTGACCGTGTTGATGAAGGCGCCGAGGATCAGGCGGTCGTTGCCGGCGGCCAGATCGATGGTGGCGCCCGTCGCCTGAGCGCCGAGTGTGACGGTGTCGTTGGTCGAGCCGCCGGTCAGTGTCTCGACGTTCGACACGGTGGCGGTGTTGACGAAGGCGCCGAGCACCAGGCGGTCGTCGCCGCCGGCGAGGTCGAAACGACCCGCAGTGGTCTGCGCCGCCAAGGTGACGAGGTCGGAGGAGGCGCCGCCGGTGACGCTCTCGACGTTCGACACGGTGACCGTGTTGTCGAAGGCGCCGAGCACCAGCCGGTCGTTGCCGCCGGCCAGATCGATGGTCGAACCCGTCGCCTGGGCCGAGAAGATCACCATGTCGGCGGCACCGCCGGCGGTGATGGTCTCGACGTTGGCGACCGTGACGGTGGCACCGGTGGCGTCGATGGTCAGGGTGTCGGCCCCGGCCCCGAGGTCGACGACGGTGTCCTCGACCTCGACGGCGAAGGTGACCTTGTCGCCGTTCGCGCCGCCGAGGATGGTCTCGACGTGCGAGACGGTGACGGTGTTGGCGAAGTCGCCGAGCGTCAGGGTGTCGTTGCCGTCGGCGAGGTCGACGGTCGAGCCGGTCGCTTGGGCGGAGAACACCACGGTGTCGTCGGTCGCGCCGCCGGTGAGGGTCTCGACCCCCGCCAGCGTGACGGTGTTGACGAAGGCGCCGAGCGTCAGCCGGTCGGCCGCACCACCGAGATCGATGGTCGCGCCGGTCGCCTGGGTGGTCAGCGTCACCACGTCGGCGCCGCCGACACCGGTGACGGTCTCGACGTTCGCCACCGAGACGGTGTTGGCGAAGGCACCGAGAGCCAGTTCGTCGGTCCCGCCGCCGAGGTCGATCTCGGTCCCGGTCGCCTGAGTGGCGAGGGTGACGAGGTCGGAGGAGGTGCCGCCGGTGATCGTCTCGGCGTTGGAGACGGTCAGGGTGTTGACGATGTCGGCGAGCACCAGCCCGTCGGCGCCGCCGCCGAGGTCGAGCGAGACCGCGCCGGTGGTGAGGGTGAGGAGATCGTCGGCCGCGCCGCCGACGATGGTCTCGACGTTCGACACGGTGACGGTCGCGCCGGACTCGTGGAACTCCAGCTTGTCGGAACCGCCGGCGAGATCGATCCGGGCGCCGGTGACGTCGGCGCCGAAGGCGATCGTGTCGGAGGCACCGGCACCGGTGATGGTCTCGACGTTGAAGACCGTCGCTGTGTTGACGAAGTTGCCCAGGACCAGGGTGTCGCCGCCGGTGCCGAGGTCGAGCACCACGCCCGTCGCCTGAGCGGTGAGGGTGACGGCATCGTCGGTCGAGCCGCCGAGGATGGTCTCGATGTCGGTCAGGGTGACGGTGTTGATGAAGGCGCCGAGCTTCAGCGTGTCGTCGCCGTCGCCGAGGTCGATCGACTGGCCGGTCGCCTGGGTGGCGAGCGTCAGATGGTCGGCCGAAGCGCCGCCGAGGATGGTCTCGGTGTTGGCGAGCGTCAGGGTGTTGTCGAAGTCGCCGAGCACCAGCTGATCGGATCCGCCGGCGAGATCGATGCTCGCGTCGGTGACCTGCGTCGCCAGGGTGACGATGTCGGAAGACGCGCCGCCGGTCAGGGCTTCGACGTTCGAGACGGTGAGCGTGTTGACGTGGGCGCCGAGCACCAGGGTGTCGTGGCCGTCGTCGAGGTCGATGGTGAGGCCGGTGGCGGCGTCGGCGAGAGTGACGACGTCGTTGGCCGCACCCGCGACGATGGTCTCGACACCGGTGACGGTGACGGTGGCGCCGTCGTCGGAGAAGGTCAGGCCGTCGGCTCCGCCGCCGAGATCGACGGTGGCGCCGGTGACCGCGGCACCGAAGGCGACCGCGTCGGTGGACGCGCCGCCGGTGATGGTCTCGACGTTCGAGACGGTGACGGTGTTGACGAAGGCGCCGAGCGTCAGGGTGTCGGTGCCGCCGCCGAGATCGACCACCGAGCCGGTGGCCTGAGCGGCGAGGG